>NZ_QKOF01000007.1 GCF_014889545.1 Methanothermobacter thermautotrophicus | reverse complement strand
ATCGTGGGCGTCCTTGTTGCTGCTGGTCTTGTGGCCTTCGGATTCCTCAGGGGCGAAGCAGGAAAATAAACCCATCCATTTTTTTTCTTTTTTTATGTTGGTATTACTTTTTCATGATACACATATAAAATAAGTAATATTATTTATTTATTAATACTCTATTTTTCAATTGCCTCGAAATAGTAATAACAATAATTTATATTGTCTTCACAATAAATGAATATTGAAAAATTTAAAGGAGGTGAAAGGATCATGAGAAAACATCTGATTACAGTAACAGCAGTCATTCTCATGTTAATGTTCTGCCAGAGCGTAGCAGCAGCAGACAACAGCACGGAGGTTAGTACGGGAGACTCAATCACAGCAAATAACACGGATCAGATTAAAGATCCAGTGGTACTTGTCATACATTCATCCACAAGCTCCAAGATGACCAATGATGCTGCAAAGAGGGTTATGGAAATCATAAATCCATCACAATCTGGTTATAACCCTCAGAACAGGTCAACATGGGCTGTTCGGTTTGAGGTGAGGACAACCACACAGATTTCAAAGATGGATCCTGCAGAGCTGAAGTCACTTATTGAATCAGCAGACATCGTAATTGCAGAGTGGCTCTTTGACTCAGGAAACTTCAGGAACGTTATGAATGCCCACCCTGAGATCGCATTTAACAGGCCAAACAAGATATTCATTGTCCTTGAGAGCGACCCTGACCTTACAAACATGTCACAGATCAACGGGGTTAAAATATTCCAGGGCATACCTGCTTCGGTCATCGGAAACACAGATACAAAGAACACAATCCTCTATGACCTTAAGAATTCCAATGAGGCCCGTCTAAAGAATTACGTGGCAACGTACCCGCAGCTGGCACCATGGGTGACCTATGGCCTCTACTATGCAAAGAAGGGGACTGTGAACTATGAAAACCAGTTCAAACTCCTGCTCAAGAACTTCACGGTGATGAACGGCGGCACATGGCCATCTGTATGGGAACCCGCAGCACCGGTTACGCTGCCAGCCGAGATGCTCTACCGGGACGGCAGGGTCTTCACAAGCCTAGCGGACTACCTTGCAGCATACCCACTCAACACATCAAGGCCCACCGTCGGAATCGCAGGACTTGACAGCGTGCTCCTATCAGGTGACATGGCACATTTTGACAGCATAATAGAGAAACTCACAGCAAAGGGATTAAACGTCATACCCGTTGTTGGGGCATATTCTGGTGTTAACGGGACACAGCCACTCAACATCTATTCAGCCATGGTAAAATTCTTTGTCTATGATCCCGCAGACCCATCAAGGGTTATAACTGCAGCAGAATATGAGGCAAACTCTTCCAGATACAGATACAGAATAGATGCGCTGGTAAGTTTCACAACATTCACCCTCGGCTCCGGTTTTGTGAACCAGACAGCCAATCTCCTTGAGAGGATGAACGTTCCCGTCTTCAGGGCGATGATATCAACAAAGAGGGAAGAGGGTGAATGGATAATCTCAGATGATGGACTTCTATGGAGCGACAACTACTACCAGATTGCAATACCCGAGACACAGGGAATCATAGAACCCATATTCGTCGCAGCACCTGCAAAGTCCATGGATAACATGACCGGTGTTGAGATAGTCGCCTACACTCCGATAGAGGAGCAGATGGACTACCTTGTAAACAGGATCAGCAACTGGTTGAGATTGAAGTACCTCATGAACTCAGAGAAAAGGGTGGCCCTAATCTACTACAACTACCCTCCCGGGAAGGGCAACATAGGTGCAAGCTATCTCAATGTCCCGGAAACCCTGGTGGAGATTCTCAAGTCACTGCAGAGTGCAGGATACAGTGTTTCAGGGTTCCCTCGGGCAGCTGACGACCTGGTAAGACTTCTGACAGAGAGGGGAATAAATGTTGCTTTATGGGCGCCAGGAGAACTTGAAAGGCTTGCAAATGCCACATCAGTCATTCTGTGGGATGCAGAGGAATACTATGCATGGTTCCAGACCCTCAACCCTGTTGCAAGAAAACAGGTCATAGAGGGACCGGTTGGTTACATTGAGGAGGTCCTGAAGTTAGCCCTGAACTATGCTTCAAGTGATACTGCCTACAAGGCAGCCCTTGGAACCCTTGATAAGTGGTCCTCAGAAATGTTATCCCTTGCAAACACCTATCCTGAGAAGGCACAGGCAGCATCTTCGCTGATCAGAAACATGACAGAAGCCCTAAGGACAGTTCTGAACAGTGCCAGGACGGGGGAGAGTACCGATGCAGCATGGAATCTCTTCTACCAGTTCAAGAATGAGTTCCAGGCCCTGGCTGTCCCGGGATTCAATGGATGGGGATCTCCACCAGGAAACGTCATGACAGTGGAGAGAAACGGCAGGAAGTACATCGTCATCCCCGGCCTGGTCTTTGGAAACGTATTCATAGGCCCGGAACCCCAGAGGGGATGGGAGGCTGATGTTGATAAACTCTACCACAGTACAGTGGTTGCACCCCCACACCAGTACCTTGCATGGTATGCCTGGGTGAACACGGTGTTCAATGCAGACGCACAGGTACACATTGGAAGACACGCCACCTATGAGTGGCTACCAAGAAAGCAGGTTGCACTAAGCAGCTTCGACTTCTCACAGATATGTGCCGGTACAAAGCCCTCAGTCTACATCTACATAATGGACGGTGTCGGTGAGGGTATACAGTCCAAGAGAAGGGGCTATGCTGTAATAATAGATCACCTAACCCCTCCAATGAAAACAACACAGCTTTACGGTGATCTTCTGGAACTCAGGGCCGTCATAGATGATTATGCAAAGACCCCGAATTCAAGTCCCCTGAAACAGGAATACTTCAACTCCATCAGGAACCTCGTCATAAAACTTAACATGGCTGCAGAGCTGGGCATAAACCCTGAAAACTTCACAGTGGATGACATTGAAAGGGTAGAGGATTACCTTGTGGTACTTCAGCAGACACTGATGCCTGTTGGACTGCACACCTTCAGTTTGAGGTGGACTGATGAGGAGATAGCACTCCTGGCAGCAGCCATGGTCTCATCGGATGGAGGACCATCAAGCCCTTCACTTCAGAGGCTCATAGCCGCCGCGAGGGGCTGGAACTTCGATAACCTCACGGCACTGCAGGCGGAGGAGCTCAACAACATAACAGTAAACTGGATACTCCAGGTGATGGGTGGTACACCACCATCAAGCCTAACAGACAATCCTCGGATAACAGAACTCCTTAACAGGGCCCTTGAGTACGTTGCATTGATAAATCAGAGCTTCAATTCAGAGATGAATTCACTCCTGGATGCACTTAATGGAGGATTCATAACACCAAGGGCAGGTAACGATCCTGTGCGAAACCCTTCAGCACTTCCAACTGGCAGCAACTTCTATGCGGTTTCAGAGAACCTCATGCCAACAAAGACGGCATGGAACCTGGGTAAGCGCCTGGCAGACATGGCACTTGCGCAGTTTGACAGAATCCCTGAGAAGGTTGCAGCAGTTGTCTGGTGTGTTGAGACGGTACGTGACGATGGAACCATGGTCTCATTTGTCCTGAGACTCATGGGTGTGGAGCCCACATGGTCATCTACGGGTTCAGCTTCAAATATGAAGGCAACACCACTCTCACAGCTACTTGATGATATAAATGCTCTAAGATCAGCTTCAGGGCTCCCGGCATTCACAGAAAGACCAAGGGTTGACCCTGTTGTAACAACAAGCGGGCTCTTCAGGGACCTGTTCCCGAGGCTTCTCATAAACATGGACAGGGCCTACCGTGTTGCCCTCGCGGCATCCTACAGTGAAATCGTTGCAGCCCACCCGGCACTGAAAAGTTCCCTGGACTATGTGCTGCAGACCCTCGTCGATGCAAAGTACACCAGCTTCAAGGGTAGCGAACCCATGGGTACCAATTACATTGCAATTCACTGGATCAATGACACCATAAGGTACATGCAGGCAGGAATGAATGCCAATGATGCAGGAGAAGTTGCCATCACAAGGATATTCGCACCTCCGGTGGGGGACTACGGTGCAGGTGTCAGCAAGGGAACAGAGATGTCATGGACATGGAACGATAGAAGCGAACTCGCAGAGATCTACTTCAACAGGATGAGCCATGCATACAGTGAAAGGTCATGGGGAGTTTCAATGCCAGAAACATTTAAGGAACTCCTTAAGGGCATCCAGACAGCATACCACAGCAGAAACACCAACCTGTACGGTGTTGCAGATAACGACGACTACTTTGACTACTTCGGAGGTCTCTCAATGGCCATTGAGATGATGAACAATGGCAGAGCTCCCAATCTGTATGTGCTCCACTATGCGAACCCGGCAAATCCAAGGGTACTATCCCTTAAACAGTTCCTTGCAATTGAATACAGGACAAGGTACCTGAATCCTGACTGGCTGCGTAGCATCCTCAATGAGGGCTACCAGGGGCCAAGGACAATAGCAAAGTACACATCACACCTTGTATCCTGGGAGTACACAGTCCCCGATCTACTGGACAGCAAATTCTGGGACTCCTACTATGATGCTCTGGTTGCAGACAGGTACAATCTTGGTCTCACAAGCTACTACTCAAGGAACCCCTATGCTGCAATGGACATCCTGGCTCACTTTGCTGAGATGGCAAACAGGGGATACTGGAATGCCAGGACTGAACAGCTTACCACTATTGCGGAGAATCTCGGACGCTATGTTGCAGAGAATGGTGTTTCCTGTTCAGGTTCCATCTGTGGTGACAGGGAACTTATGAAGTGGCTTGGCCAGTACATGTCATCAGATATCAGGAAAAGATTCACAGCAGCACTCTATGCAGCAACAGGTGCCCAGGTATTTGCCCCTGAACCTTCATCAGATGTGAATCCCGGCGAAAATCCATCCACCGGTCCAACCACAGGACCTTCAAAGCCAGCGACTGGATCTGGGGGTTCAGGCGGCGGAAGAAGCCATTCCAGAGGAAGTTCACAGGGAGCATTTTCTGCAGTTTCACAGGCATCAGCCATGTCAGAGAATTCTGCAGCTGGAGAAAGTGGTCAGAAGAAGTCATATGAGGTTACAGAGACTCCATCAACAGTGAAACAGAGAACGGAGTTTCCAGTATATGGTGTGGTAGGTATTGTAGCCATTCTGGTCCTCGTTGGAGTTGGATACTTCTTTGGACCGGGAAGGAGATAACATCCTCCCCATTTTCTTTTTTGAAAAAACTTAAATATCAGATTAACTTTAATTTCAATAAAATTTATTTGAATGAGTTATTATTCAGAACCTGAGCGCAGTAATAAAAAATGTAGTAATAAAATAGAGCATCTAAGTCAGGAATACGTAATAATTTAATTTATATACTAATTAATCACAAAACTTGAAGGTGGAAGGTGTGGATCATGGACATTGCAAATCTACTGTGGCAGGCGGGGATCCTATCGGTTCTCCTGATATTCGGTGTGAAGATTGGACTGGCGATGGGCTTTGCAGGACTATCAAGGAAGATGGCGGCCCTCATAACCGCAGGTTACGGAGTGGGGGTGTATGCACTTGCAGCCCTGGCAGATGCCTACATGAACTCGCTTCAGGGCTTCTTCAACACCTACAGTTCCCTCATAACAATCATAATGGCAGCCATTCTCATATTCGCGGGTGTCCACACTCTCAGGGAGTGGAAGGAACACAGACGTGACACAGCAAAGACTGCATGTGTGGCAATGGTTGCACCATGCCCCTGCTGTTTCGGGGCGGTCATCGTCAGCATAATTCTGGTATCACCGATAATTGGAGTGTCAGCGGTTACCCTTGGCAAGTACTCAGGAGTAATCCTTGCAGCATTCATAGGTTTCTTCTATGTCTTCGCCAATGGAATCGCAGCCGCAATCAGGAAACCATACCCGGTTCTACTTGGAAACTTCATGCTCTTTGCCGGCCTATACTTCCTCACGGCTGCCATAGTGCTCCCAAACGTGAACAGCGTCATGAGCATGAAGATGACACCCCTCACGGTGCCAGGGATAGACACGATAATATACGTGGTCCTTGGAACCCTAGCCCTGATGGGGCTTGGAATCTACCTTAACAAGAGAAAAAGCACGTTCATAGAATAGTAAGAGGTGATATGTATGGTTGCAGTACCCGGCAGTGAGATACTGAGCGGTGCACTACACGTTGTCTCCCAGAGCCTCCTCATACCTGTTATAGCGGGCCTGCTGTTATTCATGGTATACGCCATAGTGACCCTTGGAGGGCTCATATCAGAGTACTCTGGAAGGATAAGGACTGATGTTAAGGAACTTGAATCAGCAATAAAATCAATTTCAAATCCAGGAACCCCCGAGAAGATAATTGAGGTCGTTGATTCAATGGAGATACCCCAGAGCCAGAAGGCGGTGCTCATGGACATTGCAGGGACAACTGAACTTGGACCTAAATCAAGGGAGGCCCTTGCAAGGAAATTGATAGAGAACGAGGAACTCAAGGCTGCAAAGAGCCTGGAGAAGACAGACATTGTAACCAGACTCGGCCCAACCCTTGGATTGATGGGGACACTCATACCCATGGGTCCAGGTCTTGCAGCCCTCGGTGCGGGTGACATCAATACACTGGCCCAGGCCATCATCATAGCCTTCGACACAACAGTTGTGGGACTTGCATCTGGGGGTATAGCCTACGTCATCTCCAAGGTCAGGAGGAGATGGTATGAGGAGTACCTCTCAAACCTTGAGACAATGGCCGAGGCAGTGCTGGAGGTGATGGATAATGCCGCTCAGGCGCCGGCGAAGACTCCTATCGGATCAAAATGAAGAGGACCCCATGGCTGGAAGCGCCAACCTGGTTGACGCCATGCTGGTACTCTCAGTTGGTTTCCTGATATTCCTGGTACTCTCATGGAACATGCAGAACGTTGTATTTGCTGATATGACTCCCCAGGAGAGACAGGAGACCATGGAGGCCATGAAGAAGGCTGTTGAGGTCCAGAAGGGTCAGGAACTCAATGATACCCCGCAGACCACCTCTGGTTCAGGCCAGGGGTACGTTGAGATGGGAACAGTCTACCGTGACCCCAAGACAGGTAAACTCATAATGGTCCAGGGATAATGGACCGCATTTCAATTTTTTCCACAACCTCTAACTCCTTTTATTGTAGATCCCTATTTTTAGCCCCTCATATTAAATGAAGCTTTAAGTATTCCAGAGACATAAATATTCAGAATTGAGCTAATCAGGAGTTATACCGATGATTGAGATCATACCTGTTATTGATTTGAAGTGTGGGATCGCGGTATCAGGGAAATCCGGTGAACGTGAAAAATACAGGCCCCTGGAGTCAGTATATTCACCTTCACCCGATCCCGTAAACATCGCACTATCCCTCAGGGCGGCAGGTGCAAGGTCCATCTACATAGCGGACCTGGATGCCATTGAGGGAACAGGCTCAAACCTCGAAGCGGTGAGGAGGGTGAACCACATCCTCCCTGTGATCCTTGATGCCGGTGTCAGGGATCGTGAAACATTCCACTTCCTGCTTGAATTCGCATCGAGGGTAGTTGTTGCAACGGAGACCCTTGATAGTACAGGGGAGCTGGAGGAGATCCTCAGGAACTATCCATCAGAGAGGACAGTTATCAGCGTGGACGTTAAGGACATGAAGCTCCACTCAAGGAACCTTGAAATGGGGCTCGAGGAATTCAGGGACCTTTTAACGGGATACGAATCCGATATAATCCTCCTTGATATAGGGGCCGTTGGTACCTCAGGGGGTTTCAACAGGGAGCTCCTTGAACTCTTCAGACCACTTATAGGTCGTGTAATACCCGGTGGTGGTGTTCTCCCTGAGGAGATACCTGAACTTGAGGCTATGGGTGTCAGGGCGGTCCTTGTTGGAAGGGCACTCCATGAGGGGATGGTGAGGCCCGGGTGAGTTCAGGGAGCGGGTACCTCCTCATAGGCCCGGTAAGCAGGGACATCATTGTGAGGGGAGACTCCACCGAGGTGAAGGTGGGTGGTGCTGTCTACTACTACTCAAGGATCCTTTCCCATCTTGGCACCAGCCACACAGCCCTGGTAACAATCTCAGAGGAAGACTCGGAGCTCCTTGAGGAATTCCCGGATCAGACGAGGGTCGTGCCCATCTACCATGACCGTACAGTTGAATTTGAAAACATCTACCTCAATGGCGATACCTCAAGCAGGATTCAGAGGTCAAACTTCGCTGAAAACCCCATAGAAGTTGAGGACCTTGATGGCCTTGCAGAGGAGGACTGGACCGCTGTACTTGCAGGACCTCTCCTCCCCTCAGACATACCCCTCGGGACCCTTGAATTCCTGGGTGAGAGACACAGGCTCTACACAGGACTTCAGGGTTACCTCAGACATCCCATGGGAAGCAGCGTAATACTGAAACCTGCAGTGCACATATGGAGGGTCATGGAGGCAGGGGATGGTGTATTCCTTGATGTGAATGAACTTGGGACGATCTCAGATAACCCATCCAGGGCTCTGAGGATGCTGGCCCGTCATACCTCCGAGGCGGTGGTAACATGCGGCAGGAGGGGTTCAGTCATCTGCCATGGCGGCTCCAGAATAAGGGTAATGGCTGTGAGGGCTGTGAGGGAACTTGACCCAACGGGTCTGGGGGACACCTACATGGCCGCCTATGTGCATGCCAGAAGAATGGTGGGTCCTGAGGCGGCTGGAAGGTTCGCATCCCTAATGGCCACAAGAAAACTTGAGGGTGAAATCTGACTAGATTCCGAGGATGAAGGGCAGGATGATGAAGGGTAAGAGACCGGCTGCAAAGAATATGCCAACACCTGCAAGGACCTGGTCCCGGTTATCATCCATAACACCATTACATATCAGAATCATGCTCAGGAATCCCATAACTGCAGGTATTGCATGGGAGTAGATTACAGATCCGGTGAATGTTCCAGCAACCATTTGAATCACTAATGAAGTTTTTTCAGGTGTGAATTATATGGTGGCGGTTCTTAAATACCTTGCGCATCCCCAGTTGAGGCACTTTCAGGAACTGTGGCCTTTCTAATCAAACGTCTCTGTGCAGATCTTAGCAGGATAAAGGAACCTTAAAGTTTTTATATGGATTAGGTAACAGGCAAAAAACTGCTTCGAATTTTAGCTTGCTGGAGCAGACCTATAAAACTTTCACTAATTCTGTGAGGATCCCTCAGAGCACATGAAAATTCAGGTGAATCCCACAGAAAACCCTTCAGATCCTCTAGCTTAGGAAAATGGTTTGGGAGGAATTTATTGCGTATAGGACTGTTAAGCCCTTTTTCCTGGTCTGTTCAAGTAAAAAGGGGTTAAGGATGGTACATCCCAAAGAGCATAAAACGCATAATACCATGAGGGGTCTAAAATCAAGGATAAACCTCAGAACCTGCATATTGGACAGGATAAATCTTTAGAAATCAATCCACAAGGTCCTGATAGACCCATTCAAGGGGAAAGAATAAAATATCTTGGAAGATAAACCTTTTATGGATGGATTCCATGAAAATGGTAAAAAAGGCCCTTAATGAGATAAAGGCAACCAGAGGCTTTGAGAGGGTGAAGTTCATAATATTGTATGGGTCAGCAGCCGGGGATAGAATGCACAGCGGCTCTGATATAGATCTTTGCATTTATTATGATGGTGATATGGAGGAGGCATCAGATTTCAGGTTCAGGCTTTTATCAAAGCTTCCAGAGGTATTTGATGTTCAAATTTTCCAAGTTCTCCCATTATATATTAGGGTTGAGGTGCTGAAGGGGAAGGTAATCTACTGTGAGGATGAAACATTCCTGCATGATATTGCCTGGGAGACCATAAAAGAATTTGAAGCATTCAAAAACAGGTTCTATGATTATATTGGAGAAAAACCAATAGAATAAAGGGCGGAGCCATGGTAAGAAAAACCATTATAAGGACAAAACTTAAGGAAATAGAGGAAAGCGTAAAACTAGTGGAAGAGAATACTCCTGAAACCTTCAAAGAGTTTTCCGGGCTCGGACTCGTAAAAGACGGCATCTATAAAAGACTGGAATTTTCCATAGAGAATATCTTTGACATATGTTCAATACTAAATTCTGATTTAAAACTTGGGGTTCCAGGTGAAGAGGAGGACGTTTTCGAAAACCTTCTGCGAGATAATATTATCAGTAATGAGATGGGTGAAAAGCTCAGAGCCATGAAAGCTTTCAGGAACATCCTGGTTCATCGTTATGGTAAAATTGATGATGAGATAGCCTTCAATATCCTGAAAAAACACCTCCCAGACTTTTATGATTTCATGGAAAAAATTGAGGAACTACTCAAAAAATTTTAATTTCCAGGCCACCACCCGCTGGTAGTATAGGGATGTTTACGTTAGTAAATGTGACTGTAGATGTTATAGGCGGGGGAAACAAAGGTTATAAGGTCGATGATAACTCTTCCATAATCCAAAACATTCTGGGCATTCCTGATTGACTGATATTGAGCCAGCAACCAGTAAACTGGAAAAATCTTCCAGAAAACTTATCCAGGAGTATAAAACTCAAATCAAAACCATAAAGGGTGTAAAATCACGGATAAACCTCAGAACCTGCATATTGGACAGGATAAAGCTTTTTCGAACATCAACCCAAAAGTTTCTGAGAGACCCCTGAACCTCACTGCAATAGATATTTAACCCCTGATTTTCAAATATTATAATGATCATTCTGATGGAGGAGATTTATCATGCTGCACGGTACAGAAGTACTCAAGAAGGGATTTGCAAAGATGACCAAGGGCGGCGTTATAATGGACGTTGTGAACGCTGAACAGGCAGCAATTGCAGAGGATTCAGGAGCAGTCGCTGTCATGGCCCTTGAAAAGGTACCAGCCGATATAAGGGCTTCAGGGGGAGTTGCAAGGATGGCTGATCCAAACAAGGTCCAGGAAATAATGGATGCAGTGTCCATACCTGTAATGGCCAAGGTCAGGATAGGACACTTCGTGGAGGCCCAGGTCCTCGAGGCCCTCGGCGTTGACATGATAGATGAGAGTGAGGTCCTGACACCTGCCGATGAGAGGTTCCACATAGACAAGAAGAAATTCACTGTGCCATTTGTCTGCGGTGCAAGGAACCTTGGAGAGGCCCTCAGGAGGATAGATGAGGGCGCCGCCATGATAAGGACCAAGGGGGAACCAGGGACAGGCAACATTGTTGAAGCTGTAAGGCACATGAGGATAATGATGAGTGAGATCAGGGAGATCCAGAACAAGGAGGAAGAGGAGCTCTGGGAGGTTGCAAGAAAGATTGAGGCCCCCCTTGAACTTGTCAGGGAAACAGCGAAACTTGGAAAGCTCCCTGTGGTTAACTTTGCAGCCGGGGGGGTTGCAACACCTGCAGATGCAGCCCTCATGATGCAGCTTGGAGCCGACGGTGTCTTTGTTGGTTCAGGTATATTCAAATCAGACAACCCTGAAGGGTATGCCAGGGCCATAGTTGAGGCCACAGCCCACTATGATGACCCGGAGGTTATAGCAGAGGTCTCCAGGGGGCTTGGAACAGCCATGAGGGGCCTGGAGATCAGTGAAATCCCTGAAGAGGGCAGGATGCAGGATAGGGGATGGTAGACCCACCTCTTCCTATTTTAATCTTTAAAGGGCCCTGTAGGTCACAGTCACCCGGTATGTGTCCGGGTCAGTGTAGAGAGGCACGGTCAAATAGTAATCCACTGGAATTTTTATATTAACAGCGTCAGGGTATGTCCAGAAGGTGTAATATGTTGTTGTGAGGCTTCTCTTTGGAACCTCGATGGGTCCGTAGGGACCATCATATTTTATGCTGTATTTAAGGTTTGAGAGTGGTATTGTATTTGAACTGTTGTTGATACCTATGAGGTCGCCTCTGGCCCTTAAGGAGACCCTCAAGGTCCCCCCGCCTGTTCTTATCGATACATTTGTAATGGAGTAATATTCCCTCTCAAGACCATCAGGGTCAACGGTGCCCAGGTTGAGGGCTGTGGGTGTTACGGACATCTGTATACCAGTTGCAAGGGGTTCTGCAGCTGTTGTATTCAATGATGTGGTGTCTGTCGTGTTGTTACCTGTGTCTGCAGATGCACACCCAAACAGAAAAACAGATAATATTACTGTAATGAGCATAACATGGCCCTTCAAGTACCCACCCCGTATGTGATATGGACTTTCACTGTATTTATATCTAATTAAGGTAGCTCTTCATTTAAAAAAAAATGAAAAAAAATAAATTTAAACAGCCTTTTCTCCGCTTTCACCTGTTCTTATCCTCACAACTTCGTCTACACCTGAGATGAATATCTTTCCATCACCTATGTCCCCTGTCTGGGCGCTCTTAACTATCGTTTCAACAACACGGTCCACGTCCTCATCATTCACCACTATCTCAATCTTTGTCTTGGGGAGGAGGTCTATCCTGTAGTCCCTTCCACGGTAACTCTCTGTTATACCGAGCTGTCTTCCACGTCCCCTGACCTCTGTCACAGTCATACCGTGGCATCCTGCGGATTCAAGGGCGTTTTTAACTTCCTCCAGCTTTTCAGGTCTTATTATGGCCACTATCTCCTTCATACAATCACCTCAGATCCTGTAACCTGTCTCCTCATGGAGGTGGGTGTCGAGGCCCTCTATCTCTTCCTTACTGCTCACCCTCAGGCCAACTGTTATGTCCAGGAGTTTGCCGATGATCAGTGTCACCACGAAGGAGTAGGCAGCCACAACTGCCACGGCCAGCACCTGTGCTGTTAGCTGTCCAGGGTTCCCGTATATGAGGCCTGTTCCCAGTTCGTTGATGAATGGTGCTGCAAAGAGGCCGGTTGCCACTGAGCCCCATATACCTGACATACCGTGTATCCCGAAGACGTCAAGGGCATCGTCGTATCCAAGCCTTGGTTTGAGGTATGATACTGCAAGGTATGATATTACGCTTGTGACAAGGCCTATGATGAGGGCTGCAGGTACCGTTACGAAGCCTGCTGCTGGTGTTATGGCGACCAGGCCAGCAACTGCCCCTGATATTCCACCGAGTACCGTGGGTTTACCCACCTTGAGGTAGTCCATTATAACCCATGATACCATACCCGCAGCCGCCGCGGTGTTTGTCACCAGGAAGGCTGATGCTGCAAGTCCACCTGCTGTGAGGGCTGAACCTGCGTTGAATCCAAACCAGCCGAACCAGAGCAGTGAGGCACCTATCACTGAGTATCCCAGGTTGTGTGGTAGAAGCCTTGTGTCCCTTCTCTTACCGAGGAGGTAGACGAGTGCCAGTGCCGCGACACCTGAGTTGATGTGCACCACGGTACCACCTGCGAAGTCCAGGGCCCCGAGCTGCGCCAGGAATCCTCCGCCCCATACCCAGTGGGCCACTGGCACGTAGACCAGGCTCACCCAGAGCACAATGAATGCCAGCCAGGCTGAGAATTTCATCCTTTCAACGACGGCACCGGATATGAGTGCAACCGTTATTGCTGCGAATGTTAACTGAAATGCTATGTAGAGGAAGTCTGGTATTGTTGGTGCCAGTGCAGCAGCAGTGTTAACACCGACCCCGTTCATCAGCAGGTTCACTGGACTTCCTATGAACCCCATTATGTCGGCTCCAAAGGCGAACTGATAGCCGTAGAGTACCCATATTATGCTCGTCACTGCGAAGGCTATCAGGGATAGGAACATGGTGT
This sequence comes from Methanothermobacter thermautotrophicus, assembly GCF_014889545.1. NCBI lineage: Archaea > Methanobacteriati > Methanobacteriota > Methanobacteria > Methanobacteriales > Methanobacteriaceae > Methanothermobacter > Methanothermobacter thermautotrophicus. The sequence goes on along the minus strand of NZ_QKOF01000007.1, from coordinate 290,763 downwards.
TCAGTACGTTTTCCTTTTTCGTTAAACCCCCATAGAATAGTGCCACGCCTGGAACCGTCATCAGCATTACCAGGGCTGTTGATACCAGCATCCAGGCAGTGTCACCGGAGTTTAAGACCGCATCCATCAGAGTCATCTCCATGCATTGTTTTTATATATACTATGTTCATCTCTCCAACATATATCATAGTCGGAAATAGGAAAGTAACTTCCGACACTGAGAGTAAGATCATACTACTATATAAATCTTTCGGATATAGTTTCAGATAAATGTGTGCTGAGTAAAACAAATTTAAATAAGAAATTTAATTGCTGAAATATGTTAAATAAATAAATTGTTTAATTTCCTAGATAGCGTCTCTGCCGTGTTCACCTGTCCTTATTCTCACAACATCAATTACATCGGTTACAAAGATTTTCCCATCACCTATATCCCCTGTCCTGGCGTTTTCAGCTATTGTTTCAACGACCCTTTCAAGGTCCCCTGAATCAACAACAACTTCAAGCTGAACCTTTGGCAGGAGATCAACACAGTAGTCCATTCCACGGTAGCTCTCCCTTACACCCATCTGCTGACCCCTTCCCTTCACATCTGAAACCGTCATCCCATGGATTCCCACGAGCTCCAGAGCATCCTTAACATCCTCAAGTTTCTCCCTTCTGATAATTGCTGTGATTTTCCTCATGGTCTTCACCTTAAATAATCCTTAACCGGATTTCTTATAAGTACTTCTGTGAACCATTTTTAAATCTGTGTTCATGTCAGTCTGTAACCTGTTTCCTCATGGAGATTTATGTCAAGTCCCTGAATTTCCTCTTCCCTTTCAACGCGTAGCCCGTTGAATTTCATCAGCAGCATCGCAAGGAGATACGTAACGATGAAGGTGTAGACAGTGACGGTGACAACACCAATCAGCTGACTTACAAGAAGGGATGTGCTTCCAGTTAAAAGGCCTCCTGAGGTCAAAGATGGGTTTAGGGCTGGAACCGCAAACAAACCAACTCCAAGGGTTCCTATGATTCCTGAAACACCGTGAATCCCAAATACATCAAGGGCATCATCATATTCAGCAGCTGGCTTCAACCATGAAACTGCAAGATAACATATAACAGCTGCCACAAGCCCTGTGACAGTGGAGGCACCTATATCCACAAAACCTGCTGCAGGTGTTATTGATGCAAGACCTGTAACTGCTCCAGAAAGAGCGCCAAGAAGTGTTGGTTTACCGGTTTTAAGTCTATCCATGAGGATCCATCCAATCATCCCCGCCGCTGCAGAGGTATTTGTCACGATCATAGCGTTAACTGCAAGGGATCCGGCAGAGAGGGCTGAACCTGCGTTGAATCCAAACCATCCAAACCAGAGAAGACCGGTACCTATAACAGAATATCCAAGGTGATGTGGCATCAGTTTCTGGTCATATCTTGGACCAGTAACGAGGGCAAGGGCAAGGGCGGCTATGCCGCTGGTGATGTGCACCACGATTCCCCCAGCGAAATCATGAACACCAAGGTTCTGCAGGAATCCTCCGCCCCATACCCAGTGGGCCACGGGTACATATACGAGTGCAAACCAGAGAGGGATGAAAAGTATCCATGACGAGAATTTGATCCTTTCCACGACAGCGCCGGAAATCAGGGCAACTGTTATTGCAGCAAATGTCATCTGGAAAATTGCAAAGAGTCCTTCGGGGATTGTTGGAGCATATTTTGAAGCAGACCCTAAATTAATAAGGCTGATGCCCACATGAGAGGATCCTATGATCCCTGAAATGTCTCCGCTGAATATGAGACCATATCCGAACAGAAACCAGAGCAGGCTAACAATTCCAAGGGAAACAAATGATAGAAATATGGTGTTCAGAACATTCTCACGTTTTGTTAAACCCGAATAGAACATAGCAACCCCTGGAACAGTCATCAGTATCACGAGTGCAGTTGAGATCAACATCCATGCTGTATCACCTGAATTTAGCATCATATCACGCTCCTTTCTGGATGTGCCTAACATATCTGTAATCACCAATATAAGGATGCCGGTAACCTCCTTCCGAAAATTTACCAACATTATAAATATCATGAGAATGAGAAAAATAGAGAGAGGTGTTACCATTGAAATCAGCAAAGAAGGGAAGGCTTTTCGCGATCATAATGGTGGCTTTAATCGCATACGGGTTTTCATCGACCCTGTGTATACTTTTAAAGCCATCCTTTGCATTTGAAATGCCCACAGACATCCTTCCCTCAGATGAAAGGATACAGACCATGGGAAACCCTGGCTTTGAACCGGTAACCCTCAGGATGCATGTGCTGAATAACACCACCAACATAACCAACACAAGTGAGGTCACAGTCTACATTGACAATAGAACCAACAGGTCCACCTACACTGGAAACCAGGATTGATGCATATTTAACGATGCCCTTCATGGTCTAAATACCGAGAGAATGTCTTCTCTGCACTGATTATACGGAGCCCGATATATTACCACTGGCCATGCTTAAATACTGAACAGTTCCACACCCTAGATAGTGGATGTTCTGCACATTTTTAAACAGCAATTTTTTTAAACTGAAATTTTAGAAATAGATACAGCTTACCTATAAATGTTAAGGTGATCACGTGCCAGAAAACACAGTGGGAGAGAGAATAAAACAGCTCAGGGATAACCAGAAAATAACAGTAGATGAGCTTGCAGAAAGAAGTGGAGTCAATGCGGGACTCATAAAGAAAATAGAGGAAGGGGACGTTATACCATCACTCACACCCCTCATAAAGATCTCAAGAACCCTTGGAGTGAGGCTCGGCACACTCCTCGATGACAGGGTCCAGGACGAACCGGTTATAGTGAGGAAGGGCAAAACCGAGAGGGTGATACATTTCTCAGGCTATGAGGAGAAAACAGACACCAGCAACCTCAACTTCCACTCCCTCGGCGCAGGTAAAAGCGACAGGCACATGGAGCCCTTCATAATCGACGTTGAACTCCACACCGACGACTTCAAACTATCATCCCATGAGGGCGAGGAGTTCATATACGTCCTTGAGGGTGAAATAGAGGTCATCTATGGACAGGACCGCTACCTCCTCTCAGAGGGTGACAGCATCTACTATGACTCCGTGGTACCCCACCACCTCCATGCAGCAGGAGAAGAAAATGCAAGGATACTTGCAGTTGTCTACACACCCTTCTAGTTGATGATAGAATGTTCAGAATCACCGTAACCCCCCGCTTCGGGGACATAGATGGTCTCAGGCACGTCAACAACACGGTTCTAGCGGTCTGGTTCGAGAAGGGCAGGAACCCCATATTCAGGATGTTCACGCCGGACCTTGACCTCAGCTATGAGAAGTGGAAGCTCATACTCGTGAGGACGGAGTTTGACTTCCTGGCCCAGATGTACTATGGAAGCGACGTTGAGATAAGGAGTTACATAACCCACATCGGAAACTCCTCATTCACAATAGGGCATGAGGCATGGCAGGACGGGGAACTCAAGGCCAGGGGCAGGGCAGTCCTCGTCCACTATGACTTCATAGAGCAGAGGAAGAAGCCTATACCTCCAGAGATAAGGAAGAAACTCCAGGAGCACCTAGTGGAGGAATAACTTATAAGGGTGGATTTATGGTTTTCACTGAAGATACAATAGGGGAATTCTTCGAGAAACAGGTTGAAAGGTACGCTGATAAGGAATTCATAGTATACCCGGACAGGGACCTGCGTTTCACCTACAGAGAATTCAATGATAGGGTCAACCTCCTTGCCAAGGGTCTGCTATCCATCGGCATAGGGAAGGGGGACCACGTGGGTATCTGGGCAACCAATGTACCTGACTGGCTCACCTTCCTATTCGCAACTGCAAAGATAGGGGCTGTCCTTGTAACTGTCAACACAGCCTACAGGAGCCACGAACTGGAATACGTAATGAAGCAGTCTGACATGAAGGCCATAGCCATAATAGACGGCTTCAGGGATGTTGACTACGTAAAGACACTCTATGAACTGGTTCCTGAACTCAAGACCCAGGAGAGGGGCCACCTCAGGAGTGAGAGGTTCCCTGAACTTCGAAGCGTTATATACATCGGCGCCCAGAAGCACAGGGGCATGTACAACACCAATGAACTGATGCTCCTTGGAAAACACGTCCCTGACACCGAGCTCAGGTCTGTGATGTCAACCCTCAAAAACACCGATGTCATCAACATGCAGTACACCTCAGGAACCACGGGGTTCCCCAAGGGTGTCATGCTGACCCACCGGAACATTCTCAACAATGGCTACTACATCGGGGAGAGACAGAGATTCACAGAGGAGGACAGACTATGCCTCCCGGTACCCCTCTTCCACTGCTTCGGCATAGTCCTCGGGGTCCTCGCGATCCTCACCCACGGGGGCGCACTGGTGATGATAGAGCTCTTCGATCCGCTCCTCGTCCTTGCAGCGGTTGAAAAGGAGAGGTGCACCGCACTCTACGGGGTTCCAACCATGTTCATAGCAGAGTTCACCCACCCCATGTTTGACATGTTCGACCTCTCATCCCTCCGCACAGGTATCATGGCAGGGTCTCCCTGCCCCATAGAGGCCATGAAACGCGTCATCAATGACATGAACATGAAGGAGGTCACCATAGCCTACGGCCTCACAGAGGCATCACCGGTATTCACACAGACAAGTGTGGACGACCCCATAGAGAAGCGCGTTGAGACAGTGGGAACACCCCTACCCCACATTGAGGTCAAGATCGTCGACCCTGAAACAGGAGAGGAACTTGGACCCGGAGAACCAGGTGAGATATGCTGCCGCGGCTACAACGTCATGAAGGGGTACTACAAGATGCCCGAGATGACTAAGGAGGCCATCGATGAGGATGGCTGGCTCCACAGTGGTGACCTCGCGGTTATGGATGAGGACGGCTACTACTCCATCGTAGGAAGAATAAAGGACATGATCATAAGGGGAGGGGAGAACATCTACCCCCGGGAGATAGAGGAGTTCCTCCACACCATGCCTGGAATAAAGGACGTGCAGGTGGTGGGCATACCCGATGAGAAGTACGGGGAGATAGTCGGAGCCTTCGTCATAAGAGAGGAGGGCGCAGACATCCTGGAGGAGGACGTGAGGGACTATGCCATCCAGAGAATAGCAAGATACAAGGTTCCGAAGCACGTCTTCTTTGTGGACGAGTTCCCCCTCACTGCAAGTGGAAAGGTTCAGAAGTTCAAATTAAGGGAAATGGCGGTTGAGCTCCTCAAGAAGAAGGAGCAGCCCTGATTTTTTTAATTTTTTGAGAGATATAATGATAGTTTTAAACAGAAGGAAAAGGTCAGTTGATTTTATACCCGCAGGAAACCCAAAGAAGGTCCTCAACACGCGCAGAAAACCGGGTTACTGGGGCAGAATCAAAATCAGGAGCACAGATTCCGGGCCCAAGATATCACGCTTCACTGTTGAAAGGGATGAACGCGAAACCGTCAGGAAACCATCGGAGGCCCTTAAATTATTGAAGAAGCAGGCAGTTATTCTAACAGGACGTGACCCGGAGATTGAGGATCTTCTCTCATCCTATGGCATCAGGTACCGGTATGCAAGGGTATGCCAGCACTGCCTCCATGAGGGCTACCTCACAATTGTAAGTTCAAGGTCCTCGACGGTGCACGCCGGCCAGGTAATATGTTCAAGATGCGTTGACGAGCTCATAAAGAGGGAGCTTAAATTTGCAGGTATGGACAGATCAACATTCAGGAACTTCAGGAGACTTATCCGGCGCGGTGTAAGCCTTGATAAGATACTGGAGATGATGTCCCCCCGCTTCGATCCCCTTGAGAACCATGAACTGACCCGCTATGATACCGTGACATCCGGCTCAGACAGGACCCCCCGCGTGCCGGTTGATAAACTTGCAATCCCTGAAAAATTTAAGAGGATGCTTAAAAGGGAGGGTAACACTGTGCTGAGGCCTGTACAGGTCCTTGCAGTGGATGCGGGGCTCCTTGACGGCGAGGACATCATGGTAGTATCTGCAACTGCAAGCGGAAAGACCCTCATAGCGGAACTTGCAGGCATACCCAGGGCAATGGGGGGTGAAAAATTCATATACCTCACACCCCTGGTAGCCCTGGCCAACCAGAAGTACCGGGACTTCAGAAGGAGATACTCACCCCTCAAACTCGAAACAGCCATAAAGGTGGGTATGAGCCGTATAAAGGCAAGGGATGAACTCAGAATCCCGGAGACAGATGTGAGCAAGGCTGACATAGTGGTGGGAACCTATGAGGGTATGGACTACATCCTGAGGGCAGGGAGGTCAGACATCCTGGGGGATGCTGGCGTGGTTGTCATTGATGAGATCCACACCCTTGAGGATGAGGAGAGGGGTTCAAGGCTCAAGGGGATGATAAAGCGCATAAGGAGGCTCTTCCCGGAGGCCCAGATAATAGCACTCTCTGCAACCGTGAAGAACACACGGGAGGTTGCCTCCGAGTTCGGCCTTAAACTGGTTGAGTATGAAAGGAGACCGGTCCCCCTTGAGAGGCACCTAGTATTCTCTAGGGGTGAGGAGGACAAGAAGAACCTCATACTAAGGCTTGCTGAGAGGGAATTCTCCACAGAATCAGAGAAGGGCTTTCGCGGCCAGACAATAATCTTCACAAATTCCCGCAGAAAGACGAGGCTCATTGCAGATTACCTGACACGCAGGGGTGTGAGGGCCGCAGCTTACCATGCAGGTTTATCCTACAGGGAAAGGCAGCGCATAGAAAGGGCCTTCGCATCCCAGGAACTCGCAGCAATAGTCACAACTGCCGCCCTCGCCGCTGGGGTGGATTTTCCAGCATCACAGGTCGTCTTTGAAACACTTCTCATGGGAAACAGGTGGCTCATGCCCAACGAATTTGCACAGATGCTTGGAAGGGCCGGCAGACCATCCTACCATGACCGCGGCGTCGTATATGTCCTTGCAGAGATTGGGATGGAATTTGATGGTGAGTCAGAGGAGGCCATGGCACTCAAACTCCTTGAAAGCGGCCCTGACCCGGTGGATGTGAATTACACAGAGGAGGATGTCCTTGAGAACCTCCTGGCAGACATAACCTCCGGTGCTGTCAGTTCAGAATCTGAGATCGCTCCTGACCCTTCATGGCCCCTGGACCCGGAGGGAGCACTTGAAATCCTTGAATCCCATGGTATGATAGTGAGGGATGGGGGCCTCCGCGCCACCAGATACGGTATGGCGGTCTCAAAGTCATTCATAGGGGTGGCCGATGCCGAGTACATAAGGGGCAACCTTAAGGGGTCTTCCAGGGGGCCCCTTGACATTGCACTGGAGCTGGAACCCTTTGAGGGAGCATATCTATCAGGGAGGTTGCACCGTGCCTTCAGCAGGGCGGCCGGGTCAAGGTTCTCAATGAATCTGATGGCGGATTCAACCCTTGATATACTCTCAGATGGAGATAACCTTGTGAAGCTTGACAGTAAACTTCAGGAGGCTGTTCTTAACCTGCAGATGGATTTCCTATCCTGTGAATGCAGGGACAGACCATTCTGTGGGTGCATCCAGCGTAGACTATCCGAACATGTTATAGCAGAGCGTATCAGTGGCAGGGATCCGGTGGAGATAAGCAGAAGCCTTCTATCCAGATACCAGATTCATGCCTACCCGGGGGATATCTTCAGCTGGCTTGATACCACCATCAGGACCCTTGAGTCCATAGGGAGGATCGCCAGCGCATTTAAGCGAAAAAAAGCTGCAGGGGAATGTTCTAGAATTATAAAGTCTATTGAGGCAGGTAGAAGAATCTGAGTCTCATCTGGAATAAGTTGAGTTGAATTTTTTCCCATAGCTTCTTCCCATCACAGGTTAATCAGCATCTCTGGGATTTATCATGGAAAAACTTAAATCAAACCGTCGGAGAGAATATTTATTAACTCAAGTTCTCACGGTTGACTGATATCAGGATATAATAATCATGGATAAGTCGGATAACCGGTTTTTGATGTTCATACCATCACTGATGGTGTTTCTGCTTGCTCTTTCCTTAACCCCTAGGTATCAGTGGCCTTTCGGTTGGGACATTTTTTACCATATACACCTTGCAAAGATTTACATGTCACATGGTTTAACCCTTCATGATCCTCTTTATAATGCTCCTAAGGCTAATATCATTAATTATCCACCTATTTTTCATATAACAGTCCTTTTTAGTATCTTTAACTTTTAAGAACGTGACTCTTTGAAGCAGCTAAATTTATGCAACCCGTTTTATCTGCCCTGGTAACTCTATCAGTTACCTTCGTTGCCTTAAAATTTTACAAAAATAAAATGACTGGTATTGCAGCGGGCATTCTCCGGTCATCAGCGGAATTGCAGCGAGGCTGGACTCCCATCACCTGAGAACATGGCCCTGATATTCTTCCCTTTGAGTATTTACTTCTATTATGAGTTTTTTAAATATAATAAAAGTCCTTTCGCTATTTTATCCGGCCTTTTCATGGGTTTGGTTGCACTTATACATCCAGCTGCAAGTTTTTGCCCTGGATTCACAGTCACCATCGTAACCCTGGGGATACTTATCACGGACCTTTATCTTGATAGAGACCCTGCTGTTGTACGGAAGGTCCTTTTGGGATACATATATTCCTCATAACAGCCTTTTTAATCGCTGCGATCTGTTGGTTACCTGCCATCTACCTCAAGAACACGGGCAACGGTGGCGTGAGCACAGGTTGCAGGCATCAGTAGGCTCAGTATCATCAAGTTCCCTGGTGCGCTGGGTGTATCTTGCTGTAATAATATCTATTCCTGGGATCATATCCATTAAGAGATTCAATCTTGAAGAGAGGGCGGTCCTTTTCTGGGTCTTTGCGGTGCTCCTGCTATCAAAGACATATTACCTTGGAATCAATGTTATAACATACAGGCTTCTGATCTATATAATGATCCCTGTGAGTATCCTGGCCTCCAATGGCCTGATTTCAGTCTCTAAAACACTCAAAGGAATGGATAAAAATTTGGCCAGGGCTTTCATGGTACTAATATTTATAATTGCTATCATTCAGGGCTTCAACAACTTATCCGGCGCAAGGGTTACTGATATGGTGCAATAACTCCATATGGGAATAAATATCGCTCCATCACCTGAATCAGAATTTGAACTTGCAGAATGGTTTGAAAGGCAGGATGGAAATGGGACAATTTCATTTTCAGACTACTACACCTCAGTTTTTGTGATATCCTATACCGACAGACCTGTTAATTCATTTCTGTATGAGTAGGGGGATACCCTCATCTAAAGAGCTCTCAGAGGTGGCGTGAAATACCTTGTATTTGACAAAAGGCTCAAAGGGACAGGGAACTTCACCTTTGATGTCTCTGGAAACCTCCTTTATATAACCCATCAGTCAAGGACATATCCAGCCTCAACTACCCTTACCTTAAAAAGGTCTACGAAAACCGGGATTTTGTTGTATACATCTACAGAAGCAGAATCAGAAAGTAAATTGAGAGTAAACTAATGCCGCGGGTAATTGAGTTTATGGGGATTGGCTTCCTAATTTCAACGATTCAATAATTCAAAATTTTCGATGCAAGCTAGAAAAACTGGCATCTGTAGTTATATCGTTCGAAGCATCAACCTTTATAAGTTAGATAGTTCAACTGTGTTACTGGAGGATTTGAAGGTTTTCTGGTGTCCATTTTATCACCTTAATATAATCCTCCATTCTTCATCAGTTTGGACAGGTCATATCACGGCATGAACCCGCATATTCAGGAAACCTCAGGACCTCATCCACCTTACTGCCGTACCTGTAAACCGTGACACCCTTGCAGCCAAGCTCATGGGCGGCCCTGAAAACCATTTCAACGTCACTAGGTGATGAATTAGGCGGCAGATTCACTGTTTTTGATACAGCATTGTCCACGTAACTCTGGAAGGCGGCCTGCATCTTAACATGGAATACAGGGTCTATTTCATGGGCTGTAACAAAGAGTCTCCTTATCCCCTCAGGAACTCCAGGGACACCCCTCAGGCTACCCCTTGATTCTATGACCTCAATGGATCTCCTGTCAAGCCTTCCAGCCATCAGCTTAAATAGGGGGTGCATCTCACGGAAACTCCTCCCGAGGATGTTCCTTGTGAATGACACAGCAAAGAGGGGCTCGATTCCGCTGCTGGTACCTGCTATTATACTCAGAGAACCCGTCGGGGCTATGGTGGTTAATGTGGCGTTCCTCATACCCTCAAATCCCATGGTATCCCACATGCTACCCCTGAATTCAGGGAATGATCCCCTCTCCCTGGCAAGCTCCATGGAGGCCCTCCTTGCCTCAGATGATATGAACGCCATCAACTTGCCGGCCACCTCCAGGGCGGCCCCTGAATTGTAGGGTATGCCAAGCTTTATCAGCATATCAGCAAAGCCCATGACACCAAGCCCTATCTTACGGGTTCTCAGTGTCATCTCCTCCACACTACGGAGGGGGTAGCTGTTAACGTCTATCACATTGTCAAGGAAGTGCACAGCCACATGGACGGTTCTCCGGAGCCTCTCCCAGTTAATCCCGGAGGGGGATGCCATGAGGTTGAGGTTAACTGATCCAAGGTTGCATGACTCATAGGGGAGGAGTGGCTGCTCTCCACAGTTGTGGACTATGAATCCATTGGCTGTGAATGCATTTGCACCGTACACACTGGCATCGTAGACCTCACTGCGGCCGGCCCACCTGAGGCCCCTGAAGGTTGCAGTGGCACTGTAGCCTGTGCCCTGATCCATCACAAGGAGGTCTCCCCTTTCAAGTTCCCCTGCCGGACGCCATTCCAGACCACCATCCATCACAAGGACCCTGTGATCACTGGTAAGCCTTAAACTGTGGCCCTCCCCTGTTCTGAGATCATAAACATCCCTTTCACCGGTCCTGAAGAAACCAGAGGGGCAGGGGTACCCTGAACCATTAATGAGTGCGGTGAAGGGTCTACCCTCCAGTTCAGCCACGGTACGCGGGCCCCAGGAGGTCATTACAACGGTGTCACCGGATACGCAGGGGTTGGTTGCCTCTATCCTCCCAAGCCGTGGTGTGGGGTTGTAGCGGTTTATACGGTCCTCAAAGAGGATTCCCGGGTCCCCTGACCTCCAGGCTGCTTCCACGATCCTCTTAAGTATCGCCGTGGATTCTACCGAGTCAACCACGTCACCGTTCCTGGGGTTTACGAGTTCAACACGGTGGTCCTCCATGAAATTATCGGGTACGGCGACTGAGAGGTTGAAGTTCCTCAGGGGGCCCTCCCTTGACTTGGCGTCTATGAAGCTGAATATATCCGGGTGGCTCACATGGAGGACACCCATATTGGCGCCCCTCCTCCGCCCGCCCTGCTTTATGACATCAACTGCAACATCAAATATCCTCATGAAGGATACGGGGCCTGAGGCAACACCCATGGTGGATGCGACGATGTCCCCTCTGGGTCTTAACCTTGAAAATGAGAATCCAACCCCCCCACCGGATTTGTGGATGATGGCCATATCCCTGAGGGAGCTGAAAATGCTTTCAATGGAGTCCTCAACCGGGAGTACAAAGCAGGCTGAGAGCTGATTTATGGGGGTGCCCGCATTCATGAGGGTCGGTGAATTGGGGAGGAACTCCAGGTTACTCATGGTAGTGTAGAAGGCATCCTCTGCAACTAAGGGGTCATCACCGTAGGCCTCATCTGCAGATGCAACGGCCCTTGCGACCCTCCTGAACATCTCCTCCGGTGTCTCTACGACCTCACCACCCTCACCCCTGAGAAGGTACCTCTCCTCAAGGACCTTAAGGGCTGTTCTGCTTAAACTAATCATCTTTAAGGCTAGATTTCCACTATAATCTCCAGGAGATCTTTAACATCAGCCATGACACTTTCAATTGCATCATCAAGTATCCTCTGGCCCAGAACAGGGTCAGGGTTCACACCCTCCCTTTCACATATCCTGGCAGCCCTATCTATTTCCCTGTTGGCTTCACGGGCCTCTCTCAGGCCTATCATTCCAATTTCAGGGTAGAGTTCGGGTCTGCATTCATCAAGGCGCCTCAGATCCGCGATACCGAGTATGATGCCTGCGGACAGTTCACCGCTACCTGCGTGCGGCCCCTCAATCTCAACTATCCTGTTGTTCCAGGCGATTTCAAGGCCCAGTTCATCTCCAAGGTCCTCCATGCAGTCCTCCAGGTTGTTTCCTCCGTGACCGTTTACAATGACAGCGGCATCAAGGTTTAGAAGCCTTCTGGCCTTCCTCAGGACGGGTTTAAGTTCCCTCTCAACAAGTTCATCCCGGGCCATGTGTATGCCGTGTTTAACGTAGGGAAACTCTGTCGCAGCATATAGAACACCCAGGAACCTTGCACCGGTCCTGAGGGCTGCCTCAAGGGCCACGTAGGATGCTATCTTTGCATCGGTGTCGATGGGGAGTGCCGGGCCATGGTTCTCGAGGTGTGACCCCAGTGCCAGTATCCCCACCCTGTGGACATCCTCTGAGATTATGTTCCCGGCATCAAGGTTCAGCTCAACCAACACTAGACCTCCAGTTCCCAGATGGCGTCTCCGATGTGGTGGATGGTCCTGACAGCCTTTCCTGAATCATTTTCAACCATCTCAGGTCCACTTATAAGGCTTATGCCCACTGCAAGGGGTCTTCGGTTTCTCTCATCCACCACAACCACCGTGTCGTTCCTGGATATCTCAGGGTCGGCGTCAACTATACCCGGGCTCATGACGTCGGCCCCGTTTGCAAGGAACCTGACGGCACCCATGTCAACGACAACATATCCCCTCTCTATTTCCATCTTCAGGGCACCCCTGAGGGTCGGCACAACCCTGTCATCAATGAACATGAGGAGGGGCTCCCCGTTGACAAGTATGATATTGTTATCATCTGTTTCAATGATTTCAACCGTGGCCTTTTCAGGTATCAGGGGGGAGTAGTCTCCAATCTCCTCCCTGATCTCCTTAAGCTTCTTCTTCTTTATATGGTACCTCTTCCTGATCTTCACAGTCACACCCTGTTCATTTATACATGTGAAATAATCTGTAGCATATCTATTGCTTTTATCAATCATCTTAAACTCTTCCACAGCTATATCTGTAGCTCATTTCTAAACTATTTTACGTGCACATATGAGCATGAGGTTGGCATCAGGTCGGGGCGCTGGCATGGATCTGAAGGGGCACCGCGGTGTAAGAAAACTTATATACTAGTAAAATAGAAAAATGGAGTATCTGATTTGAAGATTTTCAGCTTGTTAGTTAGATTTAAATATAATCCGGCTAAATTTTAATCTAGGATAGGTGATAGATGTGAGTTCACAGAGAGTTAACGTACAGAGACCACTCGATGCCCTTGGCAATTCACTGAATTCCCCTGTGATCATAAAACTCAAGGGTGACAGGGAGTTCAGGGGAGTTCTAAAGAGCTTCGACCTCCACATGAACCTCGTGCTGAACGATGCAGAGGAGCTGGAGGACGGAGAGGTCACAAGAAGGCTTGGGACCGTCCTTATACGTGGAGATAACATAGTGTACATATCCCCGTAGATGGAACCGTCCTTATACGTGGAGATAACATCCCATGGATTTAATGTAAGGGAAGAGTGGATCAACTTTACAGATTAACTGATTTTAAGGAGGATTAGAACATGAAAGGTACTCCATCATTTGGTAAGCGTAACAAGAATCTCCATATAAGATGCAGGAGATGCGGTAAAAACTCGTACCATGTACGTAAGAAGGTCTGCGCTGCATGCGGATTCGGCAAATCCCGCAGAATAAGGCGCTACAGCTGGCAGAACAAAAAAATTACAGGCCAAAGGTTGAAATAAATGGATAATAAAGGCCCTGTTGATGTGCGGATAATTGTTGAGGGAGCCTCCGATGTTGAAAGCGTCTCGAGGGCGCTTCAGAGGGTGTCCCTCGGCGCCAAATACCATATAACAATATCATCCATAGTCCCAACAACAAGCCTCGAGATCGCCCTCAGGGCCGTTGAGGGTGCTGACATAGTCCTGATAGCAACTGATGTTGACCAGACAGGGCGGGAACTTGCAGATAAGTTCCGGGAAGCACTCAGGGGTCATGTTGGGCACATTGAACGGATGAAACTCCCCTACGGTCATGACGTGGAATACCTTGACCCTGACCTCATAAGGGAGGAAATAGAAAACGCCATCATAAGGGCCGGACTCCAGACACTCACAGGCATAAGGAGCCTCAGTGATATGAAGGAGAGGCTTGGGGAGTGTCAAAAGAAGCTGGATGAGGCAATCGCCGAGAACACTGCACTGAGGGATGAGAACACCCGGCTGCAGGATGAAGTCGAGGCAGGAAATGAAAGGATTGAATCCCTCAGGGGGGAACTGAATCAGCTTGAGGAGAAATTCCGCCTCCTGGAGGAAGAATACTCCAAACTCGAAACTCGTTTTTCTGAACTTGAAGATAAGGAACTTCTCGAGACCTTCTCAATCACGGACCTCTGGAGGGAAACCTTCGGAGAGGAACCCGATGACCTTGAGAGGATTTATTTTGTAACAGATCACATTAAACCCGAGGGCATAATCCTTGGGCAGGGCTCAATAGCGGCGCCATCAAGGGACGATGCGGTTGAGTGGCTCCGGATAATAAAATCGGCCCTGGTATTCACTGAAAAAGATGAAGAATCGTCCTAACCTGGATAAACCTTCTTGTTGGGAGAATCTAAAGTGAGAGATAAATGTGGTATTGTAGGGATTTACTCACAGGATAAGGATACCAGCGTGGCCTCCCAGATATACTATGCACTGTACGCGCTGCAGCACAGGGGACAGGAGTCTGCAGGGATCTCAACATTTAATGGCAGCGAGGTACTGACACACAGGGGAATGGGACTCGTATGCGACGTCTTCAACCCTGATAAGCTCAAGGAACTGGAGGGTAACGTTGGAATAGGACACGTGCGCTACTCAACCACCGGCGAATCAAGGATTGAGAATTCTCAGCCATTCTGGAGCGAATTTCAGGGAGGCAAAATTGCAATAGCCCACAATGGGGACATCATAAACTCCATGGAACTCCGGGAGGAACTCGAGGAGGAGGGTCACAGCTTTGTCTCAACGACGGACTCAGAGGTCATCTGCCACCTCCTCAGCAGGGAATACGATGAGAAACCCAACATGATATACGCCATAAAGAAGGTTTCAGAGCAGCTGGTGGGATCATACTCCCTGGTGGTGCTCCTGAACCAGGACCTGTACGTTGTCAGGGACCCTGTGGGTATAAAGCCACTGGCCTTTGCAAGGAAGGGCAGCACCCAGATCGTGGCCTCGGAGACCGTGGCCTTTGATGTTATAGGTGCCGAGCATGTCAGGGACGTCCAGCCAGGGGAGATACTCCACCTCAACAGGGGCAAATCCTACTGGGTTGCAAACGCCCCCAACACCCGGAGGGCCCACTGCATGTTCGAGTACGTCTACTTTGCAAGGCCAGACAGTGTAATCGACGGCCGAAACGTATACAGGGTCCGCCTCAATATTGGGGAGGCCCTCTACAGGGAGCACCCAGCCAATGCAGACGTGGTTGTACCCGTGCCGGACTCATCCATCCCGGCGGCCATAGGGTACTCACGGGCCTCAGGGATACCCTACGGTGAGGGCCTCATAAAGAACAGGTACGTGGGTCGCACATTCATAATGCCAACCCAGGAGGAACGTGAAACAGCGGTTAAGCTCAAGATGAACCCCATAAGGTCTGAACTTGAGGGTAAACGCATAGTACTCATCGATGACAGTATAGTGAGGGGTACAACCTCGAGGGCACTCATTGACATCATAAGGGATGCCGGGGCAGAGGAGATACATCTGAGGATTGGTTGTCCGCCCATAAAGTCTCCATGCTATTATGGCATAGCAATGGCAACGAGGAAGGAGCTCATAGCATCCAGCAGGAACGTTGAGGAGATAAGGAGGATAATAGGTGTTGATTCCCTGGGCTACCTGAGCATCGAGTCCCTGGTCGAGTGTATAGGCATAAAGAAGGGCTTCCTTTGCACGGGATGCCTCGACGGAGACTACCCCACACCCCTCCCCTCAGATATAAGTGAATACGAGGCCATGAGGTCCTGCTCCAGGTGATGTGGACATGATGCAGATTTTCTGGATCTAAAAAAATCATTGTTTTTAAGTGATTGAGATGCCTGAACTCCTATCACCTGCCGGAGACTTTTCATCCCTCATGGCAGCCCTCAGGTCAGGGGCGGACGCCGTCTACATTGGACTGGAGGGCTGCAACATGAGGGCCAGGGCAGATAATTTCACAATAAATGAGGTGAGAGAGGCTGTGGAGAGGGCCCACGACCACGGCTCCAGGCTGTATGTCTGCACCAACACGGCCCTCAGGGATGATGATGTTGAGAGGCTCAGGGTGATCTTCCCGGAACTCCACTCCGCAGGTGTTGATGCTGTTATAGCCTCTGACCTTGCAGCCGTGGACCTTGCAGCTGAGTGCGGGCTGGATGTCCATGTAAGTGTACAGGCAAACATTACAAACACCAGGACACTCACCATACTCAGGGATATGGGTGTATCGAGGGCCATACTCTCAAGGGAACTCTCCCTCAGGGAGATTGCAGGGATCGCCTCAGCTTCACCTGTTGAGGTTGAGGTCTTTGTTCACGGGGCCCTCTGCACCGCCATATCAGGGAGGTGCTACCTCAGTTCCCACCTCTATGGCAGGAGTGCAAACTGTGGAGACTGCCTGCAGCCCTGCAGGAAGAGGTGGAAGCTGGTGTCTGATGACGGTGAGTTCCACCTTGAGGTGTCAGCTTCAGAGGCTATAAGGAGCTACCTCCTGAGTCCAGCTGACCTCTGCATGATTGAGCACATACCCGAACTTGTTGATGCAGGTGTCCATGCACTTAAAATTGAGGGCCGCGGCCGCCCCGCAGATTATGTTGCAACGGTGACAGGCGTCTACAGGGAGGCCCTGGACAGATACCTGAGGGGCGAGTGGAGATTTGAGGAGCGCTGGCTAAGGGAACTTCGAAAGGTCTTCAACAGGGGCTTCAGCACAGGGTTCTACTTCAATGAACCTGAGACAGGTAGCAGTGGAAACATATCTGAATACATAAAGGAGGACATTGGGGAGGTAGTTAATTACTACAGGAAGGCCGGTGCAGCAAGGATACGGCTTTGGAGGCCCCTGGAGGTGGGTGATGAAATTATAATACAGGGAAAAACCACAGGGGCCCTCATACAGCGTGTCGAGTCACTCCAGATAGATGGGGAATCTGTGGAGATGGCTGAAGGTGGGGATGTTGGTCTGCTTGTTGAGGAGAGGGTCCGTCCAGGGGATCTTGTCTACAGAAGGGTTAAGAGGGTTGATTCCTGAGAAACTGCTTTTTAACATCCACCTCCGGTTCATTTCCATGTTTCATCCCCTTATCTGTCATCTTCATAGATTGAAAGAGACTGTTATTTTTAAAAGTGATGTCCCACATATTAAAGATGGGTGAACAGATGATAAGGGTAAAGGATGCAATGCAGAGCCATGTTATAACCGTTAGGAAAAACAGCAGGATCCATGATGCAGCAAGGATACTCAGGGAGAACAGGATAAGCGGTGCCCCGGTTGTGGACGATGACGGGAACCTTGTGGGTATTATCAGTGAGGGGGATATAATGAGGCTCATAGAGGTCCACTCCCCCAGCCTTAACCTCCTCATGCCCTCCCCACTGGACCTCCTTGAGCTCCCCCTGCGCATGAAGCACGAGTATGATGAGATAGCGAGGGGTATAAGGAAGGCGGCGGTCATGCTTGTGGAGGAGATAATGACACCTAAGGTTGTAACCGTGCCCCCGGACGCCTCGGTCTCAGATGCGGCTGAGCTCATGGAGAGGCATGACATCAAGAGGCTCCCGGTTGTTGATGAGGATGGCAGACTGGTGGGGATCATAACAAGGGGCGACATAATAGGGGCCTTTGTGAAGTGATCGCTCAGTGGTGTCTCAATGAAGAGGATAGCCATCTATGGTAAGGGCGGTATAGGTAAATCCACCATCGTCTCAAACATGGCCGCAGCATACTCATCGGACCACAGTGTCCTTGTGATAGGCTGCGACCCCAAGGCAGATACCACAAGGACCCTCTACGGTGAGAGGCTCCCTGCAGTTCTGGATGTCCTGAAGGAGAAGAGGAACCCCGAAGTTTCTGAGGTAATACACAAAGGATTTGGTGGTGTAAGGTGCGTTGAATCAGGTGGCCCTGAACCCGGTGTCGGGTGTGCAGGGAGGGGAGTTATCGTTGCAATGAACCTCCTTGAGAGACTGGGAGTATTCAGGGAGGACATTGATGTCATAATCTATGATGTCCTTGGTGACGTTGTTTGCGGCGGCTTCGCAGTTCCCCTGAGGGAGGACTTTGCAGATGAGGTCTACATAGTCACGTCAGGGGAGTACATGTCCCTTTACGCAGCCAACAACATTGCAAGGGGCATAAGGAAGCTCAAGGGTAAACTTGGAGGCGTCATATGTAACTGCAGGGGCATCAGGGATGAGGTTGAAATCGTATCTGAATTCGCATCAAGGATAGGTTCAAGGATGATTGGTGCTGTCCCCAGAAGCCAACTTGTCCAGGAGAGTGAACTTGAGGCCAGGACTGTCATAGAACGGTTCCCTGAGTCTGAACAGGCCTCTGTTTACAGAAAGCTTGCGGAGGATATCTACAGGAACACAGAATTCACGGTACCCGAGCCAATGGATCAGGAGGAGTTTGAGGAATTCTTCAGAAAATTTAGGGTTGAGGGTACTGAAGGTGCTTCCTGAGATTCATCCTTGATCTTAGGTTGGTCTTTCATGGGTTCTTGATGGAGGATATGGTTATGGAGAGGTTTGAGCAGCTTGGAGCCTTCCATCTGGCAGCTGGATTGTTGATAGTGATTATGGCTGTATGGGCACTTTACCCATCAAGTGCCCTTGGAACGGAGCCCCCATGGCATGCAGTCCTAAAGTTAATCTTCGGGGCCCTGATGATGGGTGCGGGGGTTAAACTCCTGAGGGGATAGTCAGATCTTCCATTCATGGACCTCAGCTCCCAGTTCCCTGAAGGCTCTCTCCACAGTTTCAAGGGCTTCATTTTTATCTTTAAAGTGGTGCAGGTGGGAGGTGCACCTGCAGTCTGAACAGCCGAATTTATCAATGGATCTGTCTCCATGGAGCTTCTCTGAAACTTCACATTCTAGTCTTCTTTCGTCTGTTGTGTAGAGGACACATTCAACCTCCGCATCTTCAAGGAAGTGGTCTATATGCCACCTCCTCTTTTTCTCAGAGCTGAGGTGTCTTTTTATTCTTGCCTCGAGGGAGCTGAATCCTGAACCAACGTATACATAGAATCCTGGAGGGAAGCTTATGGTTCCAAGACTTCCAATCCTCCTTTCAGTTCCTCTGCACTTTATTATGAGGCAGTAGGTTCCCTTCATGGTATCATTCCATGGAGTTTAATGGATCTGCAGGTGCTTCTCATAACCTGAATTTTCCTCTCTCCATCCATCATTAATGGACATCTACATCTTTATATATAACTTTTATCTTAATATTTATTAATTCATTCGAATATATCTCATTTTAATTAATAATTTACGTCGTTATTATCATAGCAAGAAACTTTTAGTAAAATTTATATCCATCACAATTTAATATTAATTCTGGTTTCTGCAGGGTACCATTACCAGTGGGGGTGATACCATGGCAGTGGCAAAATGGTTGCTTTACATAATTGGTATAATACTGGTACTGATGGGTATACTGGGTTACCTTGGGATCCCTTATCCGGCTCTCAAGGACCCGGCATGGCACGCTGCCCTTAAAATAATTATCGGGCTTGTAGCCCTCTGGGGAGGTACGAAGGCAGAGTAGATTTTGCCAGTTGAACTCTTTTTTCTGGGCCCTGCAGAAACCTAAACTTTACATGGTGATCCCATGGGAGTGTTGAGATATACTCTGAGGGCAAGGGGACATCCCAATGTCACAGCAGGCCACAGGACAACCTTTGAGGTCACTGTGGACCCGGAGATAGGTGAAACAGCAGACTGCATAATAGGTGTTTCATCATCTGATTCCATATCAACACTCCCCGATGAGATGAAGAGGGCCATAGCAGGGGAATCATCACGGGTCAGGGTGATACTGCGGACAGAGAATGGTTATGATGAGATAAGGGGTTACGGACACCCTGAACTTACCCTTGACCATCCGGCGGACATAGTGTGCAGGAAGAGTGATTACATCTGCAGCAGGACACTGATGATACAGGCTGATAAGGCTGCATGTGACCTTGATGAGAATCTCATAAAGGATCTGAGGGAGGGCAGGGAACTCACTGTTGAGATAATAGTCGAATATTAATTTTGACCATCTGCCCTTTTCTGAGGCCATTGAGAACCTGAGATTCCATGGATTTAAAGAAGTCAGGCTAGGTCTTTAATGGACCCTAGAAGAGCCTTCAGGACTCTGTGTTTATTAAAAAATTTTTGAGGTCCCTTATTGCTTAATGAGCCTTATAATGATGGAAATGGAAGTGCAGGGGACGGGATTCGAACCCGCGAAGGGACTCCCCCACTAGGCCCTCAACCTAGCGCCTTTGACCGCTCGACCACCCCTGCATGGGAAAAATCAGTGCTGATCGGGGAGTGAAACAAAGTATCTACATTTTACTATTTAAAGTTTGCGGTAGTTCAGAGATCTGCCATGAAACGGACCCTACTGGTGCCATCATATTTATGCAGATGAAGGGATATACTGATAGGCTGAAAGCTGAATTCTCAGTTATTATTGACTTAATGACCTGAGGGTGATCACTATGGACTGTCTTAGGGAGGTGGGTGAGGACCTCCTTGTGAACATTGAGGTATCACCTGCATCGGGAAAATTTGGGGTCTCATCCTACAATGAATGGAGGAAGAGGATTGAGGTTAAGATCCGTTCACCACCCCAGAAGGGGAAGGCAAACAGGGAGATAATAAGGGAATTCTCAGAGACATTTGGAAGGGATGTTGAGATAGTGTCGGGGCAGAAGAGCCGTCAGAAGACAATCAGGATTCAGGGCATGGGAAGGGATCTCTTCCTGAAGCTGGTCTCAGAAAAATTTGGCCTTGAGATTCCATGAATATGTTAAGTGCTGTTATTAAATGTATAGAAAACTTTATTAGTCATAAATATTAAAGAAATAACTGGAGGTTAGAAATGATTTCGACAGTCACAACAACAACTACCACCACGGTGACAACTGCAGATGTCATGACATACAGCATAATAGCAGTGATTGCACTTATTGGTTTCCTGGCTGTGAAGGAGGTGCTCAGCTCCGATGAAACAGGAAACGAAACATTGAAGGCGCTGGTATCCGGTTCCAACGTGGCAATTCTACCACTACTGATAGTGTTTGCAGCGATAGTGATATACAGGGTCCTGACAATTGTCTGAAGGGGGTAAAGGATGAACAGAAATGCTTTAATACTGGCCATAGTGGTTATAATCATCATAGTAGGGGTAGCGGCCCTCATGATGGGAAAACAGACAGTCACACCCCCTGCAGCAGGTGCAACACTTCTTGCATTGGACAACCATGCTGCTGACCATCAGGTGCATGCGGTTGCGGTTATAGAGAACGTATCAAAGGCTGATGGGTCACTCACGAACATATACATGGATTCATGGGAACAGCCAAATGGGAGGGTTACAGTGGACCTCTCAAAGGAACTCGGCTACAATGGATCATTACCGGCTGGAACAACCTTTACACTGAAGATGTGGATTGATCCACATGCCAACAAAACAGGGAACGCAACCATCAACATGACTGTACATGGAGGCAGCCAGGATAAAATCGATGAAGAGGCAAATGCATACCTTCTCACGGCATCACACGCATTTTACCCTGCATCTGCCATAACTTCAAACCAGATCAACATTACACAGGACCCCACCAGGGGCGCTGAGTTCCTCAAGGGTATAAGATCAGTTTACGTTGAGCTTCTTATAACCGTGAATGCAGATGGGACGGTTACCATAACACAGCTAGCACCTCCAGTTCTATGTACTCTCGCAGCGGGTGGTTAAAACTTTTTTTATTTTTTTAAATTAATGGAGGTTTTTCATGAAGGCAGTTATACCAGCAGCTGGCCTTGGGACCCGTTTTCTGCCTGCAACCAAGGCACAGCCCAAGGAGATGTTACCGGTCTTTGACAAACCAACAATACAGTACGTTGTTGAGGAGGCAGTGGCCTCAGGCATAGATGATATACTGATAATAACAGGTAAGGGTAAGAGGTCAATCGAGGACCACTTTGACCGTTCCTTTGAACTCGAATACTTCCTGAGGAAGAACAACAAGATGGATTACCTTGACGAGGTTGAGGCCATCTCAGACCTTGCCGACATCTACTTCGTGAGGCAGAAGGAACAGAAGGGCCTCGGGGATGCAATATACTGTGCAAGGAAACACATAGACGGAGAGGACGCCTTCGCTGTTCTACTGGGGGATACCATAACCTCATCAGGGGTCCCATGCACGCGCCAGTTAATGGATATCTATGATAGGTACGGGGCATCTGCAATTGCGGTGGAGGAGGTCCCCAGGGATAAGGTGGAGCGATACGGTATCATAGATGGCAAGGAGGTCTCAGAGGGAATCTACAGCATAAGGGATATGGTTGAGAAGCCACCTGTAAATGAGGCGCCTTCAAACCTTGCCATAATGGGCAGGTACGTCCTTGAGAGTGAAATATTCGACCACATAAGGGAGGTTCCACCAGGATTTGGTGGTGAGATACAGCTCACAGATGCCATGAGGTGCCTTGAAGAGGCCTATGGCTGCCTTTTCAGGGGAAAGACCTATGATATTGGTAACAGGGTGGACTGGCTTAAAACATCCCTGGAATTTGCGATGAAGGATGATGAAATAAGGTCTGAGCTCATTG
Source organism: Methanothermobacter thermautotrophicus (assembly GCF_014889545.1). Classification (NCBI taxonomy): domain Archaea; kingdom Methanobacteriati; phylum Methanobacteriota; class Methanobacteria; order Methanobacteriales; family Methanobacteriaceae; genus Methanothermobacter; species Methanothermobacter thermautotrophicus. The sequence goes on along the minus strand of NZ_QKOF01000007.1, from coordinate 267,793 downwards.
AATATATGAGGGATCTCATAAATGGATACATTTAATTTCATCATTCAATGAATTCCTTTTTTATTGAAGTTCAATGAAAAATTAGAGGAAGGGCATTACCAGGAAGAGGATGGAATTTGATAACCCGTGGGATATGGTTATACCAGAAATGCTCCTTGTTCTCTGGAACGCCAGACCATAGATTATGGCGACACTGAAAACAAATATAAGGTCGTAACCGGACTTCCAGCCAATGTGGAGGGCTGTGAAAAGGAATGAAGCATACAGGAGACCCGGAAGTTTTCCCATAACATCCTCAGCATTTCTCTGCAGTATCCCCCTGAAGAGGAGTTCCTCTGCCAGCCCGGTCCCTATCAGCATGACCAGAAAGCCCAAGAGCAGATTTGAAGCTGAGGGTGATGGTATGAGTGCTTCGGGTCTGAGTATCTGGTACTCGGTGTAACCCATGGGAAAACCGGTAAGTGCAACAGCCAGCTGCCACTTCAGATTTTTAAGGTTCAGTCCAACATCGTCCCTTCCAAGGTTCTGTGTCCGCATGAGGGCAGCGGATGCAGCGAATAGGGGGATGGCTATTATAACATACCAGTAAAGGTGTTTGATAACAGCAAGGGGCATTGAGAGTCCAACAATCCTTATTAGGGGCAGCATCATCATGGCAGCAAGGAGGACCTTCATCTTCTTCTTTGAGATGGCAGAGTGGATGAAGAGGGCAAAGAGCAGGCCGGCATGAATCACGAGGCCCAGCTTCATGCTTATGAATGTCGTCGAATACTCTGCGATGATGAGAATTGCGAGGTAAAGGAGCAGCACAGATGTGTTGTACCTCAAAATTTCTTCCCTGAGTTCCTCCTCCAGTTCCTTCATCTTCGAATATGCGACAAGGACCTTTATCTTTTCATTGTGCCTCAGGCAGATCTCATTGTACCTCCTGTAGGCCTCAAGGGCCTCATCGTGTTTTCCCAGCCTCTCAAGGATCCTTGCACTGTACAGGATAGCTTCTGATTCCCTTTTAAGATCACCTGTTCTGCGGAAACCTGATGCTGCAAGGTTGTAGAACCATCCAGCCCTCTTCAGCTTACCCTCACCCTCACAGGCCCTCCCCATGCAGAGTGATGCTTCGGCCTCGCGGGGGTCATCCAGCTCCCTGTAGAGATCAAGGGCGTTTCTGTAACTCTCAATGGCTAGATCAGTCCTGTTGATCCTGTGGTACTCCCTCCCGATTCTGAAGAGGGTGTCAGCGGTCTTCTTCAGATCACCTGATTCGGCGTACTCATCAGCAACCCTGTTAAGATATTTTAGCCTGTCAATGTAGTCCTCGGGTCTTAGAATTCTTCTTCTCTCCAATATATCACCTGATCCATTAATGGACTCTTTCGTCGAAGCTGACCATCATGAGGTATACTCTCCGCACCTCACCTAATCCATTGCCATCCTGTGGAATAGCTCACCGTCCACGTGGAGGTCAAGCTGAACTGCAGGGGGAAGCGATGCCTTTTCAAACTTCCTGACGTCCTGGAGGATGCTCATATCAACTATGGCCTCCATTGACCTCACACCATGTCTGTATTCTGGTATCATGAGGAATGCATTGAGCACTCCCTCATCGATTCTGAGGCGTCTGCCGGTATCAAAGAGGTGGGGTGCCTTCCTCTCAAACATGGATCTCAGGAGTATTGCCCTGCGTAGCATGAAAAACTTATCGCGTCTGTGCTGTGGGTCTGGACCTATTATGTTCACGTATCCCCTGAGGCGGCTTATGAAGTCCCTGACCTTGGCCTCCCTCAGGACCTCAGGGTCCTGTGACTCAAACTCCTGGAAGGTGCTGCTCGTACCCCCTGCAAATACCAGGATGGATTTGCCCAGGGGGTGCATACTGTCACCCTCCCTGAACTCTCCGTCCTGCATGGGTGCAAGGAAGTACTTAATCCAGCCCAGTTTTTTCTCGCCGAGTGGGGAGTCAAATTCATCGAAGAACGCCTGGGGGACCATACCCTCAAGTACAGCGTCTCTTATCTGGTGAAATGCGTCTATAAGATCATCCTCGCACCTGAACTGGGATATGTTGAAGTTGAGTGGCTTTATTCTCTCAGGGTCGACACTTGCAGCAAGCTGGCTCACCGCGAAGGATTTGCCGGCACCGGGGGGCCCGAACACCCCGATGCACAGGGGCCTCTCAGGATTATCATTTTTCATGTACTCCATCATCAGGTTCCTTATGCTCTGATAACCCTCAATCTCTCTCCTGTCTGCTGTTATGAGTTTACCGAAGTGGGCAACGGGCAGAGGACATTTCCTTCTACTGTAACCGTTTATCACAATGTACCTTGAAACAGCCTCTATGTCAAATATGGGGGGTGAACTGGCGATTGTCCAGAGCCCACGGGGGTGCTTGGGTATTTCAACAGCCCCCACATCCTCACCTGGACTCCGGAATATCTCAGACACGGGGTAGTCGGGCTTGGATGAGAAGCCCATTTCAAGGAGTCTGGCAGCGGCTGCCATACCCCTCCTTATGCATTCATCCATCCCATTACCCTCTGAAAGGGCCGCGGTGAATCCTGCAGTGAATGCAGAGCCACATCCCTGCATTTTCCCAGGCGCCCTCTCTGTAAGGTTACCCTCAAAGAGCTGTGGGTGGTAGAACAGCCTGGCATCCCCACTGTTGTAATGTATGGCGCCCTCGAGGCCTATGCGGACCACCACGTTGAGGTCCCTGAGATCTTCGAGTGATCTGTTGTTCTCCATCTGCCACATGAAGTCCTCTGCGGTCCTCTCCCATGATAGCCTCCTTGTTATGCTGGCACCGTGCTCCCTGAGGTCATCAGCGGTTATTATGAGTATGAGGTTCCTTCCATGTTCCTCCAGGAGGTGCTCCCAGAGGCTGCCCCTGAATAGTGGTGAGGACATCTTGAGCACGATGGTGGGGTCTCCATCCATAAGCTGGGACGGCCACTTCTCCTCCATCTCCCTGAAGCCGTTCCCGGCATCATCAATTACCATGATACTGGATTCACGTTCCCTGAACTTGAAGGGCATTGATGGAAGACCAGTCTCCGGGCCGGTGTAACCCATGAACTTCTTGACGTGATAACCATCGCCTGTGGGTCTGAGCTCCGCGAATGAGTGTATGAACTCTGAGGGGTCAGTGTTCTGGGGCTTATCCCTCAGTGATGGGTGGTTAACCTCTGTGAGGCTTTTCAGCATCCTTGCTGTGAGGAGTGCACCGCCCTCAAGGGCCTTCCTCTTGAATCCGAGGTGTTCCTTCCAGTTGAACTCTGAGACATCGGAGTCTCCCCGAAAGGGCCACTGTATCCAGTCAACCGTTATATCTCCTGTGACGGTTATCATGATATTCCCTCTTTTATTCTTGAATGCCATTTCCACGCAGTTTCTATTATATCCTCAAGTTCTGTGAATTCCGGCCTCCAGCCAAGGATCCTTCTAGCCCTTTCGGCGCTACCCACGAGTTCAGGCGGATCACCGGGTCTTCGATCATCCTCAACAGCCATTATACTGGCACCTGTGACCTCCCTGCAGGTCTCTATAACCTCCCTGACTGAGAAGCCGTTCCCGTTTCCAAGGTTGAAAACTCCGCCTTCTCCACCCTCCAGGTATCTGAGGGCCCTCCAGTGGGCATCTGCCAGGTCCATGACATGGATGTAGTCCCTTATGCATGTCCCGTCAGGGGTCTGGTAGTCTGTACCGAATATCCGCACCTCATCCCTCAGGCCCATGGCAGCATCCAGGACGATGGGTATGAGGTGTGTTTCGGGGTTATGGAGTTCCCCCACCTCCCCTTCAGGGTCTGCTCCGGCTGCATTGAAGTAGCGGAGCGAGACATAGTTGAGGTCATAGGCCTCCCTGTAGTCCCCCAGTATCTCCTCAACCATGAGCTTTGATCTGCCGTAGGGGCTTATGGGGTTGAGGGGGTGTTCCTCGCTTATTGGTATCTCCATGGGGTTCCCGTAGACTGCACATGTGGATGAGAATATGAAGTTCCCTACGCCATGATCCACCATGGAATCCAGGAGGTTTATGGTGTTTATGACGTTGTTATGGTAGTACATCCCGGGTTTCAGGACAGATTCACCGACATCAGTGAATGCTGCAAAGTGCATGACTGCATCCACCTCATGGGTTTCAAGGACCCTGTCAAGGAGTCTCCTATCACCCAGATCACCCTCTATGAATTCACCCCACTTAACAAAGTCCCTGTGGCCCCTTGTGAGGTTATCGAGGATGAGGGTCTCGTATCCCCTCTCTGATAGAAATTTATTGACATGTGAGCCGATGTATCCTGCTCCGCCGACGATGAGTATCATTTTACCACACAGATTAATTCTGTCTATATTTCTTTTCGTACTTAAATAAGGTTTTAGTGGCCGGTGGGTTGTAGGTTTTTAGTGGTCTGACTTCAATATTATCAGGGTGAGGTGATGTTTTGAACTACCTTCTCTTCGCGCTACTTGCAGCTCTGATGTTTGGTCTTGCTCCAATCTTCAGCAAGATAGGTCTTGAGGGGGTTAACCCCGGTGTTGCCCTCACCATAAGAAGTTCAGTGATAACCATGATCATGCTCATATGGGTCATGTTCAATGGGGGCGCCGAGGCGCTTTCAGAGGCAGGTACAAGGGGATGGTTCTTCCTGGCCCTTGACGGGATATCAGCGGCCCTCCTGGGGCAGCTATTCTACTACTATGCCCTCAAATCAGGGGATGCCTCTGTTGTTGTCCCAGTGGTTGCAGCCTTCCCCATCTTCACTGTGATGGTGGCGGCCCTCCTCCTGGATGAGACCATAAATGCAACCAGGCTCGCCGGCTTGATCATGGTTGTTGCTGGTGTGATCCTTGTTAGAATGTGATTTAGATAAATTTTTATCACCTGAGGTTGATAGAATTAGTGGGGAGGTTTTTATGGAGATAACTGAGAAGATGGTTGAAGGGGTTCGTGTGGCCTACATTGAGTGCAGGGGAAGCTATGAACGTATACCTGAGTACATTTCAGAGGTTGCAGGATGGGTGATTAAGAAGGGCCTCCAGATGACAGGCCGTGTGTACGGTACATACTACAACAACCCCGATGAGGTTGCTGAGGAGGAACTCCTCTATGAGATAGGTGTTTCCATTGCAGGCGAGGCCGAACCTGATGAAAGGGTTAAGATAAAGAATTTACCATCCCACAGGGTAATTGCAGCGTTACATGAGGGACCATACACTGAGGTGGGGTCGGTTATACACGCCCTCATGGAATATGCGATGGAGAATGGCTATGAGATCACGGGGCCGGTGACAGAGGTTTACCTCAACAGCCCAATGGAAGTTGATGAGTCTGAGCTCCTCACAGAGGTTCAGATCCCTGTTAAAAGGTCAGAATGATAATTTAAATCAGATATTGAGGGATCTGAAGATCCCCCTCAAATTTTTAGCACAATCGGTGTTTTGTCTAGGTTTTCAGAGGTATTTCCAGGTTATTTGCGTTTGTGCTGTGTTTTCCGGTCATATCCCTGTAGGTTACAGCGAAGCCCCCTATAAAGTAGGGGTTTGCAAGGGTTGCGTCATCTCCGAATTCCCTCTTGACCTCTTCTGTGGGTATGTAAAGCTGAACCTGGAATTCCACCTCTTCACCGGGTCCTATAACAGAGAAGCTCCTTTCGAAGTCCTGTGAAAGAACCTTAACATTTTTAGCGGGACCCTCACCATCGTTTTTCAGTTTACACTTCAGTGTGATATTTGTGCCGGGTTTTGCAGTTTCAGGTCCTTCTTGAGTTGCGACAATCCTGGCTGAACCTGGTTTATGGGTTCCTGTTTTATGGGTTCCCAGATTTTCCTGGCTGGTGTTACCATCTGCATTGCCATTTCCATTTAGGATGTAGACTCCAGCGACGCCTGCAATAAGAAGCACCGCAATTAAAGAAAACAGTTTTAAATTCATGTTACCGCCTCCAGATCTAATAGAGGATATGAGTCCTTTCATTTAAATGTTTTTGGATGTTTAACGGCAAAGTGCATATACTGAACGATCCCAAATATTAATGTGGTTTAAATGAAAATTGAAGAGCCGATTAAAACAACCGTTGAGGAGCTTCGCAAACTCCTTGATGTGAAGAACCTTGTGGGGTGAGGTCATTGAAAGTGAGGACAAGATACTCATACCCCCTATGAAGATGGGGGGGTTGGATTGGGGGCGGGTATGGGTGAAGGAAGGGCTTCAACCTCAGATACGGGAGCTGGAAGTGGTGCAGCCGCCGGGGCTGGAGTTGAACCCATAGCAATCATAGTTCTCCTTAAGGGTGTTGAGGGACCGGATGGTGTAAGGTTCATAGACCTCAGGTCAGGCAGGGAAGGGTCATACAGGAACTTGGATCCACAGTCACGGATATAATAAGGGAGATCTCAGATAGGGGAGGGGCCGAAGCAGGGAAGAATAACAGGTTCATGATCATCATCCCTTTAGTGATTCTCCTGGTTCTGCTTATCCTTTTCATTTCACCCTACACCATGATCATCACAGGCACTAAGAAGGGTAGGGAGATGGACCTCGAACTTCAGATTATCCTCTGGAGGTTTGGGATATTCAGAAATAAATTTAAAGGCGCTGCTGAAGGGAAGGGGGATAAATTTGAGTTTAAACGTCTAATCGACCTATCTGGCAGGGCTCTAATGGCCAGAGGGATATTGTGGATCTTGCAGAGAGAGCATTATATTCCATTAACCTTCAGAGACTGGACCTCAGTGTTGATGTTGGCTCGGATGACGTTGCAGGGACTGCAGAGGTCAGGTTACCTCTGGGCCATTTCAGCATCGACCGCAGGGTTGAGGGGTGTTGAAATAGTGGCCAGACCTGACTTTTCATGTGAGGATGTGAATGGAGCCCCTGAACTCAGGTTAAGCCACTGAAGCCAGTTCTAACATTTCTCCTGCTCCTCAGGAGGAGAACCTTCAGGGAATTCCTCTCAGGCCTCAGGGGTTTCTCATGACTGATATGATGCTGGTGGGTGTTTATGAGGATAATTGAGGGTACATGTCCCGCCGCAGCTATGGATGCCGGGGGCAGGTTTTTAATACCAGTCTTCAGGGTTAGGTTCCTACTCATAGAAAAGGGTATAAATGCAGTCTCACTGAAACCTATCATGTGTATTGTGATGGAGGGTGAGATGAGGTACATCCTGTCCCTTGAGGATCCGGGTGACTTCATGGAACACCCTTAAGTCGCACTGATGCAAGATTCTGGTGGTTATGATGGAGAATGATCGCACATCAGACTTTTTCATGGTGGCATTTATATTCTCGTGGATACTCTGGATACCTGTAGCTATGATCTCTGCGGGCTTCAGTTTTCCCCAGCCCATCGAGGCTTTTCTTATGAGCCCCTACAACCCTGCAGCCTTCGGGCCAACACTTGCAGCGGTTCTTCTGACCTACAGGTATGGTGGCCGGGATGAACTTGTGGCACTCCTCAGAAGGGGTGTTAAGTACGACTTTCACAGGCTCTGGTGGCCGGTCATCCTCCTCCTCTTCCCATTGATAACTGCACTGGCACTATATCTGGGCGTCCTCTGGGGTGACCCCCAGCCATACCTCTACTGGACCTCCCAGCCTCTCCTGGTCGTAATGGTGTTCCTCTACATATTCTTCCTGGGGGGGCCCCTCCAGGAGGAATTCGGGTGGAGGGGCTATGCCCTGCCACGCCTTCAGAGGAGGTACTCCCCGATTTACGCAGCCCTGATAATAGGGTTCATATGGGGGCTCTGGCACATACCCCTCTTCTTCATTGGGGGCAGCATCCAGTCCCAGGTCCCCTTCTGGAGCTTCATGATCCTTATAATCTCTGCCTCGGTGATATACACCTGGGTCTACAACTCCACAGGAAGTATACTGGCCACCATGATAATCCACACAACAGGGAACCTCTCATACTTCCTCTTCCCTGTACAGGGCAGTATTGCTGGTGGTATATTCCTCATGATTCTGAACGTGGCTGCAGCCACCGCTGTGCTCTTATTTGCAGGATCGGAGCTTAAAACAGAGTTTGGGTAGGGAGGCAATTCCTGAATCTTAAAAATAAATAAACTGAGGGGTCATCAGCGCGGGTCTGGACCTGTGACTGTGGGGTTGTCCTCTATCTGGGTCCACTCGGTGAATGATCCCTCATATATTTTAACATCAGGGTATCCAAGGTACCACTTGAAGAGGAGGAACTCGTTTGTGGCCTCCCTGCCGGTGCCGCAGCTGCAGATTATCTTCCTGTCAGGTGTTGCGCCCACCGCATTTACAGCTTCAAGTATCTCATCCTCTGTCCTCAGCAGGGTCCTGTTTTCAGGGTCCATGAGGCCAGCCCATGGCAGGTTGACTGCGCCAGGTATGTGTCCCGGTTTTATCCAGGGCCCCTGTCCCTCATAGACCTCTGCCGGTCTTGCATCGAGCACCAGAACGTCTTCATCGTCCTTTATCCTTTTGAATTCAGGGTACTCTATGTAGAAGTCCTCCTGTGTCACTGCAGAGAAGCTGGATTCCTCAACCTCTGGGAATACCTTTGTTAATTCTCCACCGGCCCTTTTCCACTCTGCGAGTCCGCCGTTGAGTACAAGGATGTTTTCATGGCCAAACCTTGCAAGGCTGTAGGCCACCATGGTCTGCTCGAGACCATCACCCCAGCCCTTAACCCCGCCGGTACCTGTGTATACCACTGTGGGTTTATTCTCGATCCCTGCCTGCTGGAATATCAGCTCGACTGCCCCCTCGGGGATGTACATCGCTGGTGCCATGCCATGGGGCTCCCTGAAGAGGCCCTCGTTGAGGTACACTGCTCCGGGTATGTGTTCGAGGATGTAGTCGTGGATGTTTGGCTGGCAGTCTATTATGGCAACATCCTCCATGTTCTCCATCAGCCATTCAGGCGTCACCCACCTTACACGACCGTCCCCCTTACCATATGGTTCCATATGATCACTCCTAACATATTCTGTGATAATAATATGTCAGGTGATGGATATACATTTTTTGATGGAAACATGAAAAGGAGATAATTAAAGAGATCAGTTTAAAATATTATAAATCGTTGAACCTGCTATCCCTGAACCTATCTCTGTAGTGTATGAGTGCATCGGGTTTCTTTCCGGTGATCCTTTCGGGCAGGCTCTGGTTCAGGAACCCCTCCACCACATCTTCAAGTATCTCGAGCTTCTCCCTTGCCTCGTCGAGGAGGCCCTTGGTTATCTCTACCCGGTGCTTCAGGCGGTTATTCTCATCCTCCAGTTCCTGGAAGTCCCTGAGCTTCAGGTCAAGCTTCAAAACCTGCAGCCTGTTAACCTCCTCCTGTAGCCCGGATTTTTCGGATCTGAGCTCATCGACCCGTCCCATACAATCGGCGAGCTTCAGTTCAAGTTCCCGGATCTTCCTGTCCCTCTCAGCTAGCTGGTTCTCAAGTTCCTCAATCTTCTCTTCAGGGTCCATGTGTTTATCTCCTTATATTTTCTGGGCTGTGGAAATCATAGGGTGGATGTCTTCAAAGGAGCGATGAGGCAACCATAAGGTATATGAGTGTGGTTGTGAAGTCACTCAGTATGGTTGCCAGTGGTCCTGTTGCAACCGCCGGGTCATACCCCATCCTCCTGAAGATGAGGGGTGAGACCGTGGATATTAGAACCGCCGATATTATGCTGAAGAACATGGATATGAAGACTATCAGTCCAAGGGAAGGGTTCATTCGGGTCGCCCCCGCCATTAGACCGGCGAAGGCAGATGCCAGGGCGCCTATTGCAGCTGCAACCATGAACTCACTCCTTATGTACTGCAGGTGATTCATTGAGGGGTCAACAGCTATCCTCCTTATTATGAGGGCCTCTGACTGGGTCCCCACGGCGTCGCTCATGTAGACCATCACGGGTATGAATGATGCGAGGGCTATGAACCCGGATAGGAGGTCCTCAAATCTTCCTATCATTGAGGCGGTGACGGTACCACCGATGACTCCTATGATGAGCCATGGGATCCTTGACTTCACCATGTTTCCGGGGCTCCTCTTCTCATCAACCACCCGGTGGAAGATCCCACCGAAGTGCAGCATGTCCCTGTCAGCCTCAACCTTCAGTATCCTCATGATTTCATCATGGGTCACCACGCCCCTGAATCTGCCCTCAGCGTCAACAACCGGAATGGCTTTAATTCCATGTGAAAGTGCCATGTAGGGTATATCAAATGGGTCATCTTCCGGGTTGAAGCATATTATCTCGCGACCCATGAAGTCACCGACTCTTCCATGATGTGATAGGATCTCACGGATTGATACTACGCCTTCCAGAATATCATCCTCAAGGATGTAAACATAGTCTATGCTGTCATATTCATCTATCCTGTCCCTTATCATCCGGAGGGTATCATGGCTGGAGATTCCTGGCGATGCAGTAGGCACACTATCTGTTATTCTTAACTCCATATCTATCCCATCATCAGTACCTTTCTGTGTAACCGAGTTCCCTGAACCTTAGAGTTACCGACAGACCACCATCTGTTTCCAGTTCCAGTTCACCATCGAGCTGTTCTGCCAGGGCCCTTATAAGGTACCATCCCATGCTCCCTGATTCCTCAAGGACCTCCGGTGATTTGAGGCCCATCCCATCATCTGATACTGTAAGTTCAAAGTTTCCGTTGAGGGATCTGAGGGTAACGGTTATGTTATCTGCCCCTGAGTGTTTGAGGGAGTTACTCACAAGCTCGTTGACCATGAGACCAATGGGGAGACTGGTCTCAAGGTTGAATTCAAGGTCCTCTATATCTGAGCTTATCCTTACATCAACTCCTCGTGTCTGCCCCTGACCCAGCTTTGATAGGATGTTGTTGATGTAATCCCTGATCCTTATTGTTCTGAGGTTGGTTGAGCGGTATAGGTGCTCATGGACAAGGGCTATGGACCTTATACGCTCACGGCTCTCCCTCAGGACCTCTGCAAGTTCCTCTGAATCCAGCTGGCGCTCCTGTATGCTCAGGAGACTCGATATTATCTGGAGGTTGTTCTTGACCCTGGGGTGTATCTCCCGCAGGAGGAGTTCCTTCTCATGGAGTGATCTGCGTATCTCTGTCTGGTCCTCGATTATGATTATACGTTCATCCCCAACTCGGGCGACCCCTATATCGGCGTATATGACATCTCCATTTGATTTCAGGAGTCTTCTTTCCCCTTCAAGCTCCCCTCCTGCATCATCAGGGTGTATGAGGTCCATCAGGTTCCTTCCATGCAGCTCCCCTTTCCGGTAGCCCAGAACGGATTCAGCCCTCCGGTTACAGTCCCTTATGATCAGATCATCACCAACCGATATTATCGGGCTAGGGGCGAGTTCAAATATCTCCCTGTATCTCATCTCACTCATCTCAAGGGCCCGGGCGGCCCTCTGGAGTTCTGTGACGTCATCCCCGGAGATTATGCTGCCCATGAATTTCCCGTCCTCCTTGAGGAATACAACGTGCCATGAGACTGTTCTCCTATCACCTCTGCATGTTAGTATCTCTCCGGTAAGATGATAGCCCTTCTCGCCGGATCTGATTTTTTCATGGTACAGTTTTTCACGCCACCCGCGATCCTCTGGGGGCACAAATTTCATGAACCAGTTCTTTCCTGTAACTTCACCTTCTTCACAGTCAAGGATTTCAAGGCCCCTCCTGTTTATGAGTTTAACACGGTCCTTCTCATCGAGGACCATTATGAGGGATCCAGCCACGTTAAGGTAGTTCTCGGCCCTTCTCCTTTCATTCTCAACCTCATCGATGAGGGCCATGTTCTCCTTGATTGAGAGGTGCTGTCTCAGGGTAAAGAGGGTGATGATGACTCCAAGGGATGCTAATAGTGCAATGGAGTTTTCAGCGCCGGTCTTAATTATGCTGTATGCCGTTAAAAAGTAGAATAAGATTATGAAGAGATATGGCAGGTATGTGACTGCTGAAATCCTCTTTTCGACGTATAAAGGCTTTGACCAGTCCTCCTTAAAGAATTCATTCACTGCAATGAGGAGGAGGATGTAACTGAATGCCCAGAGGAGGTCCTGGGGGGTTCCTTCAGTGTAAATCCCGGTCAGGCTCTGGTATGTGAAGGATATGTCTGCTGTGAGGAGTATGAGTATGCTTGCAAGGAAGATGTAGAGGGTCCGTGACTTCAGGTGTCCCAGTTTGTTTATGGTGAGGTCCATTAACATGAAGAGTATGAGGAGATCGCCCAGCACATAGAGTGTTGATACGAGGACCTCTGTGAAGTTTCCAGCTCCAAGCACCGTCGGTTTAATGAGGAATACCCAGGCGGCGGATGCCAAGGCCACGAGGATTATCAGGAGGTCTGTGGCGGATCTCAGATCAGAGTATCTTCTGACCGGTATGGTGAATATGCCGGCTGCAAAGAGGGGGTAGTAGAGGAGGTAGAAGATGTCTGCAACTGATGAGAATGGGTTCAATGATAATATGCTCTCAAGTATGAACCAGGTGAAGTCACCGAGGAATGAGAAGAACTGGGCAGCCGATAGGAGGAGGAGCGTTAGGTACAGGTGAGGGTAAACCTTCCTGGAGTATATGCAGGCATATGAGAGTCCCATGAAGGCTGCAAGGTTTGTTATAACGTTTATAAGTGATACAATGTCATTTTTAAAGGGTAAAAACTGGGATATGGCTGAAATGATTATTATGGTGGCTATGAATATTTTAAGCTTCCTATCCATATAACTCCCCATTTAATACTCATGAGGATGAAACATTTAAGTGTATGTATGTTGTTATGCATCAGCTGGCGGATATCGGCGTGGTACTGGGTGATCGGGTAAGGACCATAATTTTTCTTGAAGGGAGAAGGCACCCGGAAGGTTCCAGGAATAATCTTTCTGAGCCCCTGAGACAGTTCCTTGATTCAATTAGAAGGTTCCTGGATGGATATGAAGTCGATTTTGATTTATCACTCCTTGATTTTGGGGTTTGCACAGAGTATCAGCGGCGAGTCCTTGATGTGGTCTCATCCATTCCCAGGGGCTCGACCCTCACCTACTCTGAGCTTGCAGAGAGGGCTGGTGGGAGTCCACGAAGCGCTGCAGGCGCGCTTTCAAGGAATCCCTTCCCGCTTGCGATACCCTGTCACCGGGTCATAGGAAGTGATGGAAGTCCAGGGGGCTACCAGGGAGGTGTTAAACTCAAAATCAGGCTTCTTGAGATGGAAGGAGTTTCCTTTAGAGGGCCACCAGAATAGAAAGATTATCATGTAGAAGAGTGTGCTGGTGTCTCTGGGGTCCTGGTTAGAATAGGAAGATTATCATGTAGAACAGGAACATGAAGGCCGCTATGGTGAGGGACTGTCTTGCCTTTCGTGGTTTTTTACCGTGCCAGACGAGGAAGCCTATTAGACCAGCAAGTGGAGAGAAGAGGAGGATCACTATGAACTCAGGGGCGCTGAGGCCCTCTCTACTTCTAGATGATGCATGTTCCGAGATTCTGACATTTTTCGGTTTTTCTCTGATATCATCGGCCCTTTCAGGGTCCATGCGGGTTTTTAGCTTCCTTCCGGGCATCTGGACCACCCAACACACTTATTTATATTAACGGTCGCTAAAATACCTTCCTGTATTTGGTAGCGGAGTACTTCATGGACCACAGCACTCTTCCAGGGAACCTTGTGGTGGATAACTTCGTAATATGGAAGTTTAACGCAGTTAATTTTTTCTGATGTACCCAGTATCCACCACTCCATGAGCATAAAGAACCAAAACTTAAGTTAACCAACCTATTATATTATCCAAGAGACAGATTCTTATTTGAGGAGTGGTTGAATGGATTACTACCATGATGAAAAGATGCAGGAACTCTTTGAGCTGCTCAAACAGCCAAAGACACTCGATGAGATAGACCTATCACCAAACTTCATAAAAAATCTGCTTCTGAAGATCATAGCAACCTACGGAAGCATACAGGTCAACAGGATCCATGAGATAACCGGGCTCCATGTCGACATACTGGAGGCATGCCTCAAGGACATGGAGAAGGATGAACTCTGCGCCCCAACAGGCGGAGGATTCCTCTTCCCGAGCGTGACATACACAATCAAGAAACAGGGCCAGAAACAGGCCGATAAACTCATGAAGGAGAACCCCTACATCGGCATGGCCCCTGTGAGCTATAACTCCTACTTTGAGATCATGGGAAGACAGCTTGAGGGCAGGTTCCCCATAAAGATTCCCCAGGAGGTTATAGATAAGGCCTTCAAGGATGTGGTTGGCAATGAAAGCGCAAAGAGGACCCTGATAGAGGGGGCGATAGGCGGTAAGGGGCTCTTCATCTACGGACCCCCCGGTACAGGTAAGACCTTCATAACAAGCAGGATGTCGGATCTTCTACCACCCATAGTCATCCCAAGATACGTTGAGTTCAGTGAACAGGTCATACAGTTCTATGACCCTGACTTCCACAGGATGTGCCCTGAACAGCCAGAGGACCCACGATGGGTTAAGATATACGCACCATTCGTATTCACAGGTTCCGAACTCACAAGCGATAAACTTGAGAGCAGATACGACCCCAACAAGGGCGTCTACGAAACATCACCCATCATAAAGGCCAACGGGGGAGTGCTCCTCATCGACGACCTCGGGAGACAGAAGGAGGACCATAACGCCCTCCTGAACCGTCTGATAGTCCCCCTTGAGAACAAGAAGGACATGATCTATGTGAAGGGGTCACCCATAGTCGTCCACACCCACTTCATACCTGCCTTCTCAACCAACCTTGAAATAACCATAATGGATGAGGCCCACCTGAGGAGGGCACCCCTCCACGTGCAGCTGGAAAAACCGACTGTTGAGGAAATCGTCGAGGTCTTCAGGCGCAACCTCGAATCAATGGGGGAGGAATACGACCCTGAGGTGCTTGAGAGGTTTGCAAATGTCTACAGGCCCATAGGTGAGGGGGGAGAGGGTATGCAGCCAACCTTCGCCCATGCAAGGGACCTCGCCCAGATAGCTCAGGCAGTGAGAATAAGGAAGGGTGAGGACAGGATAACCGTCCAGACCATGGAGGAGGCACTGCAGCAGCACGTACTGATAGCACTCCAGAGGAAACTAACCCCAATGCTCTTTGAGCGTATAATAAGGAAGAAGACATGACCTCCCAAATCACAGAACCCCTACATGAACTCTCCATTCCATGCTAAAGACTCATGGATAGTGTATGGATTAAAACTTAGAATGGTTGGAAGAGTCTTAGGTGGTTGTTTAGGTGAATCATGGAGGGCATGAATTAAAACTTAGAACATCAAGTTGGGAAAAACTTTTATTGGATACCCCTTAATATATGAGAGGCAGAAATTTTAGGGAGAATCACCATGACATGCACCGTTTTAGTTGGAGGAGGATGGGGTGACGAAGGTAAAGGCAAATGTATCACATATCTCTGTTACAATGACAAACCATCAATAATCGCAAGGGCCGGTGTGGGGCCAAATGCGGGCCACTCCGTTGAGTTCAGGGGAGACAAGTACGGGCTCAGGTTAACCCCATCAGGCTTCTTCCATGAGGATGCAAGGCTCCTCATAGGGGCCGGGGTCCTGGTCGACCCCGAGGTCTTCCTCCATGAGATGGAGTACCTCTCAAAGTACAATGTGTCTGACAGGACAGGGGTTGACTACAGGTGCGCCATAATAGAGGGGAAGCACAAGGAGCAGGACCAGTCATCCAGTTACCTCTCAAAGAAGATAGGGAGCACAGGCACCGGGTGCGGTCCAGCCAACGCCGACCGCGTGATGAGGACCGCGAAACTCGCCCGGGAAGTTGAGGAGCTTGGGGACTTCCTCACTGATGTCCCCCTCGAGGTCAATGAGGCCCTCGATGAGGGCGAGGACGTATTTGTTGAGGGATCACAGGGCTTCGGCCTCTCCCTCTACTACGGGACCTACCCCTACGTTACAAGCAAGGACACAACTGCAAGCACCGCGGCTGCAGATGTCGGTATCGGACCCACAAGGGTTGATGAGGTCATAGCAGTATTCAAATCCTACATTACAAGGGTGGGTGAGGGTCCATTCCCAACAGAGATCAGCCAGGAGGAGGCCGAGGAGATGGGCCTTGAGGAGTATGGTACCGTCACAGGTAGAAAGAGAAGGATAGGTCTCTTTGACATGGAGATGGCCCGCGAATCCTGCATGATCAACGGCGCCACACAGATAGCTGTAACCTGTGTTGACAGGCTTTACCCTGAATGTGAACGTGTCAGGGAGTACTCAGACCTTTCAGCAGAGGTTAAGCGCTTCATTGAGGATATAGAATCCGCTACTGGTGTCCCGGTTACCATAATATCCACGGGTCCATCACTTGAGGATACCATAGACCTCCGGGATGAACTCCTCTAACATGCCTTAATTTTTTATATTCCATTAATCCACTCCTGTGGGTTTGGTAGAGAGTAAGGATCAGCCAGGATTAACTATCAGCTACTGAAAGGTATAATTAGATTCTTTTTCCTGTTATACCCTCAGCATTTAACTTTCAAGTAGTTAAATGAGTGGCATCTCTGTTGTAATGAGATAGAGTTGCTTAACTCTTAGTATTTAAAGGAGTAGAGTGGAGATTTTATCTCGCGGCTAAATTATTCTGAAGGTTACACATCCAGAACTGATTGAGGGTGCCATGGTGTCCGTGCCTTATGGCTTCCCTCACAAAGCCGTCGGCCATCCTGAGGGCATCCACCAGTTCAAGTCCCCTCTCAAGGTATGCTGCCGTTGCAGCTGAGAATGAGCATCCACTTCCATGGGTGTTCCGGCTATCAAGGAGCTCCCCTTCAAGTACCTCCACATCACCATCAATCTGTATCACACTCCTCCCACCCAGGTGGCCCCCGGTGATTATGACGTCACAGAGTTCACCTATGACCCTGGCAGCCCTTATGGCATCATCGAGGGTCCCTATGGAGACACCTGAGAGTCTCTCTGCCTCAGCAACATTTGGCGTCACGATGAGGGCCTCAGGGAGGAGCTGCCTCTTCAGGGCCCTCACAAAGTCCCCCTCTGAGAGTTCACCCCCTGATGCAGCCACCATTACAGGGTCAACAATAACCTGTAGGCCGTATTCACGCACCTTACCTGCAACGGCCTCGACTATCTCTGCACTGTAGAGCATTCCTGTCTTTGCATGCACAACATGGAGGTCCTCCATCACAAGGTCAAGCTGTTCCTCCACAAATTCGGGGGCTACTGGCATTATACCCGAGACCCTCCCCACGTTCTGGGCTGTCAGGGCGGTTATGACGCCTGCACCGTAGACTCCCAGGGCAGAGAAGGTCTTTATATCTGCAAGCATACCCGCCCCCCCTGAAGGGTCGAAGCCTGCGATTGAGAGTGCCATCATGGTTTCACCTCCTTCAGGGCGACCTTGAAACCTCCAGCCTGTCAGAGCCCCTGGAGGGTTTAACAGTGAAGCTGAGCCTCCTGAGGTACTCCCTGGTGTGGGTCCCCTCACCGTGTAGTATTATCTCACCCAGGTCCTCCGCGGTGTTGACGTCAAGGGAGAGGTAGAAGGAGTCATAGACTGAGATACTGAGTCCCTTATCCCTCGCCTCACGTATGTGCTCAAAGAAGCTGCAGTCACCGAACCTCAGGTTCATGGCAGAGGGCCTCAATATCAGTGTGTTCGTCCCGCCACCCTTCGCAGGTGCTATAACAACATCTGCGCGGGACGCTTGATCCAGGAGGTTGCCGACATCTGCTTTACCTATCAGGGGTATATCTGAGGGTGTTATGATCACCCTGTCAAATTCCGGGAAGCAGAACTCCATGGCCTGTTCAAGGGCCCCGTTGAGGTCCCTCTCACCCTCCTCCTCAAGTATCTTAAGTCCAAGGCTGTAGGCGTACTCCAGGACATCCTCATCTGCACTTATAACCAGGACCCTGTCCACGTGTCTGGCCAGGGCCCCTGAAACATCCATGAGCATGGCCTTCAGGAGTCCCTCCCTCTCTGATGGTGAAAGGGTTGGGGAGAGCCGTGTCTTTGCATGTGTGAACCTTGAGACTGGTATTATGGCGCAGGTCTTCATGGTATCGCTCCAAACCGGTTTCTGAGGCCCTCAAGCATGGAGAAAAGCTTGAAGGGACTCTGGGTCCTGTTGAGAAGTGGACTGTTGATGTTCACCTCACCTAGCTGTTCCTCTGTAAGGCCGTATTCTGATGCAAGTTCTGATTTCACAGTTGTTATGTTGTCCCTGAGCTGGTAGAACCTCATATCCCTTGCCTTCACCGTGGCGTAGACCTCTCCACGGTATATGTTGAGTTTATCCCCCCTTGAAAGGACCCAGATCATTAGCTGTGTCCTGAAGGCGTCCTGGGGGTCTTCAGGGTTTGATGATGACAGCACATCCTCCATGAGTGATGGTACCGTTCCTGCCGGTTCAAGGCTGGCGCCTTTCATGGTCCTCCTCTCGGGTTCAAGGGAGTATGCGAAGACCTCTGAGGATGACTCTGGGGCTACCTCAGTGCTGCTTGCGGTTACAAGGTCCCCTGATGCTTCAGATAGGAGGATGGTACCTGTTTTAACCCTCACAGGTCTCTGACCCATGTTCCTTACCTCAACGGTGTGGGGCACATCACCGGCGATGCTCGTCTGCGTTATCTTCACGCCACCCTCATGGTAGGCACTTTCAAGGTCTGGGCCGCCAATGGTAATGTACCCGATAATTCCGCTGAGGAGTGCGAACATGAATATTGTTCCGATGACCAGGATTATTCTTCCCTTCATTCAATCTCCCATCTCTTCTGATATGCAGTGAAGGATGATTCCCTAATAGGTTCTTGCCAGGTAAGCCCTGTAGGGGGCCTCCCTGCCACAGTTTATGCAGGTACCGCTTCCTCCCTCCTGTATTCCCAGGATGTCCACGCGGACCTTCTCCTCAATCTCCATGCCGCATTCCTCATCACCGCACCACATGAAGGATATGATACCCCTCTTTTCATCCATTATCCCTGAGGCCTCCTCCAGGGTCTCAGCCTCCCGGATCTCTGACTCCATCCTCTCCCAGGCCCTCCTTCTGAGGTTCTCCAGGATGTCATCCATAAGTTCCCTGAGGGTTTCCTCAATGCCTTCAAGGTCTGCAGTCATCTTCTCACCGGTATCCCTGCGTGATATCACTGCAGAGGAATTTTCAAGGTCCCTTGGCCCTATCTCAACCCTTAGGGGCACTCCGCGCATTTCCCACTCATAGTACTTTCGACCGGCCCTTATGTCACGGTCATCCAGGTGCGCCCTGAACCCTGCCTCCTGGAGCCTTGATACTAGTTCCCTGCAGGCATCCATAACCTCCTCGGCTGCCTTCTTGAATATTATGGGCACCACGACCACCTGGTGTGCCGCGACCTCAGGGGGGAGGCATAGGCCTGATTCGTCACCGTGGATGGCTATCACTGAGGCTATGACCCTGTCTGATAGTCCATAGCAGGTCTGGTGGACGTATTCATGGTCACCCTCAGGGGTTTCAAATTTTATATCGAAGGTCCTTGCGAAGGTCTGGCCCAGGTTGTGGACGGTCCCTATCTGGAGGGTCTTACCATCAGGCATGAGGGTGTCGAAGGCCACAGTGTAGTCTGATCCAGGGAACTTGTCCCAGGGCGGCCTCTTTGTTATCAGGTATGGGATCCCGAGGGAGTCAAAGAATTCCCTGTAGATCTCCTTGGCCCTCTCAACCTGTTCCTCTGCTTCAGAGGCGGTTGCATGTATTGTATGGGCCTCCTTGAAGGTTGTTATCTCACGGACCCTTATGAGGGGCCTCGTATGTTTGGTTTCATACCTGAAGGTGTTGACTATCTGGTAGAACCTCATGGGGAGGTCCGTGTGTGACCTGACCCAGAGGGCGAACATGGGGTACATTACGGTTTCACTCGTGGGCCTGAGGGCCAGTTTCCTCTGTAGTTTACTGAGGCCGCCGTGGGTCACCCAGTAGACCTCATCCTCGAATCCCTTTACGTGTATGGCCTCCTTGGCCAGTTCGTCCTCGGGTACGAGAAGCGGGAAGAGCACCTCTTCATGGTCCCTGTCAAGTATCCTCCTGAGGATTTTCAGGGTGTTCTTCCTTATCATGAATCCGTGGGGCATCCAGACATGCATGCCCTTAACGGGGTACCTCTGATCAATAATCTCGGCTTCCTCTAAAATGTTATGGAACCATTCACTGAACTCTGTCATTTTTTCACCATGATAACAGTTAGGGTCTTTCTTGATAGGCTTCTGCAAAAGTATATTTTTCCCTGGAGATAAACACTAATCAAAAATTATTTTATTACTCCTACTTAAAATATACTCCATCAGAGGGTTAACATGGATCCAAGGAAAATTCAGCTACCAAGGGAGATATACACCGGTCCGGGTGTTATCGGGGAGACAGGGAGGATATGCAGGGACCTTAGGTTTGCGGGCAGGGCCATGGTTGTGACCGGACCAAGGACCCTCAAAATTGGAGGGGAGGCCGCCATTGAGAGCCTCCAGGCCGAGGGATTTGAGGTTGACCAGGTGACCGTCAGGGATGCAACCATGGCATCTGTGAGGGATGTGCAGGACGGCCTTGATGGTGTCTCCGTTGTCCTTGGGGTTGGCGGAGGAAAGGTCATCGATGTTGCCAAGATGGCCGCCACCCTTGAGGGCCTCCACTTCATAAGTGTCCCGACTGCAGCATCCCATGATGGCATAGCATCTCCAAGGGCATCCATAAGGAATGGTGAGGGCACAGCGTCCCTTGAGGCGTCATCACCCATAGGTGTAATAGCTGATACCGAGATAATAAGCAGGGCACCATTCAGGCTCCTTGCATCTGGCTGCGCCGATATAATATCAAATTACACTGCCATAATGGACTGGAAACTAGCCCACAGACTCCTGAATGAGAGGTACAGTGAATCTGCAGCCGCCCTTTCCCTTATGACAGCCAAGATGATAATAAAGTCTGCTGATGCAATAAAGGAGGGTCTTGAGGAGAGCGCAAGGCTGGCGGTTAAATCCCTCATAAGCAGCGGCATAGCAATAAGCATAGCAGGTAGCAGTCGACCTGCAAGTGGCTCTGAGCACAAGTTCAGCCACGCCCTTGACATGATAGCACCTGAACCTGCCCTACACGGTGAACAGTGCGGTGTGGGGACCATAATGATGATGCACCTCCACGGTGGGGACTGGCAGTTCATAAGGGACGCCCTTGCCCGTATAAACGCCCCCACAAATGCAGCTGAACTTGGTATGGATCCTGACTACATAATTGAGGCCCTCACGATGGCCCACACCATCCGGAGGGAACGCTACACCATCCTTGGAGACCGGGGTTTAACCCGTGAAGCCGCCGAAAGGCTTGCAAAGATAACGGAAGTGATATGATTGATAACTCTTATCGGTGAAAAACTTGCCAGGAAGGGGTCAAGGTTCCTCTTCTGTGGACCGGCTGAGGAGTGCAGGGATTGCAGGTTCCAGCCGACATGCATAGCACCCCTTGAGGAGGGGCGAGTCTACAGGATAAATGATGTCAAGGACAGGTACCAGAGGTGCCCCATACACCTCGGTGAGAGGGTACGCGTGGTTGATGTTGATAAGGCAGATTTAGAGGCCCTTATAGATTCTAAGAGGGCATTTGAGGGCTCAGTGATCTCCTTTGAGTTTCCTGAATGCAGCGTCGAGTGCAACATGAGGGACCTCTGCTTTCCTGAGGGTGTCAGGGAGGGTGACAGGTGCAGGATTGTAAAAAATCTTGGAAAACCTGGAAAAGAGTGCCCTGCCGGGAATGAACTGAGAAGGGTCCTTTTAAGACCCCTGGATAAAAAATGAGATGGAGGTATCTATGAATCTCAAGAAGATGGCTGCTTTGAGGGCGGTTGATGAAATAGGTGATGGGGATGTTGTAGGACTTGGCACAGGTTCAACGACCCATTACTTCATAGAGGAGTTAGGAAGACGTGTCAGGGAGGAGGGACTGGAGGTTATGGGTGTACCCACATCCTACCAGTCAATGTTCCTTGCAGTGGAGTCAGGGATAGCCATCACCAGTCTTGCTGAGCATGACGTTGATGTGGCCGTTGATGGTGCAGATGAGGTTGACCCTGAACTTAACCTTGTAAAGGGTGGTGGGGCCGCCCACACCCTTGAGAAGATAGTTGACTCCTCAGCCGAAAGGTTCATAGTTATTGTGGATGAATCAAAACTTGTTGAGAGGCTGGGTGCCTTCCCACTACCTGTTGAGGTCATACCTGCAGCATGCAGGCCTGTTAAGCTCAGAATTGAGTCAATGGGGGCATCTGTGACTATAAGGTCCTCTGAGGGTAAGGATGGCCCGGTTGTTACTGATAATGGTAACTTTGTCCTTGACGCGTCCTTTGGTGTTATTGATGACCCCGCTGCCATGGAGTCCCTGCTGAACAACATACCCGGTGTTGTTGAGAACGGTATATTCGCTGGAATTGCAGATATGGTCATTGCAGGTACCTCTGATGGTGTCAGGATTCTCAGGTGATTCTGAGGCCCACATGGTTTGATCAGAGGGTTACTGTCACGATATGGGCAAGTGGTATTATTACGGTTGTGGTGGTTTTACCACCCCTTAATTTTAGTTCAAGGCTGAGGTAGTCTGTCTCCACCCTTTTAACCTCACCATAGTAGGTTTTACCTGTTATCAGGGTTATGCTGAGGTAGTCACCGATTGCTGATTTCAGTGTATCCCTGAGGTCAGATCCGCACTTCATGTTCTAGTGTTCTGCAACATCTTTAATGTATTTTTGGCTGGCACCATTTCTGGGGGATAATCATCTGTAGCTTTCTGTCTGCTGATATAATCGGCACGTAGGGGCCTATAAAAAACAGCGATGGTCAATCAGGCGAAAAGGGAATCAGGAACTTCTCTTGAGGAACTGAACAGCGCCAAAGAGGAGTGTGAGGACCAGCACTATAACTGCACCTGATGAGACGTTGAATACATAGGAGACCCAGAGGCCTGTGAGGGCCGTTATTATCCCTATGGCCGATGCCTTCATCATTATATCGGCCATATCTGTACTGAAATCCTTTGCAACTGCTGCGGGGACTGTGAGCAGGGCCATCACAAGTATTATGCCGGCGGCCTTTATGAGGACCACAACGCTTATGGCAACAAGTACGAGGAGATACAGGTAGAAGGCGTCAACAGGGACACCGACAACCTCCGCGTACTCCTCATCAAAGCAGATGGCAACGAACTCCCTGTTGAAGAGGAGGGCACTTGATATTATGATCAGGTCAAGCACCAGCATGGTCCAGAGGTCACCGGTGCTTACCATGAGTATGTTACCGAAGAGGTAGCTGAAGAGGTCGGGTGCATAGCCGGGGCTGAGGTTTATGAAGAGTATACCCAGGGCCATCCCGGCGGACCAGAGCACCCCTATGGCGGTGTCCTCACTTATACTGGTCCTGCGTGTCACTGCACCCATGGTGAGGGCTGCAGCCACTGTGAAGGGTATGGCTGATGTGACAGGGTTCACGCCGAGCAGGTAGCCGAGGCCCACCCCACCGAAGGCTGCATGGGATATTCCGCCACTTATTGACACTATCCTCTTTGTTACAACGTAGCTTCCAACTGTACCGCAGGCTATGCTTACCAGTACTGCCGCGACGGCCGCGTTCCTCATGAACTGGTACTGCAGCAATTCAAGCAAGCCAATCACTCCCCCGGGTCATTATCATGCTTCCGGATTCTTTTATCTGGATCATTCATCCCCATGTTCCTCAAGGACTCTGTGGGGTATCCCGTGTGCAATTAGATCCACAGGGCATCCATAGGCCTCATCAATGCATTTGATGGCCTCTTCAATGGTTCCATGGACGAATAGCCTGTGGTTGAGGCAGGCAACACTGTCCACATGCCGTGCCACGGTCCCTATGTCATGGGATACTATGACTATGGTCATTTCACCCCTCAGTTCATCGATTATCCTGTAGAATGAACCCCTGAAGGCAGGGTCGACGCTTGCTGTTGGTTCATCGAGTAGAAGGAGGTCTGGTTCTCTTACAAGGGCCCGTGCAAGGAGTACCCTCTGGAGTTCGCCGCCTGAGAGTTCACCTATCTTCCGGTCCATGTATTCAAGCATCCCGACCATCTCAAGGGCCCTGAGGGCCTTTTCCCTGTCATCATCTGTGGGCGCCTCGAACTTCCTGTAGGCTCCAATCAGGACTGTCTGGAGGACGTCAATGGGGAAGTCGGTTTTAAAGTGGCTCCTCTGGGGGAGGTATCCGAGCCTTGGCCTTGCATCCTCTGGCCTCATTCCAAGGACCCTGACGGTTCCTCTGACCGGTTTAATCTGCCCTGTTATCAGTTTAAGGAGGGTTGTTTTACCGCCACCGTTGGGTCCGATAACTGCAAGGAGCTCACCCACGGGTACCCTTAAGTTTATGTCTCTGAGTATCTCCCTACCATTTATGCTGTAGCTGACATCCTCCATTTCAATGGCGAACATCTTTCATCTCCTCCCTTGGGGTGCTTCCCTTTCAGGGAATCTTCATCTTGTGAGGGCCTCTGCTATTGCCTCAATGTTGGCGGTGTAGTTTCCCCCGAGGGGGTCCACCACCACGACCTCTGCACCTATCTCCCTGGCAATCAGGTCGGCGTTCTTCCTGCTGAACTGGGGTGATACCAGTATAACCCTCACACCATCCCTCCGGGCTTCCCTGATTATCATGGAGAGTGTCCCTGGGCCCGGTTCCTTCCCCTCCTTCTCAATCGCCACCTGCTTTAACCCGTAATCCCTGCAGAAGTAACCCCATGCTGGATGGTAAACCAGGACGCTCTCTCCTTTCCGGTTTTCAAGGCTTTTCCTGATCCTGGAGTCAAGGCCCCTCAGCTTTTCAATGTAGAGGCCTGCGTTTTCCTGGTAGTATCTGCTTCCATGGGGGTCGATTTCCTGGAGGCCCTTCATGGTGTTGTTGACCATTATCATCGCGTTCCGTGGTGAAGTCCATACATGGGGGTCATAGGGGCTTTCAGCTGCATGGTGGTATTCTTCCTGGTTTGGGATTAGTTCTATACCCCTTGAGGTGTTTATTATCCTCATACCCGGGTTCATGCTCCTTATCTTATTGAGGTAGTGGTTTTCGAACTCGACCCCTGACCCCACTATGAAGTAGGCCCTGGCCTCTGAGACCTTCCTGAGGGTTTCTGGTTCTGGTTCATAGGTGTGTGGGTCTGCACCTGGCGGTACGAGGACAACAACCTCTGCACGGTCACCGGCTATGGCCTCAACGAATTCCTTCTGGGGCATTATGGTTACAGCCACTGTGAGTTTATCTCCCCCGCTGCTGGGGGGTGTGGCTGATGTTATGATGTACATGGCGGCCACTGATAATATGGTTATCAATGCGATGAGACCTATCTTCCACCTCTCCATCCAACCACCTTATTAATCTATGTCCACAGTACAATATAATAATTGTTAATATTCCCGATACAATTTAATAAATTTTAACATAAAGTATATAAATATTTATTAATATAGGGTCTTACATGGTTGTTGTCAGTGTTTCACTCAGTGAAAAGCTCCTTGAGGAGATAGATGCCCTGCGGGATGAGCTGGGATTTTCAGGGCGTTCCGACGTAATAAGGGTAGCTGCAAGGATGCTTATCGATGAGAAAAAGAATCTGAGCGAATTCAATGGTGAAATAAATGCTGTGTTATTCCTCATACACCCGAGGAGGGTTGAGGACCTGGTCACACAGATAAAACATGACTATGAGGATATAATAGGCACCCAGCTCCACAGCCACCTCAAGGACGGGAACTGTCTCGAGCTCTTCATAATTGAGGGTGAATCTGCGAGGGTCAGAGAACTTGCAGAGAGGTTCCTTGCCTGCGGCAAAATGAAACACATAAAGCTTGTTACCTTCTGATATCATCAAAAGGTGTCAGGGCCGGTATTCATGGCTGAAACCGGCATCATAGAGTTTGGATGGTTTGAAGTCCCCTGGTTCAAGCACTCTCCCCACAATGATCATGGCAGTCTTACCTATACCCGCAGCCCTCACCCTTTCAGCTATATCAGAGAGGGTGCCCCTCACAATCTCCTCATCCGGCCAGGAAGCCCTCTTAACAACGGCCACCGGGGTTTCAGGGGGATAGTGGGTCATGAGTTTTTCTGCAACCTCCCCTATCATATGGACACCCAGAAATATGCACATGGTTGAGCCATGGACTGCAAGCTCCTCAAGATCCTCACCGGGGGGTACAGGTGTCCTTCCAGCGGGCCTTGTTATTATGACGGTCTGTGAAATTTCAGGGAGGGTCAGCTCAGTGTTAAGTGCGGCGGCGGCTGCAAAGACAGAACTCACACCGGGTATGATGGTGTAGGGTATGCCTTCCCTCTCAAGGACCCTCATCTGCTCCTTTATGGCCCCATAGATTGATGGGTCGCCGGTGTGAACCCTTGCAACGGTCTTCCCTGCCCTGCAGGCATCCACCATTATATCTGTTATCTCCCTGAGGTCCATGTGTGCACTGTTGTGGACCTCTGCATCTTCAGGCGCATATTCCAGTATATCCCTGTTTACAAGTGACCCTGCATATATTACAACATCAGCCCTTTCGAGGGCGCGCACAGCCTTCAGTGTTATGAGTTCAGGGTCTCCTGGCCCTGCGCCCATGAATATGACGGTCCCGGTTTTTTCATCCTTAAATGTCTCTGAATTTTCCTTTTCACTCAGATTATCATCCCCTGCTTATCTGTACGGGGCCCCTCATTTTTATGGCCCCTGATGGACATTCCCTCATGCACTTCTCACAGGCACCACAGGAGAAGGGATCAACCTCTGCAGTCACACCCCCCACTATTGTCCCCCGGGATAACCTCACAAGGGGGCAGACCTCCATGCATAGGAATCCGCATTCGGCTCCCTGGCAGAATTCAGGATCAACCTCTGCATGGACACCCGGCACCCCCGCGGCCCTCTTGAAGGCCTCCCTGGTGAGGTAACCTGCCACATGGAGATGGGTATCCCCGAAACATGGATCAACCTCCATGGATGCAAGACAGGGGTAGTTGTGGAATTTTTCACCCGCCACCACGTCAACATCCTCCAGGGGGACCCCCCTTATGTTCTCTGCAACATAGAATGTTGAACCGCAGGGTGCGCTCCTTTTAACCCTCACAGACAGCACCCTCTCATTCCCATCCATCTCAACCTCGGGTTTCCCGAACCTGGATGCGAAGGTATCTATGGAGGGGTTCCCCACGGGTTCAAGGGAGCAGAAGGGTGCCGGGAAGACGGCACATTCCACCATGGAATCGATCTCAGATCTCAGGCCATCAGGGAGCTGGCCAGGGGCATGTGATTCCACAATGATACCCTCTGACCCTGATTCAGACGCTATCTCAGCTGCAACAAGGTTCATGTCACCCATGAGTCCAGCTGCAACTGTGAGGTCCGCCGCCGGGGTCCTGGCCGGGAGAAGGGATGATGGGTCATCGAGGAAATCGCTGCTCTCCCCTGTGTAGTCGAAGACAGTCATGATCTGTGGGGCGAGGCCGTGGAGTGCCATTGTGTTGACTATCCTTGCACCGTAATTACCTGCTGTCACCATTATGATCCTCAAATTTTACACCCCTATCTGTAGAAGAGGAGATATGCCACAATCATGAGGATCAGTGCCAGGACCACGCCGGTTATTGCCATTTCCCTGTCGCTCCCAAAGATTATGGGTATGGGGCCTATCATGACTACCCCGGCGGTCCTCACCTCACCCTTCTCCTTTGACTGGGAGCCAGCGTTTATGGCCCCTCCTATGAAGGTCAGAAGTATACCTGCCACTATCAGAATTATTCCTGCTGTTATGAAGGCTTCTCCTCTCATGCTATCCTCCACAGCATTATCTGTGGTAGGGTGTATTTATTGATGATGTGTGTAAAATTCAGGGATCAGTGGCTCATGGCTTCAATGGTATAGAGTATTCTATTGATACGCATTCCCATGGCTGGGTTTTGGTGTTGATGGTGGCGTAGAGTTCCATATCAGTGTGCTTGAAGAGGTCTTCACAGCTGAAATCAAGGTCATCCGACAACTTAACCGGGTATATACGGCCCCGGTTGCTCTTCACAATTATTTCTCCTTCCCTGCTTATACCTATCACGAGCTGCTTTATTTCATCTACCATTTTCAAGTCCTCCACTATAAAGTATGGTGAATCATATGGTGTCATTGATGGGCTTCATGGCTCTGGTATGTTCCATGTCATTTTCTGCCGCTCAATGACAGACGGTACTGATTTACACCATCCCTTCGTCTTACCTCCAGGAGCTTCATCTCCACCATATCATGGAGTAGCCCCTCATCCACTCCGATTTCGTCCTCAGCTGTCCATGATGGTTCCACTGCAAGCTGGTCGTATACACTCAGGAGGGACTCAATCCGCTCCCTGGTTTCATCATCAGCATCAAGGCCCTCCACTTCCCCCTTTATTCTGCGGGCTGTTTCAGTGAGGGCATCCTCATCGCAGCTGGGGATTATGCAGAGGACCCTGACCTCGTTTCTAAGGAAGTACTGGCCTCGATGGACACTGAATGTATCCTTCCGGATTATGACGCCGCCGGCGTCCTCGATGAACTCCTCAAGTTCATGGAGGTTGTGGGGGCCTCCAGTGAAGACCACAAGTGAGTACATGTTACACTCTATGCACATCAACATATAATACACCAGCGTTAGTAATATTTATATAATAAAATTTATTAATTAATTCTCATGGATTCAGAGGGTGTTGTGACAGCAGATGCCATAACATGGCTCTTCTTCACAGTGCTCATTGCATCGGTGATGGTGTCGATTGCCGGTGCAAGGCTTGAAGGTGTATACTCTGATGAGAAGCTCCTTGAGATGAGGATACTCCTAGATAATGTGGCGGAGGCAGTCAACCTTGCCACTGCAGGCGGAGCCGGTCATGAGGTGGTTGTGGAACTCCCAGAGCGCCTCAACCACACTGCAGGATACAGAGTGTTCATCAACTCAAGCGGTGTCTATGGCTGGGCAGACGGCCAGAGGGGTTTCTCCAGCATTTACCCTGTGATTGTCGCTGATGCTTATGGAAGGACCTCAGGGGTCCACCTTGAACCCGGGAGGAGGTACTCCATCAGGAACACCATCAGGAATAACAGGACTGTTATCATGGTATCAGGGGTGAGCTGAGGAGGGTCTCAGGTGCAGGATTTCAGATGGAGTGCTCTCTCATGGATCAGGGACTTCTGCACCATCATCAGGTTTGAGGTGCAGGATTTCAGATGGAGTGCATCAGGGTCCCTCAGGGGTCAGGCGGCAGCAGAGTACATGATGCTGGCTGGCATCTCAGTGCTACTGGCGATCATCTTTGCAGGGCAGATACAGTTCCACCTTGAACTGATGGAGGCCCACTCAGCTGCAAGGACAGGGGCATCTGAGGGTGCCACAGCTGACACCCTGGCTGTCTACCCGGGGGTCACCTTTGAGGAGTACCAGTCCGCTAAGCCGGAATTACTTGAGCCATCCAGTGTGAGGGTTGTGAGGGTCGAAATGATTGACGATGGCTACAGCAGCACCTACAGGATGAGAAAATTCCGTTTAAGGGCATGGCTATCTGGTCCACCCATGAAACCATCCCTGAAGGAGTCCATCTCCGACCGTGTTAACTTCTGCATGAGAAGATCCATCTCAAGGACATTCGGTACAGAGAAACTCACAAACACATACCATAACCCTGCCTTTTCAGATCACTATGTATTCACAACATCAGAGGCGGTGTGGGTGTAGTGGGTGTTTTCTGTAAATGTTGGTGGTCTGTGTTCTCTGGAGGTGGTGCGGGTTGTGGTGTGAGGCGACAAAAATCTAAAGGGATATAAATGGCCAGTAACATAATTAGTCTTTAATAATCTTCACCGGGACATGCGGCTTATAGCCGGGCACAGGCTTACTGGGGTGTATTGATGACCAAGACTAAGAAGGAAAAACTGGATGATGTGCTATCTGCTTTTATGCAGGTGGGTCAGATAAGGGCTGCGGGTATTGTTTCAAAGGAGGGGCTCCTCATAAATGCAAGGACACCCCCTGACGTTGATGCAAGGATATTCTCAGCCCTCTGTTCTACTATAATGGGCGCTGCAGAGGCCGCTTCAGGTCAGATGAACACTGGAACTGTTTCTGAGATAACCGTCAGGACCGAGAAGGGGATAATCATACTCAAACCTGCAGGTGAGAAGGCCATATTCACGGCCCTTGCAGAACCTGAGGCCCAGCTCGGGCTTCTCCTATTTGAGATGGATTCACGCGCAGCACAGGTGGATGAGATTCTCAGGGAGATGTGAACATGAAGAAGACCTACATCCCGAAACTTGATGACCTGCTGGGCGGCGGAGTAAAGGAGGGCGCATCCATCATGTTCTCAGCATCCCCCGGTGTTGACTATGAGGCCTTCGGTTACCAGATGCTCAACGGCCGCCTTGAGGAAGGGAGTGCAGGTTTCATATTCACAAATGTTGGGGAACCTGAAAGCATAATATACGAATTCAGGTCATACGGCTGGGATATAGAGTCCCGGATTGAAAATGGCAATGTTTTCTTTGTAGATGGCAGCTCACCATTCCTTGGAATGCCCTCAGATCAGCGTTACACTGTTAATGACTACTCAGAGATAAAGGACGTTGTTCTCAGGGCCATAGATGATATACCCGGCGGTGTTGGGGTAATAAACAACCTCTCGGTGATTATAGACTACCTTGGCAACGGTGAAACCCTTGAAATAGTTGAAGCCTGGAACAGGAGGGCCTCCGAACTTGAAGTGAACCTTGTCTACCTCTTCACGGAATGGGACTATGAACAGGAACTGATTGATAGAATCAGGGAGACCATGGACTGTGTTGTGGATCTCAGAACAATCGAGGAGAGGGTCATAATAGGGCAGGGTTTCATGGTGGCCAATTCAGCCTGGTCAGAGCCCCCATCAACCATGGTTCTCTTCTTTGTTGTACAGCCCGGGGGAGTGAAGGTTTATGTGCCCAAGATACTCGTAACAGGCCCCTACAACTCCGGTAAATCAAGCTTCGTCAGGGCAATAGCCACGAAGTCTGTCTCGGTCGACAGGAAGGCCCTCTCAGCTTTCCCCACCACAATTGCAATGGATATAGGGCATCTTGAATATAAGGGCTTCATGGCAGACATCTTCGGCACCCCGGGCCAGGAGAGATTTGACATGATACTTGACGTACTCTCAAGGGAGGCTGTTGGCGCATTCATACTCGTTGATTCAACCGCACCCGAGACCTTCGCAAGGGCCAAGGAGATGATAAGGAAGACAAGGGCCGAAGCTATACCCAAGGTCGTTGTTGCGAACAAGCAGGACCTCCCGGGAGCCCTCTCACCTGAGGAGATCAGGGAGAAGATGAAACTCGGAGCCGAGGTCCCCATAGTACCTGCCTCGGTGACTGAGGGGTGGGGTATAATGGAGGCCCTCGACACGCTCCTGGGACTTCTATACGGTGGTTGAATGATTGTCAGAATCCCCTCTGGAATAAGGGGCCTCGATGAACTCATGGGCGGCGTCTCCATACCTGAAAACACGGTCACCCTGGTTTACGGGCCACCAAAGGTCGGTAAATCCATATTTGCCTATGGATTTACAGCTGGTGGGGCTGAGATGGATGAACCATGCCTCTACATATCTGCAGATTACGGGATATCCGACCTGAAAAGGAATATGATGGTACTGGGTATGGACCCTGAATCCTACATGGAGAAGGAACTGCTCTATGTTATAGACGCCATATCCAGCATATCGGGGCCTTCAAGGGATGAGGGCAGCACATACTTCTCATCATCGGTCCACAACCCCACAGATATTATGGTGAAGCTGGGGGTTGCCATCAGGAACATCACGAACCGCTACAACATGTTCAGGTCAGTGCTTGACTCCCTCACAACCCTCATGGCCTTCAATGATGAGATGCTGATAGTCCGTGTTCTAACGGCCTACATAATGAGGATCAAGGAAGCCGGTGGAACAGCCATGGTAACCTACACCGAGGGTTCGGCTGATCCGAAGGTTGAAACCATGCTCAAGGCAGTTGTTGATAACATAATACACCTGGATGGATCCGAACTTACAGTTGAGGCGATGGTGGGAACAGGCAGGTTCAGCGCCCCCTACACAATAGACGATTCAGGCATCAGGGTGCTCCATGAGGGATAACATGAGCGAAAACTACAGCACAGGTATAGCTGGTCTTGATGCTATTCTCGGAGAACTTGAGCCAGGCTCCATCATGCTCTTAACGGGACCCCCAAAGGCGGGGAAGACGGTACTTGCAACCGAGTTCACCTACAGGGCCCTCCAGGCTGGTAACCCATGCCTCTTCATAGCTGCTGAATACGGTTACAGGGATCTTCAGAGGAACACCATGGCCTTTAACTGGTTCATCCAGTCATTCGCAGATAAGCTCCATGTTATAGACCTCCCAACTGGTCTTGCAGGGGGTAGACCCCAGGACTCAGGA
The DNA here is from genome assembly GCF_014889545.1 of Methanothermobacter thermautotrophicus. NCBI lineage: Archaea > Methanobacteriati > Methanobacteriota > Methanobacteria > Methanobacteriales > Methanobacteriaceae > Methanothermobacter > Methanothermobacter thermautotrophicus. The sequence continues at coordinate 235,299 of NZ_QKOF01000007.1, read as the reverse complement.
AATGTGAGGTACTCGGCCCTCCAGAACACAACTGACCTCATGGTGAAGGTTGGAATATCAACGAGGAGCCTCTACCTGGAGGAGGGCACCATGGTATCCGTCTTTGACTCAGCATCCATTCTGCTTGCTTTCAACCCCCCGAAACTTGTCATGAGGGTTCTGAAGGCCTACAATGATCGTGTGAGGGAGGCTGGGGGCATTGCACTGGTGGTCTATACTGAGGGTGTTGCTGAGAAGGATATTGAGGATGAAATACCGGGCCTCTTTGATGTGCACATCCATATGGATGGATCAGTGATGTCCGCTGTCAGGGGCGGTGAAGGGATGGAGGCACCCTAGGATAACAGACCAGGGGGTTAACGTGGGCTGAGATTATCAATTTTATAAAATAGTGGGTATTCTCCTGGAATATCCTGATTTAACCGGGGACCTTAACGTCCGGGATAGTTATTTAAATCTTGATGGAAATAGTATTAATTATAAATCTCAGGGGCTATGATGATGATACTGGCTGTTCTTGGAATCTTTGATTTTCTCAAGGGGGAGGATGAGGATGAATCACTCGAGAAGTATCTGCGTAAGCTTGAGGATCTTCTCGAGGAGGAATTCGACACCCTCATAAGGATAGCCGGATTCTACGCTGAGGAAGGTGATGCAAGGGAGGCCCTTGATTATCTTGAAAGGGCCTACAAGGTGGCCTCCGAGATGAATGACGAGGAACTCATGGCCTTCGCACTTGACTCAATGGGCGACGTCTACCTGAGCCAGAGAAAGGTTAAGACTGCCATGGAATACTTCAAGGAGGCCCTCAGGATCTACACATCAGTGAACTCCCCTCTAAGGGCGGATCTCAGGGAGAAGATCAAGGAGGTTGAGAAGATCAAGGAAGCCATGGACATAGCCAGCATCAACAGGCTCCAGGAGGAGTCCGAATCAGGGGCCCCGGAGGTTGATGTTAAGGTAATCGAGCCCCTCCTTGACAGGCTGGTTGAGAGTGTCCAGTCCCTCAAACTCTATGATTCAGGTTCCTATGAGGATTCAATCTCACAGATAAGGGAGGCCCACCAGATAGCCAGGGATATAGGTGACACATCCACCGAGGCCTCACTCCTCTTACTCCTTGGCCTCTATTCCCTTAAGAATGAGGACTTTGATGAATCAAGGAGATACCTTAAAAAGGCTGAAGGGCTCTTCAGGAAAACAAACAATGAGCTTGGCCTTGCAGTAGCACTGGTCCTCCTGGGAACCCTTGACTTCATAAGGAATGATGCTGATGGTGTTGCATCCAGTTTCAGGGCTGCAGTTGAGATACTTCAGAAACTGGATGAGAGGGACCTGGAGTCAGTTACCCTTGAGCTTCTTAACACATTATACAGTTTTTAGGTCGTGATTAGAAGGGGTCAAGTGGGAGTATAAATGCCAGCATGACCCCCAGGAAGCCGAAGAATATCCCTATGGACCACACTATCATTACTACCTTCTTCTCGGTCATGGGCCTTCTCAGTATCCACCTTATGAGTGAGTTGAAACCCTCTGATGGTGCTATGAGTTTACCGTCCTCTGAAATTTCTGTGGGCCTGTGCCTGTGCCTCTCAACAACACCTGCACTGTAGAACTTCAGAATCCCATCCATGATGTTCGGCAGAAGGACTATGAGGGCTATTATCTTAACCCTCCCTATGAATGCAACTGATGCTATGCAGGCACCTATTATCAATGTTCCAACATCACCCGGGAAGACCCTTGATGGGTACCTGTTGTATATGAGGAATGCCAGGAGGGCCCCCAGCATGGCCATGGTTATTATTGAGACATCATATTTGCCCATTATTATACATGAGGCTGTGAGGGCAGTCATTGCGATTGAACCGAGACCTGATTCGATACCATTCAGCCCCGCCAGCATGTTGGTCAGATTTGATGCTATTGAAACGGCCACCGGCATCATGATCATGTAGAGTATACCCACCTTTGGAGGGGCGACCCATATTATTGGAAGACCTGCAAGGAAGAGGAGGAAGAGTTTTTCACGTGACGAGAGCCTCACAAGGTCGTCCACCATCCCAACAATACCGACGAGCAGTATGACCAGGAGGGTGACCATGAGTTCGTACTGGAGTTCAGGGAAGCAGTACATGCCAATGAACATACCTATGGTGAAGCCGAAGAGTATCCCGATACCACCCATCTCAGCCACTATGGGCTTCGAGATCTTATGTATATCATTACCGACAACGTTTGCCTCCTTAAGCTTATTTATGAGGCGTGGCATCACCGTGTAGGTGGATGTGAAGGCTATTATGCAGCATATCAGTGACACGAGCAGTACAGATGAATATTCAAGGGTAAGTTTTGGAATCATAGAAATCACCATGATTAATCTGACCAGAATATAATCTATTTTTCATTAGCCGCATCTGCTTTATACATTTTTGGTTCCACCAGTCGTTCTCCAGTATCACAAACTCTTTACTTACCGTCCAGGTTGGAACATCCCTCAGCCTTAATCAGCCATTCTTAAGGATATAGTATACGGTCCTGAGGGGTATCCCGAGGTCCTTTGAGATTTTCCTTGCAGGCACACCGCTCCTGGCCATCTCACGGACCCTGAGGCGGGTGTTCTTATCATACTTCCTCTTCTTACCACGTTTGAGTTTAATGTCACCCTTGAGGTAGTACACCGTTTTGAGGGGTATGTTGGTAATCCCTGAGATCTGTTTGGGAGTTTTTCCCTCCATTAGGAGGCTCTGAACGAGCTTAACATCCTTATCCGTGTACTTCCGCGGTCTCCCCATTCTCTTAACAGGCTTCACCTTAACTCCAAGTTCCTCAAGGGCATCAAGGTACTTCCCTGAGGTCCGGTGATAGAGGCTTATTGGGCAGGTGATCTCCTTGAGGTCAGGGTTCTTCTCAAGGAGCTCTATTATCCTCCTTGAAGTCAGCGGCTGATTCACATGAATTTTCTCTGCCATGGGATCAATCACCTTTTATGAGATTCAGGAACATCTTCGCACGGTCAGTTGAGGGTTTACCAAGGTTTTCTATGTTCCTTTTCTCCTCAAGAACCTCCTCCACCCTTACCTGGAAGATCTCAGCGCAGGTTTCAATGTCAACCCCACCCTCCATGTGGAGCACAGCGGCACCGAAGGCGAGGGGGTTCGGTTTCATGTGGAGTCCCTTCATCTTCTCCTCTATCTCAAACTTCTTAAGGAGAACATCCCCAAGGTTATCGATGTAGACCATCCCCCCATCCCAGCAGGTGTTGAGGAGTTCCACGGCTTCCCTGCTGATCTCATCGAAGGTCCTCACCTGGCTCCTGTCAAGTACCGGCCGAAGGTTTGGGAAGGGCCCTGAGTGCTTCGACCTCCTGTCCAGGGATGTGCCAAGGTAGTAGAGTGCAACGTCCCAGAGGACGAGGTTAACAGGAACATCCCCGAAGAGTTCCCTCTTAACCTCCTCCATCACCTCAAGGTCCTCCCTGAGTTCCCGGTTCAGCCTCCCGCTGGCGTCCCCGAGGCCGGCCTCATGGAGGAGGGTGTGCATCCTCTGGATCCTCACATCACGCAGTTCATCCTCCGAGAGCCTCAGGTCAGGCGAATAGGTCCTTGCCTCGAACTGTATCCTCCTGTACCTCTTAACGGCATCATAGTCCCGCAGCTTCTCAGTGTAGACCCTATCCCTTATATCCATTATTATGTCATGTGATAGGCCTGCGTATCCAAGGGCCAGGGCCGTCCTGGTGTAGCGGTCGTTTATTATGCTGGACTTCTTCCTGTGGAACTGTATAAGTTCTATCCTCACGTTTGGACCGTACCTCTGCCTCAGCATCCTCTCATAGTCGTCATCGTCACTGTCAATGGTTATGCGCCTTCTTATCCACCGCCCATCCTCAAGGACCTTTATCACGAGGGTGGCTGATCTCACAGCCCCCTTCTTCTCATTCTTCAGTAGCCTCATTATCTTCTTGAAGGCCTTCCTGGCCCAGAGGCTCAGCTCTGACATCTTGACCATGTAGTCACCTGAGAGGGGAAGGTGGGGTATTATTTCGGGCCGGCAGATGGTGGATCCACTGAATTCAACCTCCATCATCCCCGAACCGCATGGGCACATCACACCATCCATCACGTCCCGGTATTCAACCTCATAGAGCCGTAGGGACCTTGAGCAGTCAGGGCACCGCAGAAGGGCGTACTCCTCAAGGTTTCCAAGGGCTATCCTGTGGGATGAGATGGCTGAGTTCACCCTGTCAAGGAGGTTCTTCTTTGCAGATGCCTTCATCCGGAAGTACTGGGCGTGCCTTTTTATGTCATGGACGTCCTCGGCGATTTCAGAGGAGTACTGGCTACTGTACCCTGATATCGATCTGAAGGGGTACTTGAACCCCCTCAGCTCCATGGCCTCCTTGAGATCCTGAAGTTCCTCGAGGTTCCCCCTCAGGTAGGTGTACAGGCCAATGAATCCTTCCCTGGACTTTAAATCATCCAGTGAAACCTTCCTGTCCCTTATACTCTCAAGGAACCTCTCTGACCTTGCAATGAGACCTGATTCATTCATTTACCATTCTCCAGACACAAGGTACAGGGCCTTCCAGTCACATTATCCTTTCACCGACTCCGGCGTCCCCGGGGTCAAGTATGTTAAGGGAGTCACCTGTGGCAAGTACCATCCCCTCTGACTTCACACCGAAGAGTTTCGCGGGTTTGAGGTTCACAAGGACTGTAACCTTCCTCCCAACCAGATCATCGGGGCTGTATTTCTCTGCAAGTCCTGCAACAACCTGCATCTCCCTCTCACCCACATCTATCATGAGTTTCAGTAGTTTATCTGATCCCTCTATCCTCTCGGCTGACCTTATCACGCCAACCCTGATGTCCATCCTTGCAAAGTCGTCGATTGTCACGGTTTCCAATTCATCATCCTCCTCAACGAGTTTTGATTTCTCCTCCTCAATTACCTCGTCGGGTATCTTGGAGAAGAGGGGCCTTGCCCTCTCTATAACCTGCCCCTCCTCCAGTTCATGGAATCCCCAGGATTCATCCTCCAGGTTCATGATGGAGAGTATCCTGCCGGCTGATGATGGCATGAAGGGCCTCAGGAGTTTCCCGATGTTGGCTGCCAGGAGGTTGCAGAGGTACAGGCAGGTTGAGGCCCTTGCTGGTGACTCCTTAACCGCCTTCCATGGCTCCTGGTCATTGAAGTACTTGTTACCCTTCTTGGCAAGTTTAATTATGTACATGAGTGCATCCCTGAACTGAAATTTATCCAGGAGTTCACCCACTGCATCAGGGGCAGCCCTGATGGATTCAAGGAATTCCAGGTCCTCAACTGTAAGTTCACCTTTACCAGGGACCCGCCCATCAAAGAACCTCCCTGTGAATGAGAAGGTCCTGTGGAGGAAGTTACCGAGGACATCGGCCAGTTCATCGTTAACCCTCCTCTGGAAGTCATCCCATGAGAAGTCAGTGTCCCTGGTCAGGGGTGCGTTAACTGTGAGATAGTACCTCAGGAGGTCCCTGTCAAAGCTTTCAAGGAAGTCTGATGTCCAGACCACCCAGTTTTTACTGGTGGACATCTTCTGACCCTCAAGTGAGAGGTACTCCCCGGCTACTATGTTCTCGGGGGTCCTGCAGCCATAGGCCATGAGGAGGGCAGGCCAGAATATGGCGTGGTGGTATATTATGTCCTTTCCTATGAAGTGGATGGCTCCGGAGTCCCAGTATTCCCTCCAGTCACGCCCTGTTCTCCTGCTCCAGGCGGCTGCAGATGATATGTAGCCGAGGAAGGCCTCCCCCCACACGTATATGATCTTACCATCGTTACCCTCCAGGGGTACAGGTACACCCCATTCCATGTCCCTTGTGAGTATCCAGTCCTTAAGGCCCTCACGGAGCCACTGGAGGGCGTAATTCCTCACGTTTGATGGCATCTCTGAGCCCTCGATCCACTCCCTGATTTCATCCTGGAACTGGCTCAGCCGGAAGAAGTAGTGCCTGGAGTCCCTGACCTCCGGCTCTGAACCACAGACCATGCAGCGCGGATCCTCAAGCTGCAGCGGCTCAAGGTGCCTCCCGCAGCCCTCACAGTGGTCTCCGCGTGCACCCTCACTTCTACAGTAGGGGCAGGTACCCTCAACGTACCTGTCAGGGAGGAATCGCTGGCAGTCCTCACAGTAGAGCTGCTTTATGTCCTTCTCATATATGAAGCCCTTCCTGTAGAGTTTAAGGAAGAATTTCTGGGCTATCTCATAGTGGAGCTCGTCTGTGGTCCTGGTGAAGCTGTCAAAGGATATGTCACACTTCTCAAGGTCCTCCCGTATCATCTCATGGTAGCGTGTGGCGACCTCCAGGGGATCCCTGCCCTCTGACTCTGCCTTCACGGCTATGGGGGTCCCGTGTTCATCGGTGGCGCAGACAAAGAGGACATCGTCGCCCCTGAGTCTCCGGTACCTTGCATATATGTCTGCCGGTATGTAGGTTGACCTCAGATGACCGAGATGCGTTGGGCCGTTGGCATATGGAAGTGCGCAGGTGATAAATACTTTGCTCAATTCAAACTCCTCCTTGAATCATGAACCAGATAAGAATAAGACGGGCTGATTTAAGGCAATTAGGTCCAGTTTAATTTACGGTTTACTTCTATATAAATTTATGTGAGTCAATGCGTTGCTCCCATATTCCCGGCAAGAGACTGCGCGGCCATGATCCGGGTAAAAACGCACCTGAAGGCCCTATCAACCGGCGGTGCACGCGGCCCCTGGTTAATGATGGAACACTTCGATACCTTTATGGGCCAACCGGTATAATGATTAAACATGGTATCTTCACTCTTCATAAACCCCTTCTCAGAGGATGCCAGGGAAATCGTGAGGAACTACGGATCACTGGACACCATATCAGATGCAGTGGACGGGATCATGGAGATAGCCAGGCGCACACGCGGACAGAACCTCTCAGACAATTCACTCCTCCCGGGCAGCATAACTGAACTTGCAGTTAAACGCCTGGAATGGTACCTCAGGAGGCAGAGGAAGGATTTCAACCACGGGGACTACGCTTACCTGATGAACCCTGAGATTGAGGAGTACGATGTTCTGGCCTTCTATGTCCTGGCCCAGGCAGCCGGCGCAGGGTTCAGGAAGGCCTCAAGGGAGGCCAGGCTGGTGGTTGAATCTGCCGGGGCCATGGTGGAGGACCGCCTCAACATCCTGGGGACTGAGAGGGAGGAGATCATAGCTGAGGTCCTCTATGAACTCGGCTCAGAGGGCCTCAGGTGGACTGAGCTGGCTGACCTCATGGGGTCAGGGAAACTGAAACTCACAGACCTCATCCTCAACCAGGGGAGGGTCATAATAGACAGGGACGAATTCGTAACCACCTTCCAGGACAGCATAAGGGACAGGAGCCCTGATAGACTCTACGACATCCTCGTAGGCCTTGAACTCAGGGAGACGATGATATCCCGCATGATAATGCAGAGGACAGAGGACTACATCGGGAGGGTCAGGGAGATGAGTTCAAGGGTTGAGGTCCACCCCCTAATACTTGAAACAGCAGAGAGGATAAGGGAGACCGTGGAGGCGATGACCTCATTCACAGGGGGGCCTGTTAAATCTGCAAGGCCAGGTAAACTTGTGCCGGAGGCCTTCCCACCATGCATAAGGGGGACACTGGATGGGGTTAAGTCTGGTAACAGGAACGACGCCATAGTCCTCCTTCTAACGTCCTTCATATCCTATGCACGCCTCTACCCCTCGGTATTCAGGGACAGGACCCCCCTGAAGGTCTCTGACCTTGACCCTGACCTCGGGATAACCCTGGGGGAGATACTGCCCGTGATCTATGAGGCCGCCGATAGATGCGAACCACCCCTCTTTGAGGATGACCCGCAGGAGAAGCTGAACATAACTGCAAAGCTGGGCTTCGGTGTCCATGACATGCCTGAACTGGAAAATGAGGGCGAAAGTAAATGGTACACACCCATGAGCTGTGAGAAGATCAAGATACACCTCCCGGACCTCTGCAGGCCGGATGAACTCTGCAGCAGCATCTCCAATCCACTGACCTACTACAACAGGAAGAGGTGGAAGCTCAGATCAACCGGGGAGAAGGAGGAATGATGTTTGAGGCCCCTTCTGGTTGAGTATCCAGGAGGCTTCCTTCACGGAAGGAATGAGGGTATTGTTCGAACTAGGAGTGTCCGGGGGATGCCGGACCCCGATAAAGTTAGTAAGGAGGAATGATGGTATTGTTCGAACCGGCAACACCCCTTGAGAGGAAGAGGTACTACCGTGAGGAGTGGAACGTCAGGGAACTCCCGGCATTCATAGCCGATAACATCCACCTGAGGGAATTCGGGTTCGACCACAATGGAAGGGGACCCAGTGACAGGTACAGGGTCTTCAGGGATGAGAGGAGCCTATCGAGGTTCATGAGGGCCCGATTCCCCTTTGCAGCCTACTCATCGGTGGCATTCTACAGGGAACCCGGGAGGAGGAAGGGCTGGCAGGGGTCGGAGCTCATCTTCGATGTTGATGCCAAGGACCTCCCGGTGAGGTCATGTGAATGTGATGGTGTATGCCCAACCTGCCTTGATGAGGCGAGGGAGCTGGTCCTCATGATGGTTGACACCCTGAGGGGGGACCTGGGCCTTGGCGACATCCATGTGATCTACTCGGGTAGGGGATACCATGTGAGGGTCCTTGACCCTGATGTCATGGAGCTCGGCTCGGAGGTGAGGGCTGAGATACTGAGGTACACTGCAGGTGCAAGGGAGCCGCGGAGGAAGTTTACTGATGGTGTCTTATCCTATGAAATGGAGCACTTCTCCATACCACTGGGATATCACAGGGTATTCACTGAGAGGGCCAGGCATGTGCTTCTACATATGAGGGGTGATGAGGAGATGGAGGATGTCACTGCAAGGACAGTTAAGGATGCGGTTAAAAACAGGGATCTCATCCTTGAGGACAGGTGGGGTGACTTCAAGGCCATGATCGGCCCAAGGGTCTACCCGAGGCTTGTTAAGGGGATATCGAAGATTAACATGAGGATGCTTGATGCCAAGGTGACCATTGACCTCAAGAGGATACTGAGACTCCCAACATCCCTCCACTCAAAGGTCAGCATGATCTGCATGGAGGTTAAGAATCCAGAGACCTTTGACCCCCTTAAAATCGCCGTCCCCAGGTTTGTGGATGAGAGGGAATAGTTTTTTTGCAGGTGGGGGTTAATCAGGGCTGCTTGGATGAGAGGGAATAGTTTTTTTCTGGTTCAGGGGCTGCATAGGATGGGGTAGCGGATCATCTTTCAATGGCCTTCCAGGGGTTCAGGAATGCATCCATGAACTCCAGGAATCCGGGTTCAGCTTCTTCAATCACATCATCAAGGAGATCAACACTGAAGCCCCTCCGGACCTCCTCACCTATGTGTTTACCCATCCTCAACCGGTCCGGCTTTGATAGCAGGTCCCTCAGGTATGAAACTGCAGATCTGTGCCTCCTGGGGGATTCGATGGTGAGTCTTGATCCCTCAACCCAGACCCTCTCATGCTTTCCCAGGAATCTGTCCCTGTGTCGCCGGGACCATACAGGGGGACCATACCTCTTCCGGTAGGAGGGGAGCTCCCATACCTCCATCTCAAGGACCATAAATGCCGAGGTGCTCTCATCACTCCAGTAATCAGCATCCAGGACAGAGAAACCCTCAGCCTCAAGGTTCTTAACCACGGAGTCAAGGGTCTTCCTCAGCTGGGGGTAGAGGGCGTCTGAGGGTACATCCGGGGCCCCCGTTGAGATGACGATGACCCTGGAACCCCGCCCCCTGAGGGTCCCGGTTATTTCAGCGGCATCTCTGGCGTAGGTGGGGGGTTGAAAGTATTCTGGTTTCGGGTTCCCCAGGAAGTTCAGGGATGCTGTTACAAATTCAGCCATCCTCTGGAGTGTAAGGGCTGCTGCAACGTTCCTGTTCCTGTCAACCGGGTCAACCACCACCAGGGGCTCCTCGAACCCCTTCCCGGTCCCGTGGCCCTCAAGGTCTATTATGTAGCCGGGCCTCCAGTCAAGGGCGCCCTGGAGGACCCCCTCAAAGTCGCCGTAGTGGAGCACCAGTAACTCTGCAAGGTAACCTGCGAAGCCACCAACCCGGAACTCTGAACCGTAGGTACCTGTTGACTTCATGAACTGCTTAAGGAGGAGAACATCATCCCTCTGCTCATCCCTGAGGTTCTCCTGTATGTACCTGGTGTGGAGTATGGTCCTGTCAACGGCTGACCTTAGCATGGATGAATCATCTATCCTGTAGCAGGGCACAAAGTCCACCTCATAGCCATCGATGTGGCCGGTTACATAGGGGTGGGATGCGTATCTCTCCTCGGCTTCACCACTGAACCTTTCTATGCATCCATAGCCAAGTCTGAGGCCCTTCTCCTTGAGCTCATCCTCGGGGGTCGTGAGTGGGAAGTGTATGAATATGTCTATGTCCGCTGCACCTGAAAGCCAGGTCCCCTTGGCAACTGAACCCACGAGGACGGCCTCAGCATCCATCCCCCATTCATCTGCGAGTCCATTAAGGCAATCAACGAGACTATCTGATAGTTCCATGACCCGCCGGTATTCCTCACCGTCGGGTTTTATGGTCTTTAATATGTTGCTGTAGTCCATGATCATAGATCATCATCACCGTCGGCTTTATGCTGCGGTCCTATATTGACCGGTTCGACTATATCAGGGTTTTATATGTTGCAGTTTACAATAAATTGAGTTAAAATGGACAGGAATGTGCCAGTGTCTGCTAGGATAAAAGTTCTGTCTGCTATCAGCGGCCCTGGATTAAAATTTTTGAAGTTAAATTCATCGTTCAGCAGACCTAAAGTCTGAAGACCTCAATATCAGAGTAGACTGGCCCGGCAGGTGTGAGTTCGCTCCTCTTGAGTGAAACCTCACTGACCCTCATTGATCCCACCTCAACGTCTTCAAGCTCCCCTATGAGCTCAGCGAGTTTGTCCCTGTTCCTGGGTCCCTTAACCCTTCCAACAGTGAGGTGGGGTACGTAGTCCCTCTCAGGACGGAAGCCCATCTTAACGAATTCCATGTCAAGGTTCCTCTGAAGATCTGAGAAGGTTTCAGGGTTTTCAACTCCGAGCCAGACCACACGTATGTATCTGGGGTTCGGGAAGACACCAGCCCCCCTTATGCTGATTTCGAAGGGCTCATAATTCCTGAGGGTCTCCCTCACTGCATCCTCTATCCTCCTGAGCTTACCCCCACCAACATCACCGAAGAACTTGAGGGTGAAGTGCAGGTTCTCTGGTTCAACGAATTTGACCTGGGCATCCGCAGATTTGAGGGTATCCTGTACCCTGGATACATGGTCCCTGAGTCCCTCATCGAGGTCAACTGCAAGGAATGCTCTGACCTTCATGACTTAACCTCCCCTTCTTCAAGGCCTCTGAGCCTTTCAAGGCTCTCCCCTGGTGTTTCGATGGTGTTGAGGATGTAAATGTCCACCCTGCTGAAGAGTTCCATGAAGAAGTCCCTCCTGAGCCTCATTTTCCTCTCATCCCTTATGAGCTGGTGGGGGTTGCAGAAGTCGTTCCTGGCCATGTACTCCAGGCCCTCCCTGGCCTTCAGCCTCCTTACCGGGGGGTTCTCAGGGTCTCTCTCAAGGAGGACGACCCTCCTGAGGGTTGTGGAGTCCCTTATCCTGTCCCCGAAGAGCATGCCAACATCCGCAACACCCCTCCCCATGCTGTCAAGTTTAACAGATCCTGTGATGTCCGAGTACTCACCCCAGACATCCCCTATGTCATCCCGTATGTAGGAGTTCTTCTCTGAGGCGTATACCAGGACGCCATTCTCAAAGAGGCGGGTGAAGAACCAGTCATCTGATATGTAACTGTAGTCCCTGTCAAGGAGGAGGCCGTAGGTTAGGGTCGTCTTCCCTGTCCCGGGTGGGCCGATGATCGCCATGCCCTCCCCATTCCTGTCAATGGCTGAACCGTGGACAGAGTAGCGGCGGTGCTCTGAGTGGTACTCCTCAAAGAAGTCTGAGACCGCTGCAAGGGCTATGCTCTTAACCCAGCCATAGTAGTCGCAGTTCCTGATTATCACTGTCCTGGATAATGGTTCATAGAGCACCTCCAGCGCCCCACCATCCGAGACCGCGAATACCTTTGCATGGGGCCTCACATCATCACTCATGAATTTGAAGTTATCCTCCCACTCCTCCTTGAATGAGGCATCATCTGTCAGGAGTTTGACGCAGGCACCGTGAAGGTTGGCCTTCCTCTCAAAAAACCTAAGATCTGAGAGTTCGGACAGGATCTCATCCTTCTCTGAGGGCCCTATAAGCTTCACATCGTACATGCCATAATCATCCCCTTCCGTGCTGGAGGCATGGCTCCACATCATTTCTCGATTATGGTCTCCTTTATGGCCATCCCGAAGTGCCTTGCAGACTCGTCGAAGTAGACCAGGACCCTGTCACCCTCACCGAGTTCACTTACAGATACCGGTTCACCCTTATCATTCACGAGCCTTATGGTCTCGGCGTTCTGGAGGAGTGTCCTGACCCTCATGCCCTCATACTCCGCCTCAATGAGGAGGAGGGGCCTCCTTTCGATCTTCACCCTCCCCACGATTGCGGAGCGTGATCTGCCATCCCTGTCCACTATGATGACCTCGTCCCCTGTTTCAAGCTCCGAGAGGTACCGGGTCCTGCCACCGGGTACCATGACGTAGGCCTGAACAGGACCCGCATTGACACGGAAGGGCCTCGATGCCACGTACTCGCTTTCAAGGGATTCACTGTGCACCAGGAAGAGTCCCTGGGAGTAGCTACCCACGAGCATGCCCTCACCTATCCCCATTATGGAGCATGTGTCAACACAGACCCTGTCACCTGACCCGATGGGCTCTATGCGGGTTATGGTGGCGGGTTTGAGTTCGTAGGCCTCACTCTCAATCTCCTCAAGGAGGGCTGCAATGTCCTTTATCTGGGATATGTCTGCCGGTTCTATGAGGACGCCGTCAGTCCCATGTTCAAGGGTTTCAAGGGCAACCCGGGCCTCAGCGGCGTCTGCCACCGCCGCCACGAGTTTAACGTCCTCGTCCTGGAGGTCCGCGATTATGTTCTCCAGGGGGATGATCTTCCAGTCCTCACCCACCAGTATCAGGTAGTCAACGATGCGTCCGAGTCTCCTGGCAAGCTCCTCATGGGCCTTGCTCCTTATCTCCACGTAGGCCGCCACCTCCCTTCCGGCCCCCCTGAGCTCCGATGCCAGTTCAAGGTCCCTTGAGTAATCCAGGGACTCAGGAAGTTCAAGGGTCCCGTCACCCTCACCGTCCATCCCCACCAGTACAATGTCGGCGTCATCCTCGGGGGAGATGAGGGTAAGGTTGCCCAGCTTCTTTATCCTCTCAGCATCACCTCTATCCACCACATGGTCTATGCCGGATTCAAGGGCCGCGGTTATGAAGGCCTTCTTTTCATCCCAGTAGGTGTCGGGGGCAAGGAGCCATGCGAACTTCATCTCACTCGCCACCCTTCAGTATCCTGACGGCCTCCTCAACACTGAGGCCATCATGGACTATGCCTGCTATTGCCCTCGTCATGTTTGCGGGTGAATCGGCCTGGAATATGTTCCTGCCAATGGCCACACCAGCGCCCCCTGCTTCCACGGAGTCCTTCACCATCTGGAGGAGCTCCTCCTCTGTCTCTATTTTTGGTCCTCCGGCTATCACCACAGGGACGGGGCACCCCTTAACAACCTCCCTGAAGGTGTCAGGGTCACCGGTGTAGTTGGTCTTTATTATGTCTGCACCGAGCTCTGCACCTGCACGGGCCGCCAGCTTCACGACCTCCGGGTCGTGCTCATCATCTATTTTCTTACCCCTGGGGTACATCATGGCGATGAGGGGCATTCCCCAGTCATCACAGATCTCTGCAACGGTCCCAAGTTTTATGAGCATCTCGGGTTCCCTCTCGGATCCCACATTCACGTGGACGGATACTGCGTCGGCACCCAGCTTGAGGGCCTTCTCCACCGAGGTCACCAGGACCTTATGGTTCGGGTCCGGGCCGAGGCCCGTGCTGGCCGAGAGGTGTATTATCAGTCCGATGTCCCTCCCGTATCCCCTGTGTCCACTCCTGACCATTCCCTTGTGCATGAGAACGGCGTTTGCACCGCCACTTGCAACCTCATCTATGGTGCCTGCCATGTCTATTATCCCGCGGACGGGTCCAATGGAGACTCCATGATCAAGGGGTACTATAACAGTCCTGTCCGTCTTCCTGTTGATTATCCTCTCAATCCTAATCCTCTTGCCTATCATGGGCACCCTCCTTGTATATCCTGCTGGACCAGAGTTTAAACTCCCTGAGCCGTGGTGGGATTCCAGCGTCCCCACTCGACTCAAGCCATCCATACCTTGAGGTGAATGACTCTTCGGTGATGGATGAGCATACAAAGTCCACGAGTCCCCTGTTCCTTATTATGGAGACCCCTGGTTTGAGTGTTGATGACCAGATGAAGTAGACCTTGAAGGTTGTATCAGGGTGGTAGCCGCCTCCGAGGTCCACGCTGAGAACATCACAGCTGTCTATCATTTCGCATACCTTCTCCAGGGTTTCATGGAGCCGCACGTCCCCTGAGATGAATTCAACGTTGTCACGTTCCCTGCTGAGGGACTCCATTACCTCAACAGCCTCTGGGCTGTTGTCGATGGCCACAACCCTCCCCTCAGATACAAGGTCCGAGATTATGCGCGTTGAGTTACCCACGTGGCAGCCGAGCTCCACGACGGTGTGGGATGGTTCAAGCACCTCCCTTAGGACCTCACGGTAGATGTTAATATCATAGACTATCCTTATCATCTGATCACTTGAGACTGTCTTCTTCTAACCGGACATAAGTTAATATATCACTTTAATTTAAAGTATTTTCCCCACCAGATCCACATATCTGTTCATTATGAGGCTCAGATGTCAGAAAAAGACCATATAAGATTTCATCATGAGTGAAGGAGTTTTTCAGAGAGATCATACATCCTCTTCTGGAGTTTACCGGTCTTAATCAGGGTTCTGGCATTACTTTCACAGGAACCTGGCACCTTCCCTGTCAATCCCGTAGGTGCTGGTGCCGGCTCCACCGGCGTCAGGGTCCTCTGATAGGGCGAAGACGGTGTTTCCAAGCATGGCCATGGAGGCCCCCAGTGTTCCCTCCGAGAGCTCCTCAAGGGGTCCCCTGAGCTCAGGGGGTATGAGGGATGCTCCCTCCGCAAACTCCCGGGATAGCTCCATGAACCTGGAGGCTGTTGGCCTCTCAAGGAGGCGGCCTACCATACCGCCCCCCATACTGTTGATGGCCCTCACATGGGCGTCATCATGTATCACAGACGCGGTGTCAAGTTCCCCCAGGGTCCTTGTTATAACGTGGAGTCCGTCCTGGATGATCCTGTCAACCCTCCCGTACCCTGGAGGCCCCTCCCTGGTCCTTATGACCATGCCTCCTGTTAACTCGGCTATAAGATCCCCTAGGCCTGTCCCGAGTTCGACCTCTGCCCGGTGCGCCACCTCACCTGCCATGTTGAAGGTTATTGGGAGTTCAAGTTCAGCTGAGATTGCAAGGACACTCCCGAGGGCACAGGCCGCCGATGTACCGAAACCACACCCTATGGGCACCTCCACCTCATGGTGGATGCTCACCCCCTCAGTGAACCCTGTGAGCTCCCTGAGGATCTCAACGGCCCTCATGCTCACCCCATCATCTCTCCTTCCGTTCACCCTGACGGTCGTGGCACCCTCTGAGCCCCTGAGCTTCACCCGGGTTCTAACACCCCTGTCCAGGACGACGCCGGCGCCCCTGGATCCCGTCCTGAGGGGGTCCCTGTGCCTCACAACCTCAAAGAATCCGGTTATATGTGCTGGTACAAAGACGGTGGGCTTCATTTTAAATACTTCCCTGAACATACCTTAACCCTTGATGTGTATCAACAACAATATAATGATTTTCAGGGAGGGCCTGCCATTAGAAAGAGGATAGATCTTCACACCCACAGCCTCCTGAGTGACGGTGAGCTCCTGCCATCGGAACTTGCAAGGAGGGCATGTGTGCTTGGACATGAGGCAATAGCAATAACTGACCACATAGACGCCTCAAACATAAACACCATAACGAACCTCATAGACGCCGTTGAGGATATAGGTGATAACTGGGACATCAGGGTTATCCCGGGGGCTGAGATCACACATGCACCGGTTGAGATAATTGAGAAGCTTGCAGTGAGGGCAAGGAGGCTGGGTGCAGAGGTGATCGTTGTACACGGCGAAACCCTGGTTGAGCCTGTGATCCCCGGCACCAACCATGCCGCAGTCAGCTGTCCTGAGGTTGATATACTGGCCCATCCGGGCCTGATAACGGTCGAGGACGTTGAACTGGCACGTGAGAATGATGTGACCCTTGAGATAAGTGCGAGGAAGGGGCACTGCCTTGGTAATGGCCATGTGGCTTCCATCGCAGGGGAGGTTGGTGTCCCCCTCGTGATTGATACGGATACCCATGCACCTGGGGATCTGATTGACTATGAGATGGCTAGGAGGATCGGCCTCGGGGCGGGTCTAAGCGAATCCAGGGTCGAGGAGGCACTGGTGAGGAACCCCAGGAGGCTCCTTAAGAGGAATGGTATCATCTGACTCATGGAAAAGTAGGACGTTATCTTTCTGTCTGCTGATTATTCTGTGAAGTGAAAAAGCAAAAAGGAAACCTCTAATCCTTCTTTCTGCCAGATTCACAATCACCAGCCCTTTTTTCAGCTTATTCCTGGATAAAAACCTCTCATGGATTATCTTGGCAGTAAACTTGGTGTAATGAAAAATTTGAGATCAACGATCAGGATGGGGGAAGTGAACCTAACTTTTCAGGGAAAATTTTCCTTACTTCCTGATATTCATCTATCACAGATCCTGAAAATAAATATAAAATGGTTTTTTGCTCTATCTTCGCCCTGTCCTGAACCTCAGCGTCCATTTATGTTCAGGGGCTTCGACCAGTGCACCGGCCGGTATGGTGAGGGTGTACCAGCTGTCACGTGATAGTCTGTAGACCGGTTTCACATGGAGGGTGTTACCGGAAACCCATGTTCTGATACTCACAGATTTACCGTACCTGTTTTTGAGGGTTACCCTGCTCCAGTACCTTCCAGGTCGGATGATATCTGAAAAGGTGACCCCTATCACTGACATCCTTGAGGTTACAGCTCCAGCAACCGGACTACTTGATGTAACATTTATACCCTTTGAAATGTAGGCCCTGAGGTTGTCAAGGGCCGATATCAGCATCCTCGCGTCGCTTAGCTTTCTTGGCTGACTGTCATACTTATAGGTCTCATATATTATGGTGCTGTATCCCTGTGAGGCTATTGGCACTGTCACGTACTTGGGGCTTGTTGCCGTTGGGGGAGTGTAGATCCTCAGGAAGCCAAGCTGGGATACTATCTGTTCTGTGTAGTTTATGGTCGCAAGGTTCTCTGAGATCATATAGAGGAAGCGGGGGTATGTGTATCCACTCTGATGGTAGCAGTTCTCATGGCAGTCAATAACCAGCATGGGCTTCTCATTCTTCACATCGGGTACAATGAAGTTTCTCGCAAGGAGCTGACCGTTCATACGGCCCTTCGAGTAGTCGTAGGCGTTGGATGTAACATGTACACTGTAGAGGACGTACCTCCTTGTCAGGTTTGATGTCTGGAGTGTCTCCCGCACGGCTTCATGTATACCTGACTCACGGGGATGAACCCCTATTATGAGTCCTATGGTCTCATTGGAGCTCTGGTTACCGTAGCAGTCCTTCTCAACATAGCCGTAACTGGTGTTACCTATCTGGACGGCCTGACTGGATCCAATAAGGGCAAAGATGGCCACTAACATTAGAAATTTCCATAGATTCCTGATAGTATCATCCCCTTAATACGAACTATACCTTAATATTTAATAAACTTTGGTCTCAGGGGGATGGCCCCTTTGCTCGATGCCTACACGCAGGTCCCGGCCACCGTGATTACAGTTAAGAACCTCCATATTCAGGGCCCTCTAATAATAACAAAAGATTTATATCATCACATGATAAAATAACACTTTGTAACTAATGGCTCGATGGAGGAAAAAGCCAAAATGAGAAGACTCAGCACATGGAAACTGAAGCTCAGAATGTTCCTGGCGACAGCACTTTTATTTGGATTAATCTACGCTATACTCCTCGTCGTGGGATCCCTCCTTGGAGTTGGAGGGCCACTATTCTACGCCCTCCTGGGTTTCGGGGTGATATTCCTGCAGTACCTCATCTCCCCTAAGATAGTGGAACTCACAATGAACGTCCACTACGTGAGCGAGGCCGAGGCCCCCCGTCTACATGCAATGGTTGATGAACTCGCACGAAGGGCAGGTATACCCAAACCAAGGGTGGGTATCGCGGAGATCGCAGTGCCCAACGCATTCGCCTTCGGCAGAACAAAGTCTGATGGAAGGGTGTGTGTGACCAGGGGGATACTCAACCTCCTTGACGAGGAGGAACTGAGGGCTGTCCTCGGACATGAAATATCCCACATAAGGCACAGTGACATGATAGTCATGACCCTGGTGAGCGCCGTCCCCCTGATATGCTACTACATATTCTGGAGCACGGTCTTCAGCAGGGATGATGAGGCAAATCTGGTGGGTATTGCAGCGCTCCTGGCATACTTCATAGGCCAGCTCATAGTACTCTTCATATCAAGGACCAGGGAGTACTACGCGGACCAGGGGAGCGTGGAGATCGGTGGCCAGCCACACAAACTTGCAAGCGCCCTCTACAAGCTTGTCTACGGCTCAGCCCAGTTCAACAGGGACGACCTGAAACAGGTTGAGGGTGTCAAGGCCTTCTTCCTGAACGACGTCTCAGCAGCTCAAAGTGAGGTGGAGGACCTCCGCCAGCTTGACATGAACCTGGATGGGACCATAGACCTTGCTGAACTCCAGAGGATAAAATACGGTGGAGTTAAGGTTGGACTGGGTGCAAGGATCCTTGAACTATTATCAACACACCCGAACATGCTTAAGAGGGTGAAGAGGTTATCCGAGTTCACCTAGGGGCCGGTCGCTTCATCCAATTCTTTTTATCACTCTTTTGCTCGAGTATTAAGTGATCATACTCCTTTGAATCAATGGACCTCAGTCACTGCAGTGGCAGAGCCATTAAAAAGAGGGCATGATCAGAAAGCCATCTCCTTTTTTTGCTGTTTCGTTTATAGTAAAAGGATGATCAGAGGGTACCAAAAAATAAATTTTGAATCCCTCTGAAAACAGTGCCATTGTGTGGGTTTCAGTACTCCTTCACAACACCCACAATGGCTGACCTTGGAACCCATGTGTTCAGGGGTGTTTTCACAATAACAGAGGTTGGGGTGTAGATGCGTTCAACCTTCTTGTTATCACTCATCAGGTAGACCCTGTCAGGTTCGATCTTTCCAACCCTCTTAACGATGAGGCCATATTCAGGGTGCTTGGCTATCACTATGTCCCCCACCCTGTACTTGTCTGTCTTGAGGACTATCAGGTCCTGGCCGTCCTTCAGTGTGGGATACATTGAGTCACCGCTCACAACGGCAGGCATGGGGAGCTGGTCAACACCGAACTGTGACTCTATCCTCACTTCAACCTTCCTGTAACCGTACCTCTCTGCTATACCCTTAACGTCCTTTTTTATTGATTCAACGGTGCTGTCAGGGTCATTGATGACATCAGCCATATAGTCCCCTATCTCCTGTTCCATCTCAGGCGGGACCTTCTGGAAGAAGATCGTGTCGGCCTCAACTGTGATGTTGACACCATCGGTCTTTATGGTTATGTCAACCGAATCCACATGATCAAGGTAGTAAAATGCACCTGAAACTGCAATAACAGCAAGCACCGCAATGGCAATCAGAACCTTCTTCATCTTCAATCCTCCGGCATGAGTTCTCTGATCATTTTCCGGGTTACATCAACATCCATCTGTCCAGGGGCAGTCCCCCTCCCCAGTGATGCGAAGGTGATGGGGGAGCCGAAAAGGGCGGCTGCAACCCTCGTGTATCTGCCGAGTTCACCCATGGATATCGCCACAGTGTCATCCTCGAGGCTGAGGAGCTGGAGGACCACCAGGGTGTCTGCCATGTTCTCTGGCATCACAGCAACCTTGGCCATGTCACCCATCTCCCTGGCCATCCTGACGATCCTCAGGAGGGCCTCCAGTGAGGGTGTCTCCCTGAAGTTATGGTAGGATATGATGCTTCTCCTGGCATTCATGGTGACCCTCTCTATGTCCTCACGGGCACTGCTGAGTTCAATATCCACGAAGTCGGCGACTTCAGCCGCAGCCATGAGCAGCTTTATTCTTTCATCCTCGCTGCCACTGAAATGACCACCCTCGGCCGGTGACCGGTTGGTTGCAATCACAGGGAACCCTATATCCTCTATGAGTTCCCTGATATTAATTTCTCCAGGTTCCTGGAGGCCATCAATTCGTATTTCAAGGATATCAGCACCGGCCTCAATGGCCCTCATGGCTGATTCAGTAACCTCGTGGGGTGTCTTCTCAAATACCGGGACACAGATCTTTGTGTTCATGTGAAATATTTCTCCCGTGATTTTCTGGAGTCTTCAGAGAACTAAAGATTTTAGTGTGATTCTTTATGTCCCTTTTGATATAAAATAATTTTTTTGAGGGGAGCGTTGATACCGTCTGAGGCCAGGTCTCTGATACAGGTTCACATGCATCCTCCCATTGCCAGGTGTGAGGTCATCTAAACTATTTATTCAGGCACCTCAAATTAGGTATAGGTGATTGTTTTGAAGGTAACTTCCATAGGTGCAGATATATCAGATAATGATACGAGCTGCAGCAGGGAACTTATTGCCTCCCTTGAGGCCTCCATACCGGGGCTTCTTGATGCGGGTGCAGAGAGAGCGGCACTGACAAATATAACGGGTGACGACGTTGTTATAAGTGCATTCGTGGAGGATGACATGCTTGAGACTGTGAACAGGGCAATAGTTGAGATACTCAGGGATTCGTCAGAGAGCCTCGGAGACCTTGAGGGTATATCAGATGAACCTGATGGTGCAGGGGAGGGCATATCATATGCAGAGGCAGCTGTAAGGCAGGACAGGTATCCAGATGCGGTTATACTTGCATTTGACACCTATGGTGGTGAAGACTTCGTGGCTGACGTTGCAAATTCTGCCATAGCCGCAGCCAGGGGCATGGATGGTGTTACAGATGTGAGCCAGGAGGTCATGCCTGGTGTCCGTGAGATCCCGGGGGTGGGATTTGTATCCGATAAGACCGACGACCCGGTGGTTGCTGCGACCATAGAGGACATTGAGAGTGTTGGCGTTGCAGCAGGGGCGATGCTCGGCGCCGCCCTCGGCCATAAGAACGTTTACCTTGTAAGGAGGGGCTCACCGTCACACGTAATCCCTGGCAGCGTCATAGTCTCGGCCACGGCATTCCTTAACGGTAACCTCATAGACCTCGCGGTACCCTTTGAGGAGAGGACGAGGATCCTGAGGGTTTAATGATTTCATACCCGCCTCAAATGCGGCGGAGACATCATCATTTAAGGTTACATGCTCTCCAGAGTCTACCATATAAGGCTCCCTTGAAGGTCAGGCTCTTATGGGCATAATTAAATAGTTCAGACCACAAAGGAAAGGATGAGGGGATAGATCATGATACTGCTTGATGAGGATACCAGGTGCCTTGTTCAGGGCATAACAGGTAAACAGGGATCATTTCACACTAAACAGATGCTCGAGTACGGAACCAGGATAGTGGCGGGTGTCACACCCGGTAAGGGCGGCCAGGAGTTCCTTGGCCTGGACGTCTACAACTCGGTGGAGGAGGTCACCGAGGAGATGGATGTCAATGCCTCCATAATATTCGTACCTGCACCCTTCGCAAAGGATGCAGCCTTTGAATCAATACGACACCTCGACCTTGTCGTGATAATAACCGAGCACATACCTGTCCATGACTCCATGCAGATAATGGAGTACGCCTCAAGGATGGGTAAGACGGTTATAGGTCCCAACACCCCCGGCATAATCACCCCGGGTGTCGGGAAGCTTGGTATAATGCCCACCCACATATTCACCGAGGGAAGCATAGGCATAGTCTCAAGGAGCGGCACACTGACCTATGAATTTGCAGCCCAGCTCACAGAGGCTGGATTAGGCCAGAGTACATGTGTGGGTATCGGGGGGGACCCTGTAACAGGACTCGGATTCGTGGATGTCCTTGAAAGATTCGAGGATGACCCCGATACAGAAGCCGTCGTCCTTATAGGTGAGATCGGTGGAGATGCAGAGGAGAGGGCTGCCAGTTACATTGAGCAGATGTCAAAGCCTGTTTTCGCATTCATATCCGGTGCAACTGCACCCCCAGGTAAGCGGATGGGACATGCAGGGGCAATAATCGAGGGAGGCACAGGCACCGCCAGCAGCAAGAGGGAGGCACTGGAGGCGGCAGGTGCCGTGGTTGTTGACAGGCCATCAGCCATAGTGGATGAGATCAGGGCCCACATGGGGGTGCGCTGATGTCACTCATGGATGACCTCCTGGAGGGGAGGATCAAGCTCTACGAGATCGAAAGGCACGTCCCGGTGGATGAGGCCGTCAGGATAAGAAGGGAGTTCATTGAGAGGACCTGCGGGGTTAAACTTGAACATGTCTCAAACTACAGCATTGACATGGAGCGGGCTTCAAGGAGGAACATAGAGAACCCCATAGGGGCTGTGCAGATCCCCCTGGGAGTCGCGGGTCCACTGAGGGTGAGGGGTGAACATGCAGATGGAGAGTACTATGTGCCCCTGGCAACCTCTGAGGGCGCCCTTGTCGCATCGGTGAACAGGGGTTGCTCGGTGATAACACGGGCCGGAGGGGCCACCGTCAGGGTGACAGGTGACTCCATGACCCGCGCACCAGTCATAAGGACAGGGTCCGTGGTTGAGGCCCTCAGGCTGAGGGAATGGATCTATGAGAACATGGATGCCCTCAGGGAGGAGGCAGAATCCACAACCAGGCACGGTAAGCTCGTTAAGATAGACCCTGTTATCGTGGCGGGTTCCTATGTCTACCCGCGTTTCGTCTACACAACCGGTGACAGCATGGGGATGAACATGGTCACCATTGCAACTGAGAGGGCCCTTGAACTCCTCACCAGGGAGACCGGGGCCCATGTGATAGCACTGAGCGGCAACCTCTGCACCGATAAGAAGCCCGCCGCCGTTAACCTCATAGAGGGGAGGGGTAAGAGTATAACAGCCGAGATAATGGTACCCGGCGACATGGTCGAGTCTGTCCTTAAAACAACTCCCGGGGCAGTGGTGGAGGTTAACACGGCCAAGAATCTCATTGGATCAGCGGCGGCTGGTAGCATGGGATTCAATGCGCACTACGCCAACATAATAGGGGCAATATTCCTTGCAACAGGACAGGACGAGGCCCACATAGTTGAGGGTAGCCTGGGGGTTACCATTGCAGAGGAGAGGAACGGGGACCTCTACTTCGCGGTGAACCTCCCGGATGTCCCCCTGGCAACCGTTGGCGGCGGCACTGGACTTGAAACAGCCTCTGAGTGCCTTGACATCATGGGTGTCAGGGGAGGAGGCAGGGTCCACGAATTTGCAGAGATAGTTGGAGGGGCTGTTCTTGCAGGTGAGCTTTCCCTCATGGGTGCCCTCGCAGCGGGTCACCTTGCACGGGCCCACAGTGAACTCGGCCGTGGATGATTGAGAGGTGGATGATCTGGGATGGATGTACGCGGATTTCTTCATGAGTACATAAATATGAGCAGGTACGTGGCCCTGGGCACCCTTGACGGGATACTGGCTGTTATGGGTGTCACCCTGACAGCAAGCGGTGTTGCAGGTGCCGGGGGCCTCAGCGTGGATAACTACCTCATAGCCCTCACAGGCCTCAGCGGTGGTGTGGCCCTTGCAATGTCCAATGCCTTCGGGTCATTCATCGGTGAGAGGGCCGAGGAGACCCGGACCATGCGTGAACTTGAGAGGAAGATGATGATGGATGAGGGTAAGCTAGATGACACCATCATCCACCAGCAGGCCCGGAGGAGGGTCTACATGAGCATGTTCACCCATGGGTTCTCCAGTTTTCTGGGATCCTTTGTACCGGTCCTACCCTTCCTTGTTATAGGTGACAGGATAACTGCAACCATGGTAACGGTCCTTCTATGCCTCACAGCACTCTTCATCCTCGGAGTATACCTGGGGAGGGTTTCAAGGGAGAACATCCTGAGGACGAGCCTTGAGGTGGTGGTCATAGGGTTACTTATAGGGGTGGTGAGCCTGCTTCTGGGGGGTTCACACTGAACTATCTGATCCTTTTTTAGTGTCCATGGATCTGAATACCCTTAAAATCTCAGGGATCTGAAAATGGTAGAACTTTGCCAGGGGAACCCCTCCAGGATCTCGGATAGTTAACTTCAGCAGGATAAGAATTATCTTTCTTATATGATTTAGGGCATGATCATCGCAGAGGGATCATCAAAAAATAGATCTTTTTCTGCACTGGATGCTTTTAGTGGAATTCGTCCAGAAATTCAGATCCCGTAGACCCTCTCAACGGTCTCCTCGTGGATCCTGTAGGCATCCTCCTCGGTGAATATACCCCTATTGATGAATTCAATGGTCCTCCGGGGCACGGTCTTCGGCCCAAGGACTGCCCCCGGCCTCCCGGAGTCATCCAGGTAGTCTGTCTCCATGAGGAAGCGGCCACCCTTCATGATGCCATCCCTAACAACGTCCCTTGATGCGATTAATGATGGGGTGAGTCCATGGTTCTCCTCAGGTGCTGTGAGGGGCCCTGAAAAGTGCTTTATAACCATGTGTTTCTTTATACCAGCCCTTTCAGCCATCCCGGCAAATTCCCTGAACTCCTCCGGACCCGAGCTCTCGGTGTGTAGCTGAACAGGGCATGATGCCTCGGCTGCAAGCTCCATGGCATAGATCATAAGCCTGTTGTGGGCTGCAAGCTCCTCATCACTGACAGGATAGTGGGGCCTCCCAACCTCGCCGATGGCCACAGCCCTCCCCTCGAGTACCAGGGACTGGGCGTATTCCAGGCCATCCCTTATCATCTCCTCGGCCCTCTCAATCTCACGACCCGCCTCAAGGAGCCTTGATAGCTCTGCAGGGTGCAGTCCCACAACTGCATGGGCCTCAACTTCAGTCTCCCTGTTGATCATCTCAACGTAGTCCAGGACCGTGTCCATGGTCCTGCGGTAGTCTGTCCCCGCCTTTATGGTCCATGAGGGCTTGTTCGGGATTATCATCCGCCTCCCACCGGCCCTGTAGAATTTCTCTGCAACTGCAACAGGGCCATCACCGTTTAGAGGGTCAACGTGTATGTGGTTATCTGTGATGGGGATGTCCAAGGTATCACCGCTCCTGTGTCCCTCCAGGGACCTGGCTCATACAGGCCCTCGGTCTTCTTAACTCCTCTTCGATTCCCATCTTCTGCAGGACAGCCCTGAAGTCCACCTTCGTCCGGAAGCAGCCGTCCCTCAGGAGGGGCACACCCTGGGGCGAGAACTTCGACAGCTTCATCATGGCCAGGTTCAGGTCCTGGTAGCAGGCAACCCCAAGGACCGCCTTGAACCTGTGCTCCTCCACGATCTTCTTTATGAAGGTTGACCCGGGTATCACGAAGACCGTGTATCCTATGGCCTCGGCCCTCTCCTTGATCTTCCCTATTATGCACCTGTTGCATCCGGTGCAGACCAGCCCGGTCCTTTCAAGCCGGGCCTCGCACTCGGGATTTCTGAGGCAGTGTGGCAGTACAAGGGCCTTATCATGGGGGTCTATGGCTCTGAACCTCTTCTCGTTGATCTTGTTCCTGACCTCAACGCCTATCTGGTCCACTATACGGCTGTTGAGGCCAAGGGTCTCTGAGAACTTCTTGAATGGTCCATAGAACATGTCGACCGTGATGAGGAGGAGTCTGGGGAATATCAACCGGTCCTCATTCAGGAGGAGCCTTCCAAGGAAGAGGCTTGATGCCAGCATGATCAGGATGCCCACCCCTGCAAGGAACACCAGCTGTCCAAATATCTGATAGAATTCACTTATCATCTTCATTCACTGTGATGGTTTATGTGGCCCTGCCTTAAAAATGGTTTCCCACATCACCAGTCAAGGCCCTCCCTCCACACCCTGATACCAGGGGGTGCATTCAGGAGTTCAACACCACCATCCACCGACACGATCTCCATACCAGAGAGTGCCGGTGCAGAGCAGAGGAGGTGGTGGTCAGGGTGCGTGCCCGGTGTTATGTCACAGCTGAGCCTCACCCTCTCTGCTGCCGAGACGACCATCTTCAGCCTCCGGGACCCGGGGTGATCCTCTGGAAGGACCACGAGGGGGTTCCCGGTCTCAAGGATGAGGTACGCGAGGGCCTTTATACCCCTCCTCATTTTAGCATCGGCCCTGAAGGCGGATATGACTATGAGGTCCCTGGGGTCCAGGAAGAGGGCAACTTCATCCTCTGCTGTGTTCATGAATATGGTCCGCTCTCTACCTGATGGTATGATGCCGAGGAGACCCCCGCCCTCAACAAATAGTATCTCGTCCTCATTGATTTTGAATTCCAGGGTACCACCTAGCCCTCGCATTCAACGTTATCTGACTGGCATGATGGGCAGATAACCCGCCTTCCAACACCCTTGAATTCGTTTCCACAGTCAAGGCACCTGCATTTACGGGTCTTCATCTTCTTAATATCTATATCAGCCATTGGACCTCCAACGGTACACATGATATCACCTGTTACTTCTATGGGGTCAATCACTTATCTATTTTATCCAGCAGGGCGCTTCTTTATCCTAAGATATCATGAAACATTAATACCATACCATGTAAAAACTTATTATTCAGAATAAATATAAAATTAAATGGTCAGGATGACCAGGTGAGTTAATGAAGAACCTTATTTTTCCATTCACAGCCATAGTAGGACAGGAAAAGGTTAAAAAGGCCCTTATACTCAACGCAATAAACCCTGGGATAGGCGGTGTCCTCATCAAGGGTGATAAGGGTACAGGTAAGACAACGGCGGTGAGGGCCCTGGCGGATCTCCTGCCCTCCCTGAGGACTGTTAAGGGCTGCCCCTTCAACTGCGACCCGGATGACCCGGAGGGTGCATGTGACATGTGCCGTGGCGGGGACGTGGAGGTTGAATACCGGAAGATGAGGGTCGTTGAACTCCCACTGGGGGCCACAGAGGACCGTGTTGTCGGGTCACTCGACATAGGGAAGGCCCTCACCGAGGGGATAAAGGCCCTTGAGCCGGGTATACTTGCAGAGGCCAACAGGAACATACTCTACGTTGATGAGATAAACCTCCTGGATGACCACCTGGTCGACGTGCTCCTGGATGCGGCGGCCTACGGTGTCAACACGGTGGAGAGGGAGGGCATATCCCTCCAGCACCCCTCAAGGTTCATACTCGTCGGTACCATGAACCCTGCTGAGGGCGAACTTAGGCCCCAGCTTTCAGACAGGATAGGTATACACATAAACGTGGAGACCGTGACCGACATAGGGCAGAGGGTCCTCATAATGAAGAGGAGGGATGAATTCGAGGACGACCCTGAGGGCTTCGTTGAGAGGTTCGCTGAAAGCCAGAGCAGGCTACGTGACAGGATAATGGCTGCCAGGAAGCTTCTCCCGGCGGTGACCATCGACGATGACCTCCTGGAGCTCATAGCAAGGGTCTGTGTTGATGCAGGTGTTGACGGCCACCGGTCCGACATTGCCATAGTGAGGACATCAAAGGCAATAGCCGCCTTCAATGGAAGAAGGAGGGTACGCGAGGAGGACGTTGAGGATGCAATAGTCCTTGTCCTTGGTGAGAGGATACCAGGCAGGACCTACAACCGCGAGAACACCAGGAGGGAGATGCAGAGGGCCCGTGAGGAGATGGAGCGTGAGAGGGAATCTGAGGAGGATCAGGGCGACTCAGAGGCATCATCAGGGGGTGAAGGTTCAGGGGGTTCTGAGGGTGAGGAGTCAGGTCAGGGCTCCGGAGGTTCTCAGGGGAATGAAGGTTCAGAGTCAAGGGGTTCAGCCTCCCTGGCCGGCCTATCTGCGGGGGGACCAGATAGAAGCCCTGAAACCGAGGACGTGGATGTTGATATAAAGAAGCTCCTTAAGGTCAGGGGCAGGAAGAAGGAGAGGCTCTACGGTGCACGTGTCGAGTCAAAGACAAGTAAGGGGAAGTACATAAGGAGCAGGTTCCCCAGGGGTGAGCCCGGGGATGTGGCCATAGACGCCACAATCCGTGCTGCGGCCTCCAGGGGTGAACTTGAGATAAGGCCCGGTGATATAAGGGAGAAGATACGCAAACACGGTGCAAGGGCATCCATAGTCCTTGTGGTCGACATAAGCGGGTCCATGTTCTCTGACAGGAAGGCCGCAATGGTCAAGGGCCTCATAGAGAGGTTCATAGAGGATGCGCAGAGGCACAGGGACAGGATAAGTGTTGTTGGATTCAGGGGCAGGGACGCGAAGGTGATAATACCCTCAACTGCCCATGCATCATCCTTCAGGGATGCCGTGGAGAGCATAAGGGTCGGTGGGACAACACCCATGGCCCAGGGCATAGAGCGCGGTCTTGAGATACTCAGGGAGGAGAAGAGGCGCGGCGAGTACGTTCCATTCATGGTAATACTCAGTGATGGTATGCCCAATGTTGGTGTGGGCAGGGACCCCAAGAGGGAGGCTGTTGAGGCGGCCTCAAGGCTGAAGGATGAGGAGATACCCTCAACGGTGATAAACTTTGAGAGGGGATCACGGGGTGGAAGGGACCTCAACATGGAGATAGCCCTGGCTTCAGGGGGCAGCTACTATGACCTCCATGACCTCAGGGACCCATCCAGCGCTGTTTCCAGGATAATGGAGTATGAGAGGGCAATGTTTTAGATTTTAATGTTTTTGGTGCTGTTTCCAGGATAATGGAGTATGAGAGGGCAATGTTTTAGATTTTAATGTTTTTGGTGCTGTTTCCAGGATAATGGAGTATGAGAGGGCAATGTTTTAGATTTTAATGTTTTTGGTGCTGTTTCCAGGATAATGGAGTATGAGAGGGCAATGTTTTAGATTTTAATGTTTTTGGTGCTGTTTCCAGGATAATGGAGTATGAGAGGGCAATGTTTTAGATTTTAATGTTTTTGGTGCTGTTTCCAGGATAATGGAGTATGAGAGGGCAATGTTTTAGGTTCTGATCCTCTTCAATCACCTTCGTTGATTGTTTTCTCCATGCTGGCTACAGATTATTCTGCGGTCCGCGGGGCTTTAGATGCTGTCCCGGCAATCCAGATCTGGGTGGATGCTTGTTTTCTCTGGTTTCAACATCCAAATTTTATATAGCCGAATAACCAATATCAGCCTGATGAAGATTGTGGTCTACCATGCAGAGGAGTGTGACAGGAAGAAGTGCACGAGCCTCAAACTTGGAAGGAAGGGAAAATTTAAAATAGTAAGTAGTCTCAACCAGTTACCAAGAGGGGCACTTGTCCTCAACCCTTTTTCTGAGAAGGCGGTCTCCCCAGAGGACAGGGACATGGTCCTCAGGAGGGGCATTGCAGCCCTTGACTGCTCATGGAAAAAGGTTAAGAAATCGTCCGTCATATTCCAGACCGCAAGGAACCACAGGTCCCTACCATTCCTTGTGGCTGCAAACCCGACAAACTACGGGAAGCCCTGCATACTCTCAACTGCAGAGGCCGTGGCGGCAACCCTTTATATAGTTGGACTGAAAGATATAGCGTCGGATATAATGTCCTACTTCAAGTGGGGTCCACACTTCCTGGACCTCAACCGTGAACTTCTTGAAGCTTACTCCAGGGCTGAGAACAGCCTTGAGGTTGTAGAGATTCAGAACAAATTCATAGGAGGCTAATTATGGCAAGGTTTGAGGAAGCAGAAAACAGACTGTTCAATATCAAGATCTGCCTTAAATGTAACGCTAGGAACCCACCAACTGCAAAGACATGCAGGAAGTGTGGTTACAAGGGATTAAGGTACAAGGCCAAGGAACCAAGGGGTTAAGCAGCCCCCTCTCCTTTTTTACTATTTTTCTGAGTGTTCAAAATGAAGGTTGAAGATTACTTCCATGATATTCTTAGGGAGAGGAAGATACACCTTACCCTCATAGACCCCGAGGAGCAGGCCCCAGAGGAGGCCGTTGAGATAGCCCTGGCAGCCATAAGGGGAGGCACGGATGGTATAATGCTTGGAGGGTCAACCACGGATTCCAGTGAACTTGACAATACAGCCAGGGCCCTTAGGGAGAACATAGACGTCCCAATAATACTCTTCCCGGGTAACACCACCGGTGTTAGCCGCTACGCCGATGCAATATTCTTCATGAGTCTCCTTAACTCCACAAACCCCTACTGGATCATAGGTGCCCAGGCCCTGGGCGCAGCCACCGTTAAGAAGATGGGTATAGAGGCTCTCCCCATGGGCTACCTGGTGGTTGAACCAGGCGGTACGGTTGGATGGGTCGGTGACACCAAGCCGGTCCCCAGGAACAAACCAGACATTGCAGCCGCCTATGCCATGGCAGCTGAGTTCCTTGGCATGAGGCTCTTCTACCTGGAGGCAGGGTCAGGGGCACCTGAGCATGTGCCTGAGGAGATGATAGCCCTTGTTAAGCGGTGCACGGATCAGATACTCATAGTCGGCGGTGGTATAAGGAGTGGTGAGGACGCTGCAAGGGTTGCAGGGGCAGGCGCAGACGTCGTGGTGACAGGTACCGTGGTCGAGAACAGTGACAACGTTGAGGACAAGATCAGGGAGATCGTTGAGGGTATGGCTTCTGCCTGAAGGATCTCTATACATGGTCATTTTTTTCATAGGCAGAAACTATTTTATTTCCATAGATTATCCTTTTACCTGATATTAACTCTCCTTAGATCAGCTCTTCGGAGGCCATTTATTCCAGCATAGGTTCTTATATATAAAAACTTTGCATCTTTTTCTGAGTCACAGTAAAATATACATATGTGTTGTCTCAATAATTTATTAACAAACTTAAGGGAGGTGATGGGCGTGAGATCACTTCTGGCGGTGCTTATTCTATCAGTGGTTTTGACTGTGGCATCCTTTTCACCGGTTTTTGGAGCCGCGTCACCATCAGCAACACAGCAGCTTGAGGCAGAGGTGGAACCAACAATAGCCATCGGGGCCTTCTGGGCGAATGGAGCCAACAACAGTACGATATACCTCCTTGATCTCCTTGCAGATAACCAGGAATATTCCTGGGATGGGGGAGCAAGCGGTGAACAGGTCAAACATTCATCCAACGTGGCAATAGACCTCTATGTACGTGCAGCGGGAGACCTTACCAACGGTTCAAATACCATACCCCTTTCAAACCTCAAATACGCGGATTACGGTGCCAGTGTAGCAAAAACAGCATTCACAACAAGCTATGTAATGGTCAGGGAAAACTGGCCAGCTCCAAGTCAGGGCAATGAGCTGACAATCCCTGTGGACCTCTACCTGCTTGTTCCATTTGCAACACCACCAGGCAACTACACCACAACAGTCTACCATGCCGCTGTTCAGACCGGTGGAACAGCACCAACAAGTCCATAAATTCCATTCCATCTTATTTTTTTTAGGAGTTTAAATGCGAGAAACCAATTCTGGAGGTGTTAAACTGGATAGGAGAGCATTAATTTTAGTTTCAGTTATAATCCTCATTTCAATCATCGGCGAGTGCTTCGCAGCGGGCATCGTTGTTTCACCCACAAGGTTTGAGTTCACTGGAGCCGGTTCGCATGAAGGTAAAATCACCATCTCCAACCCATACAGGGAAACCGCAATCATCACCATTACCCCAAAGAGAATACTTAAGGATAAAAGGAACCTTCTCCTCATGGATGATGGAGTTGCAAGATGGATAAGGGTCCAGAACGGATCATTCACATTGAGGCCAGGTGAGAGACGGGAGGTGAACTTCCAGGTCAACGTTCCGGTAAACTACAACTACAGGGACGCCGTCGGGGCGCTTGTTGTAACATCGACATCAAAGGCCGGCACCCTTAACAGTAGGGGGACCTCTGTGACACTCAAACAGGCCACAGAGGTCATAGTGCCGGTGTTGATAGGACTGCCCGGTGATATAAGGGAGTCACTATTCATTGAGTCCTTCACGGGTCCATCCATCCTTCTGGGTCTTATGCCTGGGAGTTTCTCCTACACCGTTAAAAACAGGGGAAATGTCTATGAAAACTTCACATCAACCCTCCAGGTTAACGGGTTCCTCTCTGACGCTGTGAATTCAAGTGGGGGCGTCTATCCCGGTGACGCCTACAGTGATGAGGTGACCTGGACCCCCGGTATACTTGATATGGGGATCTACACGGCCACCATCAATGTGGCCTACGGCCGCTACAGCAGCCAGAAACCTGTGGTGGCTGAGAGAACACTGATTGTTATTCCTGTATGGTTGATAGTTCTACTTGTCCTAATTGTAACTGTATGGTTCCTCAGATCAAGAAAACCCAGGATACCCAGGATAAGGGTTAAGATAGAAAGATGAAAATTCATTAATCTTTTTCATATAGTTTTTTTATTTCTGCAAGGTCATCGACTTGGGCTGGAGAAATCATTTACCGTTACTCTCCACCAAAAGACTGGTTAATGATGGCCACCATAACTATGTTCATGAAGAATCATCTTGTGGCCCACATACTGAACCGCGTGGCCGACTACATGGAACTTGCAGGCGATGAATTCCGGACCAAGGCCTACAGGAGGGCTGCAAGGACGGTAGAATTCCTCAATGAGGATATAGAGGATGTTGCAGCCCAGGGAAGACTCCAGGAACTTCCAGGAGTTGGCAGGAATATCTCTGCAAAGATAGAGGAGATCCTCGCCACAGGGTCCCTGGAACTCCTCGAGAGACTCTCAGAGGAGTACCCTGTGGACCTTGACTCCCTCCTCTCAGTGGAGGGTGTCGGGCCAAGGACAGTTAAACTCCTCTACGAGGAACTTGGGATAAAGACCCTCGCAGACCTGGAGGAGCAGGCAAGGAGGCACCGACTCAGGAGACTCCCTGGTATGGGTGATAAGAGGGAGGCCATGATACTACGGAACATCGAACTTGCAAGGTCAAGGATCTCAAGAAGACCCCTTGCCTATGTGGTCCCCCTGGCATCCAGGATAAAGTCAGGGCTCCTTGAACTTGAGGGGGTTCAGAGGGTGGAGGTTGCAGGTTCCATAAGGAGGGGTCGTGAGACCGTTGGGGATATCGACATCCTCGTAACAGCCACAGACCCGGAGGCCGTCATGGACCACTTCACATCCATGGATGAGGTGGAGGAGGTCGTGGTTAGGGGTCCAAGGAAGTCCACAGTCCGCCTCAGGGAGGGCCTCGACTGCGACCTCAGGGTATTCGATGATGAGGTCTTCGGGTCAGCCCTCCTCTACTTCACCGGGTCATGGGAGTTCAACGTGGAGCTGAGGAGGAGGGCGATATCCTCTTCAATGAAGCTGAGTGAATACGGCCTCTTCAGGGGCCATGAGAGGGTGGCCGGGAGAACCGAGGCCGAGGTCCTGGAGGCCCTTGGCCTGAACTACATTGAACCCGAGCTCCGGGAGAACCGTGGCGAGGTGGAGGCCGCAGCCAGGGGTGAACTGCCTGAACTTGTAACACCCGCTGATATACGGGGGGACCTGCACATGCACAGCCTCTTCAGTGACGGGGTTGATACGGTGGAGCAGATGGCAGAGTATGCATCGGTACTCGGGAGGGAGTACATAGCCATCACAGACCATGCCAGGTACATCGATGACCCCGACGCCTACTTAAGGGCGGCTGAGAGGATTGAGGAGATTGAGGTCCTTGCAGGTGTTGAGGTCAGCATCCTCCCCGATGGCAGCCTTGAGGTACCCGACCGTTTCCTGAGGGACTTCGACCTCGTCGTTGCTAGCATCCATGAGCCCGGCAACCTGACAGAGAGGCTCCTTGCAGCAATGGACCATGATCCTGTGAGTATCATAGGCCACCCGACAGGGAGGGTTCTTGGTTCACCTGAACCTGTCGTGGATATTGAGAGGGTGATTGAGGGGGCTGCTGATGCGGGCGTGGCCCTGGAGGTTAACTCCAACCCCCTGAGACTCGACCTGAGGGATTCACATGTTAAGATGGCGGTTGATATGGGCTGCAGGATTGCAATCAACAGTGACGCCCACTCCCGTGGGGGCCTTGAGAACATCAGGTGGGGTGTCATCACCGCCAGGAGGGGCTGGGCAGAGGCTGAGAATGTTCTTAACACCATGGGATTAAGAAGGTTCATGAAATGGCTCAGGGGCTGATTTCCCATTTAAGCTTCAGGCAGGGGTCAGTAACTTAAAGGATCGATGCATGGATGTTCACTGTTTCAGGTTTAACTCGTGTTCGGTACTTTTTCCATCTATCTCAGGGGCCCCCTGTACTGGTGTAGGTCTCTTCCTATGGTAAAGGTGATTTCAAGCCCTTGAAGATCTATTCATGGTCATCCTCTTGAAGTTTATAAATTGCAAAACCAGCATACCCTAACCTGAAACAGCTAGATGCTCAACTCGTCACTGCCAGGGAATGTCACCCTGTCAGAACCAGCGGGTCTAAAGAAATCTATGTGATCTGGAGTTTTTTTTGAAGGTTCGTTTAGACGAATAAAACCCACCGATTGAGGTTTGAATGGGCATTTTTCTTTACCTCTATTTTTCAGGTAGTCTCCAGATCATCGCCATTTAACTTTGTTAATGCCTCTTCTACTTGCGTTTGCACAGATGGTTCTTCATCTTTCAGTGCTTTTGTGAGTGGTTCTACTGCTTTTGGGTCTCCTATCTCGCCCAGGGCTTCTGCTGCAGCTTGCGCACGTCCTGATATTCATCTTTTAGTGTTTGGGTTAGTGGTTCTACTGCTCTTGGGTAGTTTTTTTGCAGGGTTCTGTTCTCCTGCATCTTGCCCCCTCCTGATACTTAATTACCCTGCTTACAGGGAGCTTTTTAATTTTTGCCTCTGAAGGATTCCTATATTTGCATTTATTGGCTTCATGGTAGTCGTCCTGATTTCTGAGTATTCGCGTTGCTGAATTATTCTCCATACATAAAACAGCTGGGACTATAAGGCTCCGGGATTCACTGCAGGAGTGCCTATCAACATCCGCGGGGAAGCCCCCACCACCACACAGCACGGCTCAAAAAAATAAGGACGTTTACTTCCCGGGTGAGATGGATGGTATCGATGCTGCCCGGAATATACAGGACTATTATGGGATCCCCGGTGATATATCTTACCGGCTGCTCTGATGATCAGTGTTAAAGCTGTCTACCTCTAAATATCAGATATATCTTACCGGCTGCTCTGATGATCAGTGTTAAAGCTGTCTACCTCTATATCAGATATACCTTACCGGTTGCTCTGATGATCAGTGTTACAGCCGTCTACCTCTAAATATCAGATATAGTGGTGCCCCTGCAAGGATCAGGAGGATCCCCTGCAGGGTGGTGGATGGTGTGGTGTTCATGAGGAGGTATAGGCAGACAAGGACACCCAGAACACTCTTAAGGGGGACCCCTGAACCCTCCCTCCTCCTCAGGACGGCCAGTGAGATGCAGGTTGCTGCGTAGGGGAGGAGGAGGGTGACCACTGATAGTTCGATTAGACCCGAAACGGTGCCTGCGAGGGCAGCTATGAGGGCTGTGAGGTTCTGGACCAGTATGCTCACATGGGGGGTGCCGAACCTCCGGTGCACCCTGGAGAGGAAGCCTGGAAGAAACCCGTCCTCTGACATGGCAAAGAGTAGCCTTGCAGTTGTGAGCATACCCGCCTCCTCTGAACCTGCGATGGAGAAGACAGCCCCCGCTGTGAGTATGAGGGCCCCCAGGCCCCCCATGAGGCTGTAACCTGCCACGGTGAGGGGCGCAGTTGAGGATGCAAGCACCCTCCAGGGCACAAGGCCAAGGATAACCGCGTTGGTGAGGATGTAGAAGAGGGCCACGAAGACTATTCCGAGGGTTATGGCGAGGGGTATGGTCCTCTCAGGGTCCCTGACCTCATCTGCAGGGACCGTCACGAGCTCAAATCCCACGTAGGCCCAGAATATGAGGACCGTCACGCTGCCCAGGGCACCGAGGCCCATGGGGGCCACCGGCGTGTAATTAGATGCAAGGAGCCCCGGGTTCAGTGCAAGGTGGAGCGCGCCCAGGACCGCGAAGAGGAGCACAGGGGCCACCTTGAGGACCGTGAGGACGTCGTTGACTTTACCAGCCCTCCCAACCCCTGCAATGTTTATCAGGGTGAGTGAGATGATGAAGAGGACCTTTATGAGGGCCTCCCCCAGGGGATTCAGGGGGATGAAGTACTCCAGGTAGTAGATGAAGGCTATGGGAAAAACAGCTATGGCAACCCATGATGAGATCCAGAGGGACCAGCCGGTTATGAAACCCGTGAACCCGCCCAGGGCCTCCACTGCATAGGCGTAGGGCCCACCTGTCCTGGGGAGTATGGCTGAGGCCTCAGAGAATACCAGGGCGATTATGAGGGCCATGAACCCTGCGAGGATCCAGGCGAGTATGGAGGCCGGGCCGAGGCTGCCTGCACCATAGGCGGCCACTATGTATATGTCGGCCCCCACGATGGTACCCACCACGAGGTTCACGGCGTCGAAGAGGCCGAGTTCCCTTCTCAGTCTGGACTTCATGGATTTAATAAGTGAGTTGGTTGGATTTAATTTTTCCCTCTTTTAGATGCTATCTGAATTTGATTATCTTATAGCGGATCTATAACATCCACTGTCCTGTTTTTTCCATCCCTCACCACAAACCTTCCATCCTCCTGGTAGATGTTGATCCTCTGGTGGGTCTCCCTGAAGCCGGGGGGTGGACCGTAGTGACCGCTGGAGACCCTCCTACCTGTCATCCAGGCCACCTTATCTGCAATGGGGGCTGAGGCCCAGACGACCTCATCAGGGCCCGTATGGGATTCGATGTACTCCTTGAGGGGGTGATAATGGTTCTCAAATGGTATGGCAGTGTCCGACCACCTTATATCGGTGAGCAGCAGCTGTTCTGTAAATAAAGTGGCTGATGAGATTATCAGTGCCACTGTAACCAGTCTCATGGCAGTTGATGGGGTTTCAAGCATCCTTGACCCTGCATATCCACCAACAACTGCAAGGGGGAGGGCCACGTACTGCAGACCCCTTGATATGTCATCGAAGAGGAACTCCGCTGCAAGTACAATGGCAATGTAGACCATGAGGGGCCGGAACTCCCTCCGATCCCTCACCAGGTAGAGGCCGGGGACCCCGAAGTAGAGGAGGACCATGAATACCAGCCACCCTGCACTGAAGTAGCCGCCCGGGGAGGCCTCCTGCGGCGCCCCCCTGAAACTGAGGAAGTAGGCCCACCAGAGTATCAGGGATGGTGTAAGGGCGGCGATCACCCTCAGGTTTCTCCTGATGCCATCCGCCATGACAGCAGGCACCACCGTTATGAGGGCTATGAAGTGGGTCCAGAGCGCCAGGGTCCCTGTCACCGCTGCAGACAAGCGGTCCTCCCCAAGGAGGTACACTGTCAGGACAACCAGGACGGGTATGTAGGCTGCTGGCATTATAACAGAGAGTGTGTCAGGGCGGGGGGATGCAAGGACCAGTGTACCTGCGATGAGCCCCGCACGCCTGCCATACCACCTTGAGGCAACCCATGATGCCGTGAATACTGTGAGAAGTATCTGGGTCACGCACATTATGGAGTGGGCGAACCTGACACCCCCCAGGGTCCACAGTCCCGCGATTACTGCCTGGATGAGCGGCGGATGGCCCAGGGGTCTTCCCATGGGGTAATAGACCAGGTAATCCCAGAGGAGGCCCCTGCTTGGGTCCAGCATTATCTCCCTGGCCCTCACAAGGTGGAAGTCAAGGTCGCCATGGGTCGGGAAGAGGTAGTATGGTTTGAGGATGAGGAGTAAGGTAAGAATGATGAGGGGGATGTAGGGGATTATAAGCCCCCAGATAGTGCCTCTTCTGGTGAATGGTTCAACATAGGCTTTCCCTGATTTCATGGTAACCTTATTATACACTTGCAGTAGAAATTAATTATGGTGTTATTATGGTTACAAGTGAAGAGATGAAGAGGAGACTCGCCGAGAAGAAGGGTATGGGACCTGCAACTGCAGGATCTGAGCCCAAGAAAGCCGAGAAGTTCTGCCCAAACTGTGGCAAGGAGTATGGGGCTGAAGCCAACTTCTGCGATGAGTGCGGCACAAGGCTGGAGGAGCGAAGGGAAAAACCTGTGGTGGTTGAGGAGCACGGGGATATTATATACGTTACAAGCAACTATGTCCCTGGTTACAGGGCCGTCAAGGTACTTGGATTTGTATACGGCCTTACAGTGAGGAGCAGGGGCCTGGGGGGCCAGATAGGTGCCGGTTTAAGGTCCATTGTGGGCGGTGAGATCAAGGAGTACGTCACCATGATGGAGCACTCAAGGCAGGAGGCCCTTGAAAGGATGCTGGATCATGCCCGTGAAATGGGCGCCAATGCGGTTATCAGTGTGAGATTTGATTCAGACTCAATCTCAGATATTATGCAGGAGATCCTGGCCTACGGTACAGCTGTTATAGTTGAACCAGAGGAGTGAGTCCCGCGGTGCCATCGGATGCCATGGCGACCCCTCTCCTGAGAAGGAGCAGGGGCTTTGCAATGGACAGAGTACTTCAGCAGAAAACCACAAACTATTTATAACATTCATTTCTTATTCAATATTAAACATTTACATGGGGGATTTTTTATTGGACGTTCTTGATAGGATTGCACAGACCCTGGAGGGGAGTGTCAGAGCCGATCTTGGGAGGCCCTACTTCAGATCATCACGATACAGGGTCCATGAATTCACCGCGGATGGCTTCATACCCATTCAGGGGCGAGATAAGAGGCTCCTGGCCTTCATAGATGGGGGTAACAGCCCCATACTGGAGGGACCGGCAATATCAGTCCAGATCAACAGGGTCGCCCTGAGCCTCTTCAGGGGAGATGCGAGGATCCAGCCAGAGATGCCATCAAGGATCGAGTTCTTCTCGGTCATGAAGATCCATCCAGAGGATGGGACATGCAGGTTCCAGCTACACCCAATCAGGGAGGAGTACCGGGAGTTCCTTCCAGATGAGGATGACCTCCAGCTTGGGCTTGCAGATGCAGAGCTGGTTGATGAGTCAACCCTCAGGGGCCTCCCGAGGAGGTTCGCAGAGTGGACCATGGCCACAGGGGCCCTCAATGAACTCGATGATGGGGACATCCTGGTGAGGGACGGGTCACTCCAGGCATCATTCGAGAGGGAGAACCGCTACATCATGAAACTCATGGATGAGGCCAGGGACATCCATGTGGCTGGACTCTCAAAGACATGCA
This sequence comes from Methanothermobacter thermautotrophicus, assembly GCF_014889545.1. Taxonomy (NCBI): domain Archaea; kingdom Methanobacteriati; phylum Methanobacteriota; class Methanobacteria; order Methanobacteriales; family Methanobacteriaceae; genus Methanothermobacter; species Methanothermobacter thermautotrophicus. Next base: position 195,807 of record NZ_QKOF01000007.1, on the reverse strand, counting down.
CCCTCTACACCACCACATCCATCTCACTCCTAGCTGCGGTGGGGAGACTCGCCGCAGAATCTTACATGGAGGGGGGCTGGTGCTACCACCCAGTCGCCATCAGGACGGACAGGCCGACCACCATCACTGCAGTTAAACTGAACCCGGCAGGGAGGATATTCAGGATGGACATCCTCGGCGAGTGCGGAAGGGATGATGCCATGGAGGTCGCATCAGCCCTATCCCTCAATGCGAGGGATGCATGCTTCCCTGGATACCCCTACGGCCTGGTTGATGTGGATATGAGGGCCAGGGTCTCAGGTGATGAGGTGGAGATATACAGGAGGAGGCTCCTCTCACAGGTCAGGGACCGGGAGGTCCTTGAGGGCATAAGGGAGGAGATCGATACCATGAACTACCATGATGAACTTAACAGGTATGCAGGTGAGGATCAATGGAAGCTGTAGGCCAGATAATAGGCGGTGAAACAGCCGCGGTACTCATAAGGCAGAAATCAGGTGAACCCGTAGAACTCGGCGACCTGCTGGTTGCAGAGGGCGATGGATACACAATACTCCAGGTCAAGGACCTCAGGTACAGGTCCCAGATACCCCAGGGCATGAGGGAGCTGGCATCGGGGTTCAACCTTGAGGGTTACAGCGGGGACGTGGAGTTCCTCGAACCGGAGCTGAGGAACTACATCATTGCAGAGGCCCGCCCCATACTCCATGTGAGGGAGGGGGAGCCACTGATACCCAAACGCCTCCCCAGATTCTTCAGGGAGGTCCGGAGGATCAGAGAGGGGGACCTGGACTTCCTTGAGAAGCCCAGAAACCCTGTATTCCTTGGACACGTGAGGAGCGGCTCGAAGGTCCTGGATACACCGGTCTACGTCGATGCAGTTGACGCCATAACCCACCACATCCTAATACCTGCAACCACAGGGAGGGGTAAGAGTAACCTTGTGAAGGTGATGCTCTGGAGCCTTGCAGAGATGGACAGGGTGGGCATTCTCGTCCTGGACCCACACGATGAGTACTACGGGAGGAACGAGGCCGGCCTCCGGAGGCACCCCTCAAATAATGTGGTCTACTACTCCCCTGATGCCCCTGTGGGCGGGAACACCCTCACCATAAACCTAAGGTCACTCCGCCCCGAGCACTTTGAGGGCATAATTCCCTTCACACAGGCACAGGAGCAGGCAATTGCAAGGTACTACAACGAATACGGGGATGAATGGATCCTGAAGATCGTGAAGGGAGAGGAACTACCCGGCGTACAGCAGGTGACACTCAACGTGCTGAGGAGGATCTTCGACGTCATCCTCGGAGTGTACCTTGATGACGGCAAAATAAAGTCAAGGGGAGGAGTCTTCAGGGAGCGTGGAGGCGAGTCAACAATAAAGGACATCGCGGCCAGCCTTGAGGATGGAAGGATCGTCGTGGTGGACACCTCAAGACTCATGGGTGAGGCCGAACTCCTGGTTGGAAGTGTCATCTCAGCCGAGATCTTCAGGAGGTACCAGCAGTACAAGGCCGATGGGAAGCTCCGGCGAAAACCGGTCATAGGGATAGTGATAGAGGAGGCCCCCCGCGTCCTCGGAAAGGAGGTCATTGAGAGGCAGGGAAACAACATCTACAGCACCATAGCAAGGGAGGGGCGTAAATTCAACATAGGACTAATTGCAATAACCCAGCTCGTGAGTTTGATACCCAGGACTGTCCTTGCCAACATGAACACCAAGATAATCCTGGGAAATGAGATGGCCCAGGAGAGGGCTGAGATAATAGGGAGTGCCTCACAGGATCTATCAGATGATAACAGGACCATAGCAAGCCTTGATAAGGGTGAAGCCATAGTGAGCAGCATATTCACAAAGTTCGCAGTCCCTGTGAAGATACCCCTCTTTGAGGAGTTCATTGAATCAGCGGGACTGGAATCAGAGGATAGTGAAGATGAGGAGATTGAGTTTATAGGGTAGGTGTGGGCATGTACAGATTCGCACACCTCTCAGACTGCCACCTGGGGGCTCAGAAACAGCCTGACCTCAGGGAACTTGAATTTGAGGCCTTCAGGATGGCCCTGGATGATGCACTCCAGAATGACGTTGACTTCATAATAATAGCAGGGGACCTCTTCCACTCCAACATACCCAACATGGAGACCGTCAAGAGGGCCACCCTTGAACTCAGGAGGGTCAGGGAGGCGGGGGTCCCCATATACGTCAACTACGGGAGTCACGACTACAGCCCATCCAACACATCCATGATAGACATCCTTGAAAGTGCAGGGGTGATAGAGAAGGTCGTTCGCCCCATCCCAGGTAAGAGGCTTGGACTTGAGTTCACGGTGGACGAGAAGACAGGCGCAAAGATCACAGGACTTTCAGGCAGATCAAGGACCCTTGAGGTCGACTACTTCATGAAACTCGACAGGGATGCCCTGGAGGCCGAGGAGGGGTTCAGGATATTCCTTTTCCACAGCGCCATAACCCAGTTCAAACCGGCTGACCTTGCAGACATGGAATCGGTGGACCTGAACCTCTTCCCCAGGGGATTCGAGTACTATGCCGGTGGACACGTCCACAGGAGTGGATGCTACCATGAGGAGGGCTACGGTCCCATCGTGTACCCGGGCACACTCTTTGGTTCATACGCCGGTGACCTCGAGGAAAACGCCAGGGGAGAGGTCAGGGGTTACTATCTGGTGGAATTCACTGATAAGGTCAGGGAACCTGAGTTCAGGGAGATAAGGCCGGCCGAGTTCGAGTACATTGAATGTGATGTTACAGGGAGGAACTCCCAGGACGCATTCTCCCTGATAGGGCGGGAGATAGCGGACCATGATGTTACAGGGAAGGTTGTGATGCTCAAGATAAGGGGTGAGCTCAGCTCAGGAAGGACATCGGACATAAACTCGGCGAGTATAAGGGAAAGACTTGAATCCATGGGGGCCCGTGTCGTCCAGATAAACAGGTACGGCCTCAGCACCCGCGAGATCCAGAAGGTCAGGGTGGTGGAGAGTGATGTGCCCAGAATGGAGAGGAGGATCTTCAGGGAGAAACTTGCAGGGCTTGACATCAAAAACAGGAGACTCATGGATGAGGGTGATTCCATTGCGGTTGAGCTCCTGAGGAGACTTGAGAATGAGAAGGCCCCGGGTGAGAACAGGAGCGAATATGAGAAGAGGATCACCGAGGATGCCGAGGATGTCCTGGACCTGGATCTGGGTGGTGATGGTACTTGATCATCAATTCACTTGAAATCAGGAACATAAGGAGCTATGAGTCGGGAAGGGTTGAGTTTGATGAGGGGGTGACCCTATTTGAGGGTGATATTGGTTCAGGTAAGACCACTCTGCTCCTTGCAATAGAATTCGCCCTCTTCGGCCTGGGTGATCAGAGGGGTGACAGCCTCCTGAGGGCCACATCAAATTCAGGTTCGGTTAAGCTCACCTTCACCGTTGAGGGAGAGGAGTACACGGTTTACAGGGAACTCAGGAGGGGGTCCAGCGGGGTTCAGCAGGGCGAACTCCACATCAGAACACCCCGTGGGGTCAGGAAACTCTCTGCAAAGGAATTGAAGGCCGAGGTACTTGAGATACTCGGTTACAGGGAACCCCTGAACCCCAGGGCCAAGAGCAGGATATACCGTTACGCTGTCTTCACCCCACAGGAGCAGATGAAGAGCATAATTGAGGCCCCCAGGAATGACCGTCTTGAAAGGCTCAGGAAGGCCTTTGACATTGAGAAGTACAGCAGGGCGGCTGATAATGCAAGGCTTGTTTCCAGGAGAATAAGAAGGGAATCAGAGAGCCTTGAAGATAGGTCCTATGACCTTGAGGATAAGGAGGGAGAACTTGAGAACCTTCTGAGCGAGAAGAAGGAGATTGAAGCAGAGAAGAAACTCCTTGACGGGGATATAGAAAAAATTGAGGAAGAGATACGTAAACTTGAATCAGAGATGGAGGGTCTTCAGGTAGAGAAGAACAGGATTGATAGTGCCGAGAAGGAGATAGAATCCCTTAAAAATGAGATGGAAATCCTGATGTCATCCTCAGAGAGACTCATGGAAAGGAACAGGGATATAGAGGAGGAGTATCAGAGATCCGTTGATGAACTCCAGAGATGCAAGGATAGAAGGGAGAAGGTCCAGGAGGAACTCGGGTCACTCAGGGAAAGGATACAGGGAATTGAGATGAAAAGGGAATCCCTCATGGAGGACTCCCGGAGGTTCAGGGAAGCCTCAATCCAGTTCAGGAACCTTACCAGTGAACTCAAAAATCTCCTTAAGACAGGGAAGGAACTTGAGGATGAAATATCATGGATTGAAGAGTACACTGGCCGAATAAAATCAAAGATAGAGGTCATGGAGTCCATTGAGGATCCTGGATACAGGGAGGATGAAGTTGAAGCCGGGATCAGGAGGCTTGAGGTTGAGGTGTCGGCTCTCCAGCAGGAACTCGGCGGGATCAAGGGTAAGATAGAGGACTACAAATCCATCGGAACCAGGGGGATATGCCCCACATGTGACCAGGAGGTTGACCCGGACTACATAGATGATAGACTCAGCGAGGCCCGTGAAAGAAGGAAATCAGTTGAATCAAGGATATCAGAGCTCAGAAATGAAATCTTGGATAAAAATGAACTCCTGAAGCGTATAGGGGAATATAAGAGGGCCCGGGATGAACTGAGGCTGCTCAGGGAGGACCTTGCGAAACGGATTGATGAGTGCCGTAGAAAGCGTGAAGGGCTTGATAAAACCAGAGAAAGGATCCGGGAGATTGAGGAAGAGATTGCAGGGACTGAGAGGATAATCGAGGAACTGAAGGACGCAGAATCTGAATTTAACAGTGTGGAGAATGAACTGAAATCCCTGCGTGAGCGTGAGTCAGAATGCTCTGGCAGACTTGCAGCAACAGAGGACAGGATGGATCATCTCAGGACCAGGATCAGTGAACTCAACCCTGAGACCAGCAGGGAATACAGAGATAACCTCAAGAAAATTGATGAAAATAAAAATAAAATCGCTGAAAAGAAAGCTAAAATCAAGGAAAATGAAGAGGCACTCAAAAACAGGGATGAAGTTGAGTCCAGTATACATGAGCTAACCCAGAGTATCGGTGAAATGGAAAATCTTCGAGATGAAAAAAGAGACAGAAGGGGTGCAGTTGAAGGAAAAATCGAGGAGAAGCAGAGACAGATTGGTAACCTTGAGTCTGAAATTGCTAAAAAGAGAGAACTCAGGAAACGTGCACGGGAACTGGGAAACTATGTGACCTGGCTCGAGGAGTACTTCATCCCTGCTCTCGCCGACATTGAGACCCATGTGATGGCACAGATAAACCATGAGTTCAATGAGAGATTCCAGAAATGGTTCAGGGTCCTCGTGGATGACCCCAGCAAATCTGTGAGGGTTGATGAGGACTTCACACCCATCATCGAGCAGGACGGCTATGAGCAGAACCTTGAATACCTCAGTGGTGGTGAGAGGACCAGCATAGCACTTGCATACAGGCTTGCACTGAACATGGTGGTACAGAGGCTCACCGATGTGAGGTCAGACATCCTCATACTTGACGAACCCACCGATGGATTCAGCAAGGAACAGCTCTACAAGCTCAGGGACATCTTTGATGAACTTGAATCCAGACAGATAATCCTTGTATCACATGAGGAGGAACTTGAAAACCTTGCAGACCATATCTACAGGGTTGAAAAGTCTGACGGAACATCCATCATAGAAAAGGCCGGCTGATTTTTCAGGGACACAGAAATAATTCTATTTTTAATTTTGTGTGTTTAAAGTTGTCTTTGAGGCTATTTGAGCTATCAGAAAAGTTTTAAATTCAAATTTCAATTATCACCTCGTTTTTAACATATTAAACCTTCTGGATCTTCTTTTAACATTAATGGGATATATGGATGGCTCTTTATACTGGATTTGTCCTCTGAATTGCTTTTCGATCAGACAGTGCTTACTGTCCAAAACCTCAAATGGGATTCCCCAGAGACCCCTCTCCTTAAATAAAATGCCATGGACTCTCAGAGAGTATCTGGATATTAGAAAAGGATTCTGAAGGCTTTTCTGGATTAAAGAAGCTCAGAGAGCTTTTATTTTATGGAAACATTTATATACTAGGATGATGTAACCATTGACTCAGTGTCCTTAGTGACCTTAGGGTTAGTATTGGACATTGGAGGCGATAAAATTACGCGATTCAAAGCAGTCACAGTGCTCTTTGCACTGATGTTCACTGTGGGTTCAGTGCCCATCAGTGAGGCAGTAAATAGTGGAACAGAAAACGCAAAAATAGTAACGAAAACTGATAATATAAAGGCTGAACCTGTCAAGGTTGACGCCGCATACAAGTACAAGAAGTACAAGAAGTACAAGAAGACCTACAGGAAGAAGGTCAGGGCTACATACCGTACCAGCGTGAAGAAAAGGTACTCAAAGAAGACCTACAGGAAGAAGCGGGTGCGGGCAGCCTACAGTACCAGCACGTATCGCTATGATCCAGACATAGGGGACTGCTGGGCCATGAGTGAATATTTATACAGAAAACTCACATCATCCGGGAAGACGGTGCGTATAATACAGTACGCCACAGGCATGTCACCACGTCACCGTACTGTACAGGTGTACAGTGGGGGGCGCTGGGTTGACTACGACTACAGTGGCTACAACAAGATATACCACCCCACTTCAAGTAAGCCCGGTATGTTTGTGGTTAAATCATCGGCCTGAAAATGGCCACCCCAAACTTTCTTTTTTAAATCCTGATAGCTTTAAGTCATTTTTATTGATGGTTTCTGGTTCTATGATTGTGTATTGATCTCATGTGCTTCTTTATAGACCTGCTTCAGCGGTTGCAGATAGGGATCCTATGTTCCTGATGGATTCATCTTTCAGTTTGCAGATAGGGATCCTATGTTCCCTAATGGATTGAGTCCAGGGCATCCTCAACAGCATCCCTTATGCAGTGGGGGTTCCAGCCGACGATCTCAGAACTCACAGCTTCCAGTTCAGGCGGCACATTCTCAAGACCATAGGGCCGCACTGTTATCACGGGCTTTGATGATTTACGTGCAAGATCCACAGCACCCATTATCTCATCCCTCTGGCTTCCCCAGAGACCTGCAAGTACTATGACTGCATCGGCATCCCCGGGATCCGCTGGTCTCCAGGAAAGACCGGACTGCCCTAGCCTCTCAAGAAAAACATGGTAGTCCTCAACCTCACCACTGGTTATGTAGAGTTTGATGTTCTCTTTCACGGTATCACCACTCCAATGGGTGTGTGGAACTTTTATTCACAATCACCTTTATACCTTCATTAATTTTCTATTTTCCCCCATCGATAATTGAATACAGCATCAATTAAATTGAAGCTACACCCTCCTCTTTGATTCAATGAGACGCTTCAGTTTTTCAGGGTCATGGCTCCTCCTCCAGAGTGGAGTGGAATCCTCCCGGTATATACTCAGGTTCTCCTCGAAGGTCCTCTCACCCTCAACCCTGTATATGACCCCCAGTGGAAACTTACCCCCACCGTATCCCTCAAGGGACTTCTCAAAGGCCAGCAACCTGTCTTCAGGGTCATGTTCAGTGTAGTAGGTGTGCTCACGGAACCACTGGAAGGTGTTAACACGGTTGAAGGTCACACATGGCTGGAATATATCCACGAGGGCATATCCATGGTGGCTGATGGCCTCAACCAGTATGTCACGTGTCCTCTCAACATCCCCTGAGAAGGCCCTTGCAACGAAGGTGGCCCCCAGGGCAACCGCCACGGCTATGGGGTTGAATGGTTCCTCAAAGACCCCATGGACCTGCACCGGAGTCTTAAAGCCGGGCTGACTTGTGGGGGACGCCTGGCCCTTGGTGAGGCCGTAGACCATGTTGTCATGGACGATGGTGGTTATATCAGGGTTCCTCCGGATGTTATGGATGAAGTGGTTCCCGCCCTCACCGTACATGCAGCCGTCACCGCTCACATCGATAACGGTGAGTTCAGGGTTCACGGCCTTGATGGCCACCGCAGCCGGGAGTGATCTGCCATGCAGTCCATTGAAGTGGTTGCACCTCATGTACTGGGGGAGCTTCCCGGCCTGGCCTATCCCCGAGACAAGTACAAGCCTCTCAGGGGGTATCTCAAGTTCTGCAAGGGCCATTTTAAGGGCCCTCAGGATGGAGAAGTTACCGCATCCAGGACACCATGCGATGTCAGTTTCCATGTCATAATCCTCTGGCCTCATAGTAGAACCTCCTCAATGAACCCTGCAACACCCTCAACACTGAAGGGCATACCATCATACCTGTTCAACCTGGCATCGGCCTCAAATCCCTCGAGCTTAAGGAGGTCCGCGAACTGGCCCCCATAGTTGTTCTCAACCACGGCGGTCCTTTCAAAGGATTCAAGGAGCTCCAGGGTGTCATGTGGGAGGGGGTATACCTGACTGAAGTGCACCATGGCCACATCGGCATCCGAGGACTCTATGGCCTCCCGGACCGGCCAGTAGGTGGAGCCCCAGCATATCAGGGCATGTGAATTATCACCGATGACCTCGGGTTTCAGGGCATCATCCCTCAGCATATCAAGGCGCATGTTCCTCTTCTCAACCATCCGCCTCCTGACATCCATGTCCTCAGTTATCAGGCCCTCCTCATCGTGTTCATCAGAGTCCACCCTGACCATCCCGGAACCATGGCCCGGGATACCCCTGGGTGAGATACCGTCATCTGTGAACTCGAATCTCCTGTACCCCTCCCATGTCCTGACTAAATGGTACTCGGGTTCCACGCTGACCACAGGAGCAGGGAGGTTGTAGTAGAGGTCCGCCAGGTACTGGTCTGAGAGCAGAAATACGGGTACCTGGTACCTTTCTGCAAGGTTGAAGGCATGGGCTGCTATATCAGGGGCATCCTCGAGTTTCCCGGGAGCCAGAATTGCCCTGGGGAACTCACCCGGCCCGGAGTAGAGGGCGAGGTTCAGGTCCTCCTGGGCTGTCCTGGTGGGAAGACCGACGGCCGGCCCGGGTCTCTGGCCTATGTATATAACCACAGGCGTTTCTATCATACCTGCAAGGCCCACAGCCTCCTCCATGAGGGCAAATCCACTCCCTGAGGTTGCAACAAGGGACCTTGCACCTGCATAGGAGGCCCCCAGGCACATGTTAATGGCTGCAATCTCGTCCTCTGCCTGCTCGAAGACCATATCGAATTCATCGGCATTCTCTGATATGAATATCTGCAGTGGAGTTGAGGGTGTCATGGGGTAGGATGACATGAAGCGGCAGCCCCCTGCGATGCATCCTATGCCAACGGCCTCTGTCCCGTTGAGGACCACGTGTTCCCTCACCGATGTTTGGGGCTCAATGCTGATCTCCAGGTGCCCCCTGAGTTCCTCACCGAGTTCATAGCCCTTCCTACCGGCCCTCAGGTCAGCCTCCAATATATCTGGACCCTTACGTTCGAAGAGGGACCTCACAGCCCCATCAAATGTTTCCTCATTAACACCGAAGAGGTTTGCGGCTGCACCCGCTGCAACGACGTTGGCGAATATCCTGCCCCCAAGTTTCTCTGCCTCGGCTATTATCGGCAACCCTATGGCGCCCTCCTCATCAAAGCCATCATCTGCAATGACCAGTGTCTCCTTCGCACGGTCACCCATGTGTTCCACTGCACCCGGGCTCAGTGCAAATAGCACATCCACCCTCTCTATGAAGGCCCGCACCGGCCTGGATGACACCCTTATCAGTGTGGAGTTCTCTCCTCCACGGACACGGGACATGTACTCCTTGGAGGAGAATATGTGGTAGCCGGTGGCCTTGAAGGCCCCTATCAGGAGGGTCTCCACTGTCTGTATGCCCTGCCCTGCCTCACCGCAGAGCACCAGGGATACATCATCACATATCCTTTTCATTTAATCAGCCATCCTGTCTAGGTTCAGTAAAATCTCCTTATGTAGCATCTCCTCTGGGGGTTTTTCTCAAGATACTGCTGGTGGTACTCCTCGGCCTCATAGAAGGTGCCTGCCGGCTCTATGGCTGTAACTATCCTGTCCATGAACCTCCCGGACTCTTTAAGCCTCCTCCTTGACTCCAGGGCCTCCTTCCTCTGTTCATCGCTGTGGTAGAATATGACCGAGCGGTACTGCTCCCCAACGTCCGGGCCCTGCCTGTTGAGGGTTGTCGGGTCATGTATGCTCCAGAAGACGTCAAGGAGGTCCCTGTAACCCACAACCTCAGGGTCAAAGGTTACCTCAACCACCTCGGCATGTCCTGTGAGGCCGGTGCATACATCCTCATAGGTGGGGTTCTCAGTGTGACCCCCCATGTATCCCACCCTGGTGGACACAACACCCTCAACCTTCCTGAAGGCATCCTCAACCCCCCAGAAGCATCCAGCACCGAATGTGGCCCTCTCATATCTGCTCAAACACATCACCCCTCACATTTTCTCATCTAATCCTGACGGGTTCCCCATCACAGTGAATTTCTGCTGCTCTAGCTTCAGATCTCTCAGCCTGATACGTTTCCCCTCACCTGAACCTGGTCACTGCTGAATTTGAAGGGTGAACCTCCACCTCCACTTATTGAGAAGGACATCAGCACACTGCCGGTGGGGTTCCTGCGGTAGTCGTAGGGTCCGCTTATAACCCATGAGTAGGTCTGGTTGCCGATTGTGAGGGTCCAGCGGCCCCTCTGACCTATACCCCTCAGGTCATCTGTTCCGCCGCGGGGGTCTCCCACTCCCCCCTCAATGGTGAAGCTTGTACCCCCACTCATCCTCCCAAGGTTGAAGGTCCTGCTTGCACCCGGCTGGAGAAGGAAGAATCTGTTACCTGGGTCCCCTGATACTATGTGCCTGCTCCCACCACCCGTGGTGTTGTTGGCCTCATAGATGAACTTGCTCTTGGATGGTCCGATATTCGTTATGGTGAGTTTGACCTCCACGGTCTCGTTCCCTGCGAATTTGAAGTAGGAGCTGTATATGTAGAGGGCTGCAACAGCTATCACTATTATCGCTGCGAAGAGCAGTATGTATTCTGCACCCCCCTGCCCCCTTAAATCCCTGATTATCATGTAAGATATATATTGTATGATCGTTTATATAAAATTTTGAGGTGTGACAATGGGACCCGGAGCCGGTACAGAGACTCCAGTAATAGGCATTGACGTTATCATAACCGTTGCAGCTGTTATAGCGGCCATTGCAGTCATAATCGTACTGATTGTTTTTATAGGAAGGAGAAAGAAGGTTAGTGGGGATGAAGGGACGGTGAAGCCAGAGGTGTCAAAGAATGAGGATATAATAGCCCAGCTCAAGGAGGAGTACGGAGTATCCGATGATGAAGAGGATAAGGGAGTCTCTGATGAAAGGGATGATAACTGAGGGCAGGAACGGTGAATCGATGAGGATTGCGGTTCTGGGACTTGGAGTTGAGGGTTTAAAGGCTGTTGAATCCCTCAGGAGGAGGGGCCACAGCGTATACGCCAGTGATATAAGGGATGATATTGAACTGAACATGGAGGGCGTGGACGTTGACCTTGGCTTCCATGACACAGAGAGGATAGCCTCATCTGATGCCGTTGTACTGAGCCCCTCACTCTTTGGCACAGATCTCTGGGAAAGGTTCAGTGACAGGCTCCTCTGCAGGGTACTCAGGGGTCACAGGGAGCCGGTCACAGTTGCAGTTACAGGGACCAACGGGAAGACCACGACGGCGTCAATGATAGCACATGTACTTGAGAGTGCAGGCAGGAGGGTCCTCCTCGGCGGAAACGCAGGAGGCGGATTCGATGGATACACTGAGGTCATACTGAGGGCATCTGAGGAGGAATTCGATTACATGGTGGTGGAGGTCTGCGACATGACCCTTGAATTCGCATCCAGGTGCTTCGACATTGACCTGGTTGTCCTCACAAACCTGGGAGAGGACCACCTGGACTTTCACGGGTCCATGGAGAACTACAGGGACTCGGTGGCCGGGTTCCTTGAGGGCAGGGATGTGGTCATATCTGAAGACGAACCCCACCTCAGGGAACTCACAGTGAGGGCCAGGAGGGTCATGAGATACACCCCCTACCGGGGTGAACTCGTCCTGGAGGGGAAGTTCAACAGACTCAACGCAGGGGCCGCTGAGGAGGCCCTGAAATTTCTTGGAATACCATCTGAGGTCACCGCCAGGTACCTCTCAGGGTTCAGACCGGTGGCGGGCCGCATAAGATCGTTCAGTGTGAATGGTGCAGTGGTGGTTGCAGGTAAAACCGATAACCCCCACGCCATGAGGGCCCTGCTCAGTGAATCTGATTTTGATGTCGTATTCCTGGGCACACCACGAAGATCAGAGGAGTGGCGTCTGGGGATCCTTGATGAAATCGCAGAGTCTCCACCTGAAATCCTTGTACTCTTTCCGGGGCTTGAGGACACGGTTGAGATGGCCCTTGAGCACCTGAGGGAACTCAGGATCCCATCGGAGGTCCTCACCACCCATGACCCCCGGGAGATTCCAGGGATGGTCAGGGAGTTCTCCAGGGAGTATGGGAGGATACTTGTGGCAGGTAACGGACAGGATGTGCTTATCAGGATCCAGGAGGAACTCGAGGCCATTGTATCATGTGCCTAGATCACATTGACAGGACCCACTGGTGGTGATGGGCACCTCCAGGGATTGGTCCGGGATCCTGATAGCTATATAGGATGAGCACATATCTTTAGGTAGACTGTCTGACCGGTAAGGTAAAGCTACTATCATTGGCATATGGTGTTACTCTTATTCACAGTTCATCAGGAAGGAGAGCTTGTTTGATAAAAAGGTTTATGGGTGCATGTAATTGATCAGGAACAGGAAAGTGCTTGTGATTGGAGCTGGAAACGCAGGTAGGCCTGCAGCGAGGTTGCTCAACCACCTCAACAACAGGGTCCTTGTTAACGATGTCAGGGAACTCCATGAACTCCCCCCGAAGGCCCAGAAGAGGATAGCTGAGATGAAGGATGAGGGTGTGAAGTTCAGGTTCGGGGGTCACAGCATGGAGGATATACTCTGGGCAGACGCTGTTTTCATATCACCCAACATCCCCCAGGACGCACCGGTACGTAAAATGGTAAGGGATGCCGGGGACCTGGTCCAAATAACAAGCTCAGATATAGGGAGGACCCTCAACGAGCTCATAGGGATCCCCATGGTCGGAGTGGCGGGAACCGACGGGAAGACCACAACAACCAACATGATAGACCACATCCTCTCCTCACGCTACAGGACAGTATCATTCTCATCACTCCAGGATTCCCTGGTGATAGAGGGCCTCGTGGAACTCGTGGTGAAGGGGGATACATGCGACAGGGATCTTGCGGTGTTCGAACTCCCCCACGGCACAATAAGGATGGCCGAGGGCCTCGAACTCTCAGCAGGGGTTGTGACAAACCTCACACCCGATCACATGGACGAATTCAGTGACTACGATGAGTACATTGAGAGGAACTTCTCAATAAAGGATCTAATAGCCCCCGGAGGTGTTCTGGCACTCTGCGGCGATGATCCAGTTATATCAAGACTCCTGGACGACCTTGAAGTGGCAAAGGCGGTCTATGGTGTGGGTGAGAAGAGGACGGTAGAATTTATGGGCAGGAGATTCACTGGCTCAGCCAGGATCCAGGTCAGGGCCTCCGATATAGAGCTTAGGGGACTTGCAGGCTCAACTTTCACGCTGGATGTCTCTGAGATACCCACAGCCATCTGCAGCACCTGCGGAGTCCTCAACTGCAGGGAACATGACGGTATGGCCTCTGTGGGGCCCATCAGGGAGAGGATAAACCTCAGGGTTCCGGGCATATTCAACGTTGAAAACGCCCTTGCAGCCATAACCGTCGCACTCATACTCGGATTTGACATGGAGGATATAAAGAGGCGTATCGAGGACTTCAGGGGCATCAGGGGCAGATTCGAATTCATAGATGAGGTTGACGGTGTCAGGGTGTACATGGACGCAGCCCACAACCCCGAGAGCATGGAGAAACTATTCGAGGGCATGGAGTTCCAGGGCAGACTCATAGTGAGCCTGGACAACCCGGACACCCTCACGGTGAGGGACAAGGAGAGGATAGGGAGGGTCCTGGCTGAAAGGGCCGACACCATCATCGTAAGTGCAAAGAACGAGACAACCGGAGTCACTGACATGGAGGCCGCCGATGAGGTTGCCAGGGGCGCCGGTGAGGAGAGGACCATAAAGACAGAGAGCGTATATGATAGCATAAGGAGGGCCCTTGAGATTGCAGAACCAGGGGATACCATCCTTCATATAGGCCCCGGGGTTGTCAACGCCTACGAAAATGTGAGGTCCGACATCGAGGAGGCCCTGAAGTCCATGGATGACTGTGTGGTCGTCCTCGGGGGCCTGGGAAACGTGGGAAGCCTCATGGCAAGAAACCTCAGGGCCAGGGGCCACAGGGTCGTGGTCTCGGATCTCCGGCAGGATACACCCCTGGCGGATGTGCTGAGGGAGGAGGGGATACACCTCGACCTCGGAGGCCATGACCCTGATATACTCAGGAGGGCGAGGACTGTGGCCATAACACCGGCCCTGGAGAATAACAGGAGGATCCGTGAACTCATAGAGGGCCTTGAAGCAGACATAATAGGTGTTAAGGACGTACTCAACATGTGCCCGGTCGATAAACCCGTGGTGGGTGTTACAGGGACAAACGGGAAAACAACAACCACTGCCATGCTCAAATCCATAATGAGGGCTGCAGGGATGAGGGTCCCGGAGCACCACCTGAAGATCCAGGGAAACACGGAACTTGTACCCGCCCTGCAGGCCAGGCTCCCGGGTGACCTCGCAGTTGTTGAGATAGGCACCTTCGGGAGGAAGGGTGAGATAGGAAGTTCAGCCATGCTCTCCGGCGTCTCACTGGGTGTTATAACAAACATATCAAGGGACCACCTGTCGGGCGGGAGGAGATTCTCTGACTACATAGAATGCAAGGCTGAAATGGTGGAGGTTGCAGAGGATCTCGTGCTCAATGCAGATGACCCTGTTGTGGCCTCCCTTGCAGATGGACTCCCTGGTGAAAGGGTGGTTTTCTATGGCATACAGAGCTCTGAGTCCAGGGGAGTGGTGCCTGAGGGCAGGGAGTGCCCCAGGTGCGGAAAGCCCCTGAGGTACACCAGGAGGACCATGGGGCACCTCGGCGACTACCAGTGCATCTGCGGGTACAGGAGGCCCCAGCCAGACGTCATGGCCATCGATGCAACCCCTGGTGGCTTCAAGCTCCTGATCGGACAGGAGATGAGGGAGGTTAGACTTGCAACCCCCGGGATGTTCAATGTCTACAATGCCCTTGCAGCGGCTGCAGCCGCATGGACCCTGGGAGTGGAGATCGATGACATCGTCAGGGGCATCGAATCATTCAAAGGCGTCCCCGGAAGGTTCCAGGAGATCTTAGAGTCGCCCAGGGTCATCCTGGACTACGCCCACAACCCTGCAGGTGTCAGGGCCGTCATGCAGGAGCTCAGGGGTGACCGGAGACTTATAGTGGTCAACACCGTGGCATCAGAGAGCGGAATCGAAGGGGACAGGGAGATGGCAGCGATCCTCAAGGATGCAGATGTGGTCATACCTGC
This sequence comes from Methanothermobacter thermautotrophicus, assembly GCF_014889545.1. NCBI lineage: Archaea > Methanobacteriati > Methanobacteriota > Methanobacteria > Methanobacteriales > Methanobacteriaceae > Methanothermobacter > Methanothermobacter thermautotrophicus. The sequence continues at coordinate 180,199 of NZ_QKOF01000007.1, read as the reverse complement.
ATCCTATGCCGCCAGGAGGGCCTCGGGCATCCTCGGGGAGAAGGCGGTCCACATAGAATCCAGCAGGATGAGGGCCGGTGGAGGCACCCTGGGGGCCAGCAGGGAGCAGGTGGCCGAGGCCGTCAGGAGGGCCCTTGAAATTGCAGGACCAGATGACACTGTACTCATAATAGGAGAGGGGGGATACAGGTATGGTGAGGAAGCTATCAGGTAAACACCTGATCCTTTTAATTGTTCTGGTTGCACTAGCGGCGGCTGCTGGATGGTACCTTGAGGGAAGGGTTGAACCACAGGACCCTGAGGAGATAGCGGCACTTCCCATGGGGAGTACCGTGCTCGAGGGCCAGGATGTCATCGATGAGTCCAGGGTTAGGAGCGTGCCACTCATACTCCACCCCGACTACATACTTGACGAGTTCAACTACCTCAACCCATCAAACCTCATCCAGGCCATCCTGACAGGGACTGTACACGTCCCCATATCTGAGATGACAGAGGGTGTGGATGCCAGTGGCAGGTCCACTGTCAGCGGTCCAGGGTCCCTCAGGGTCCAGGGTGGGAGGCTCGTGGTGGAGGAGCCCCCCACCTTCCTCTGGGCCTACAAGACACCCTACACCTATGGGGTTAAAAGGAAGGATGGTTTGGAGATAGTTGAAAATGGAAAGAGGGTCCGTTTTGTACCGGCAGGGAGCATAAGCAACAGCACAGTCCCCCACAGATACAAATCGATTGACAGGATAAAGAGATGGTACAGGAGGGCCGATGAGGGTGACAGGATTACGCTGGACTATCAGCTCTCAAATTTCAGTGATGGAAGGCTTCCTGTCCCGCCAGGGATGATAGAGGAACTCTTTGGCGCTTCTGCGCTCGAGTACATGGAGAACTACCCATCAGGATCCCCTGTGATGGTCTACACCGATGATAGCCGGCGGGTCCTGGTATCCAGTGCAGTGAGTTTCCTTGGATCCTACCCGGAGTATGATGATAATAAGAGGGCCTTCAATGCGAGGGCCTTCGCAGAGGCCTGGAATGGAACAATAATCCCTCCGGGTAGTGAGGCCTCTGGTAAGGAGACCGTGAGATTCACGGCATCAAGGGATCCTGAAGCCCCCGGCGGTTATGCATCCCATGGTTCATGCCCCCCTGCAAGGGCACTGAGGGCCATCGTGACCTCAGCTGGCATGCCCCTTCCGAGGGGTATGACCTGGGAGTTCCATGCGGTCCTCTTCGGCTTCAACCCGGCAACGGGTATAAAGGTCCGGAACACAGGGGAATACCCGGTACTCATAGAGATGTGGACGACGGGTTCAGGTGCCAATACAAGGATATACGCCAGGCTATACAGGCTTGAACCCGCCTGGGGTGGTTAATGTGATATCTGCTGTCGTTGCTGCAGCCGGCAGGGCGAGCCGGATGATGAGGGACATGGCTGAACTTGGCCTCGAACCGGTCCACAAGCTCCTCCTCCCCCTCAATGGGGTTACCGTCATAGAGGCTACAGTCAGGGCTGTGCTCTCTGCGGGGGTTGATGAGTGCATAGTCGTGACAGGCCACAGGGCAGGGGAGGTGGAGGAGGCCCTCTCCAGTCTGGATGTCCGTGTGGTGAGAAACGACCCCGTGGATGTCCCTTTATCCTCGTCACTCCTGAGGGGTGTAAAGGCTGCAGCTGGAGATATAATTCTCTGCGCTGCAGGGGACCAGCCAGCAGTATCACCTGCAACCCTCAGGAGGATAGCTGAACATGCTGATCCCTGCACGGTTTCAATCCTCGCGAGGGGTGAGAGTGGCTGGCTTGAGAGTGCCAGGGGGATCGGGATGCCCCTTGCAGCAGGCGCCGATCTCCTCAGGGAGTACCTGCCCCGGGGGGATGGTAACATAAACCCCCTCCTCTGGATGATGCTGGAGGATGGTGTGAGGCTCTACGGTGTAGAGGCCTCTGACCCCATTGAACTTGTTAACATAAACCATTACAGTGATTATTTGAGGATCAGGGACCATTTCAGGGATGTAGATAAAGATACAGAATGATCTCTTTGAGGATCAGGGACCATTTCAGGGATGTAGATAAAGATACAGAATGATCTCAATGGAATGCTATCTTTCACAGAAAAAATAGAAAGGTGGAGACCTAGAATTTCTTTTCCTCGGTCTCCTCTTCAAGTAAATCCAGGCGGTCCTCCACCTCCTCGAGGAGTTTACCAACACTCCTGAGGATCTCGAGGGTGTCGTAGATCCAGTTGATTACAAGTTCCTGGTCTGCCTCACCCTCATACTTCCTTATCTTCTCCTCAAGGTCTGCAACATCCTCAAGGATCCTGAAGGTCTTCGTCTCAACCACCATATCATCCCCATGGATTGTCTTAACTTATGGCCTCAAGGGCGTTAACAAAGCATCCCAGGTTTTCACCGTTGAGGCCGACGATGAGTTCATCGTCCCTTACACCAGCGTACTGCCTTGATCCGCTGCAGCCCATGGTTATGTTTGGCCTCTTCCTCATGTATGGCCCTGCAACGGCATCTGCACACAGTGACTGTATACCCGAGAAGTCTGCCTCCACACGGCCCCCGAGGGTGTAGACGAGGGCCTGTGAGATCTTCATGGCCTGGGCCGGGTTGCAGATTATCAATATTACGTCGGGGTCGAATGTGGCCTTCTCCAGGGGTGCGTAGACTGCTGCATAGAATTTGAGGTCAATGGATGGTATCCCATCGAAGGTCCTCTTGGCTGATGCAAAGCTTGCAAACCTTCCGAGGTTGTAGTAGAACTCCCCTGTCCTGACCTTCTCAGGGGCCTCATCGATTCCGAGGGCATCGGCACCACCCTTGCATGCCTGGGCCTCTGCAGTGGCATAGAACACCTCGCCTGCTGCAGCCATCTGGACCATTTCACAGTGCCTTGCAGGTTTTTCTATCTTCTCAACACCCTCAGGGAGGTCATCCTCCCTCAGGACGAGTTTAATTGCCACAGGGGATTTTTCAAGGCCCAGAAGATCCTTCAGTTTCCCTGAGATCTCATCGTATCCATTAACACCGCACACATCAACCATTAAATCACCTCAATCAATTATCTTCACGGGTTTACCGTACTGGCGCTTCTCGAGATGGCCGCAGTCACGGCACCTGTAGATCAAGAGGATGAAGTCGCCCTCCTCGGGGTAGGTCTCCTCGACCTCCTCTGCGATGCCGCCGCAGACACTGCACCTCACCCTCTCTGGCTGGTCCATTCTGTAGTGTATCATCGACTATAATATTTCATCCACCACGTATATTAATCTGGTGGTGCTTCTTCTTTAGGTGGGTGACCTCATGATTGACCTGGTGGTTGCTGTTCTCTCAGTTGAACATGGAGACGTCAATGGAGTCAAGGGTCATCAGGAATTCCCTGGCATCTTCAAGTGTCCTGGATGGGTCCTGGTACATGTAGTTCTCGTAGAGGATTGCAGGTATCCCGTTCCTTATCAGGGGTTCCGTAACATAGGCGGGGCTTGTCTGGGACTCCGGGAAGTGGTAGGATAACCAGCTGATCCTTGATGAGAGTTCCATGGCTATCCCTCTGCTCCTCTCCTCAGGGAGTGGTGTGAATACGAACCTCCTCACGGCGTAGTTGCCCCTGTTGGAGTGCACATCAACTGCGAGGGCGTAGTCCCCGGCTGACACGTCAGGGACCACGTACCTTCCTGCGAGTACCTGGCCCGCCATCCTCCCCCTCTCATAGTCTGAGGGGTCCCGGGTTACATTCACGTGGTAGATGACGTACATGTACCTGAGGCGGTCTGAGTTCTCCTCCACAGCCTGTATCATGGCACTGTGGGCATCCCCCTCCAGGGGGTGGACGCCTGTTATGATGGCTATCCTGATGGGTGAATCATGGTTACCGTAGGGCCCCAGCCTTTCAACGGTGCCAAGTTCATCCGAGCCGATGACCTCACCCCGGGCCTCATGGTTGCCCCCTGAGGGGGTGAGAAGGCTCACAGGGTGGATTACACTGATAAGGGTTAACAAAATCAGCAGAGTTAACATCAATTTAATCTTCAATTTATCGCTTCCCTCGATATCAGATGCCTTGATTTATGAATTGCTCCTTTATGGAATATGAATACTCCTATCAGATATCATTTCAGATCCTTAGAAATAAAAATAAGGAAATGTTTTTCAGACACCTGTAATCTCAGGGAGTTTACCTGTCCTCCTGTATTCAATGAGGACCTCCCTGAAGATCTTCTCTGCAAGGTCTGGCGTTATATCAGGTGACCCCTCCACGTAGATCCCAACATGGTTGGGGCTTCTGCCATGGGATTCCATCCATGTGTAGGTGCGCTCTGCCATGTCAAGGTACTCGCTCTCTGTGAGGGTGGCGGTGTCAAGGTAGCCGTAGGGGTCCTCCGGTCCTCCGTAATTCCTGACGTGTATCATGCCAGTGTCATTGAATCCTATCATTACCACGGCCCTTGAGTAGATGTAGAGGCGCTGTGGTCCTGTGAAGTTGAAGCTCCTGTAGTTCACGGTCCCATTGCCGGTGTCCATCTCTGCGAGTTCCAGGGCGGCCTGGAGGTTGAGGTAGTAGCCATCATCTGCTTTTTTGATGATAACATCGTCACCGGCACCTGAAGTGCTGCAGGTGTCCATGAGCTGCAGTGCCACCGCCGCCCCGGCGAGGATAACCATGACAGCCACAATTACCAGGATGGTCCTATCAGACACCTCAATCAACCCTGAAACTGTATATTATGCTGTCTATGTCATCCTGTATAAGTGATAGGTCATCGGTTGTAAAGAGGATAGTATAGGCATAGTCCCCTTCAATGAATACCACGTACTCCTGTTCACCTTCATCACCCTCATAGTAGTATGAGGATCCTATGATGTAGGCCCTGTTGCCGTCCACAGTGGTCTTCTTAACATAGGTTACATCATCCCCATTTTTAGAGATGGCTTCAATACACGCATCGCGTTCGGTCTCAAGGTCCCCCGTGGCTGGCATCCTGTACACGGAAAGAATTGAAGCCATGCCCTGCTGATAGGACTTGAGGGAAACAACGTTATCATCACTACTCTCATCGGGTGTGTAGATTTCCCATGTGTCTGGATAGCTGAATGATATTCCGTTTTCAGAGAATGTGTTCATGCTGGATGCGCCTGAGACGCTTGCAGCATCGTTATCATAATCGTTATCATAATCGTTATCATAATTAACATCACTGTCATAGGATGGTTCTGTGAGTGCACCCACGGCCAGGACAAGTAAGAGGAGGGCGATGGGTGAGATGATAAGAAACTTTGAGGTTCTGCTCTGCCTCTTCCACCATCCTTTATCCCCGCCTTCACGGGATAGAGTTGATCCGCAGTTTAAACAGAATTTCGCCCCTCTACTGTTTTCTGATCCACACTTAGAACATTTCAACCTGTAATATTTCAATAGAATACCTCCACATAAAGAAATTTTGTAGAGAAGTCCTACCTTACAAGGGCAAGAACTCCTGCAATACCAATGGAAAAAATTTTTGCGGGGAGTCCTACCTTACAAGGGCAAGAACTCCTGCAATACCAAGGAAAACTGTGCCGGGAATCGCAAAGGCGGATATGCTTATGAGGAGCCATACTGCACTTATTATAAGCACAGCACCACCCCTGAGGGGGTTCTCCCTGACATAAACAGATCCGATGATACCCACAATCGAGGCCAGAATTGCGCTCATACCAAGGTATAGAAGCTCGGCCCCGAACACCGAGAACACAATGGCAAAAAGTCCTCCAAGCAGACCGAATATTCCACCTATTATTCCAAGGACGAGTTCCAGTGTCCTTGATGTTTCTGGAGCATCCTTCATATCCATTCACCTCCATTTAAACTTTTAATGTTGTCCTGTAGATGGCTGAGCTCTCATCACCACTGAAAGAATCACTGAAGATAAGTACCTCAACCTTGCTTGGTGTCCCGGTGTCAATGTAGTCCACTGCACTGAACTTAACTGCCTGTCCGGTCCTGGCATCGTTTATGTTCCATGCGAGGGGATTGTCCTGAAGAAGGTTTCCCTCTGAGTCATACCACTTGAGGTGCATCTCCAGGTATGAGAAGTCACTGAGGGGTGTGATCTTTCCCTTCACAGAGTAGCTTCCATAGCCCTCTGCGACAACGTGAAGATCCTCAACCTTCACACCTGATCCAGTTTCTGTGGCTCCAGAACTATCCTCTATGGATTCTGCTCCGCTTTGTGTGTTATCCGGGGCCATCATTCCAGCTATCGCAACTATCAGTATCATACCAAGGCACAGTGCACCTATGAGGACGCCGGCCCTGGTGGCTGAACTCTGTTCCTTCCACCAGCTCATTTAGAATACTTCCTCTTTTTGATCCATTGAGTATCAGAGGTGGAGTATGAGATGTTTGAGGACCTTTGTAAGCACTGCCAGTCCAATACCTGCTGGCAGCCCAGTTGAGAATCTCAGAACATTGTTGCTTTCTCTGTAACCCATCAGCTGGGTGAATCCGTCAATGAAGGTCGGCAGCACAAGGAGGGACGCCATGAGAACGGCTGATGCATTATACTTCACAGGTATGAGGAATGCATACAGGAAATAGGTGAAGGCCCCCAGGTATATGCCGGTACACCTTGAACAAACAGGGAAGTAGTGCCCCCTGAATGAGAATGTTCGCTCCGGTTTTCTGTGACATATGTACCTGAACCTCATACACACCACCATGTATCAATGGATCTAAAATATGATAGGCATCTCATTATATTTAAATGTTAACATTTTTTATTGACATAATCAAATATCAGCCACATCGATAAGAAATTTTTTTCACTGGTAGGATGCCGCCTTCATTAACTTCATTATACAATCCTTCACTGTCATGGTATCCTCAGAGAAATCTCATCATCTCCATATTGGGATGAATTAAAATTCAGGGTATGATGATGAATGCTGCTAGCTGTAAATTTAATCCTGCAGGATACCTCATGATCTGATAGAAAAAAGCGTTTTTTATGAATGTAAAATCAAAATAGGAAAATTATATATAGAGTAATCAGAGAATATAAACTCAAATATGATGAATTGTTTTCCGTGAACAAAACTTTGGGATAGGAAAACAGGAGGGACGTGATAATAATGGATACCACGCTTATATCCACGATATACTCCATTGAACCGGTGATGTTCTGCATAACACAGTTCTCACCGCGAAAGGTGGTTTTACTCAAGGAGGACAAGGCTCCCAGGGAAAAGGAGCAGGTGGAGCAGGTTCTCAGGGACACCCTCGGCAACTTCGTCGAGATAACAACCTTTGAGACCAGCCTCTATGACGTTGTGAGCATTGCAAGGGATATGGTGGAGATCATAGACGAGGAAAGGGCCCATGGAAGGCGTGTGGTTGTGAACATAAGCGGGGGCAGGAAGACCCAGGCACTCGGCGCACTCTTTGGCTGCTACGCAAGAAACCACGACGTCCAGCGCATAGTCTATGTGACTGAGGAGGACAATGAACTGATAGACCTCCCAATACTGAGCTTCGGAATCTCCAAGACAAAGAAACAGGTCCTTGAGGAGCTCAAGGCCGGTGAAAAATCCGTTAAAAACCTTGCAGTTAAGATAGGCATAAGCAGGGGGATGACCTACAACCACATAAGGGAACTCCGTGACATGGGCTTCATCGACCGGGAAAAGCTTGAAATAACCTCAGCCGGCGAACTCGCAGTACTCTAAAACATGAATAAGTGTATTTATGCCCATAATCTCCCTGAACAGGACTGATGTGTTTTTTGGAAGGGAAAGGGAACTTGTAAGGATCAGGGAATGCCTCAATGACCCTGGATTCGTGATTGTAACAGGTATGAGGGGCTCCGGAAAAACAGCTATTCTTAGGAAACTCCATGGGGAGAACCCCAGCAGGACAACTCTAATCGATATGAGGTGCGCCGATATAAGGGAGGTCCATGAGGGGATACCAGACTTCAGGAGGATAATGGCGCTGGCCAGGACTGTTGAGTGGAACATCCTCATAGATTCAATGCCACCTGAACCATCAGCCTTCAGGGAGGCCTGGAAGATGAGCAGTATGTACTCAATGGGATGCGCGGTCTCCACCACCTACAGCAGACACTTACTGGATTTGATTGAAGAGGGAATACCTGAACTGGCCATCGTCAACATACCACCCCTTAGGGATAGGGAAACAGAGAACTACATCCGCATGAAGGCACCCAAATTCAGGGCCACAGCTGCAGGTCTGGATTACATCTACAGACTCACAGAGGGGCTTCCCCTCTTCATTGACAGCTTCCTGAACGTCCTCTCAGATGGGGTCATCTATGGGCCGGCGCTGCTGGAGGAGAACTTCACTGCCAAGTTTCAGCAGATCGCATTTCCCTGGATGGTGGAGCTATCACAGCTCAGTCCCGTGGAGAAGAGAATCCTCTCTGATCTCTGTGACGCCCCCATACCAGAGGGGGCTGTTGGTGATGAGGAAATTGAGGGGCTTGAGCTCCGGGGCCTCGTGGAGCTGAGGGGAGGGGAGTGGCACCTCACCAGCAAACTTCTGCTGCGTGTTCTGACTGAACTCAGGAAACAGGTGGGCTGCCTTTAGAATGATGCTTAGTTTAAGAGCTGATGCAGCTCATGGCCATGATTAATTTTATGAGCCTTAAAAAAAAGGAATTGGGGTTATTTACCCCTGAAGTAACCAAATCCTACGAGCAGTACAAGTGCCACGACACCCAGAATTGCATAGAGGGGCACCTGACTCTCTGCTGAACCGCTGCTATTTGAGGCTGAAACCTCATAGGCCTTCCCTGATTCTCTCCCTTCACTGGATGATGACTCTCCAGCAGCATCTGATGATGAAGTGGATGCACTGCCTGATGAACTGCTACCTGCAGATCCTGCGGAACCTGAATCCGGTTTACCTGTCTCGCCGACCCCACTACCATCATTTGCTGATCCTGGCTGTGAACCATCAGAGCCAGGGACATCAATGGACTTCCCTGTGGCTGCAGCCAGTGCAGCTGCAAACTTCTTGAGGGATGCCTGGTTGAGGGATGAGACCTTAACCACCCAGTTATTGAAGACAATGTTTGCGCAGGTGTGGTGGCAGCAGACAACACCGTACTCTCCTGCGAGTTCAATGTAACGGTTTGCAAGATCCCTCACCAGGGAACCGTCGGCGCTCCAGATGTTTCTCCTTGCGGCTTCAAGGACCCAGGCAATCATGGACTGTGTTGCAGTGGCCTCATAGCCCCCGGATGCCCTGAAGCGGTCACTCAGAAGGTTCCTTGCGAGCTGGTCCCAGAGTTCATTGCTGACGCTGCCGGTTGTAACTGCAATTCCAAAGACATTTTTGTACCTTGAAGCATATTCAAGCCACCCGCTGGGTGAATTGAGGAGGGAATCCATGTACTTCGGGTTGAGGAGCTGGGATCTGATCTCAAGTTCAATCTCCTCGGCCACCGTTCTCACTGTAACCGTGTTCCTGTTCCTTATATCTATAAGAGCTGTATCGGGGTTACCTCCCAGGTGCCTTGATGCGAGGACCATTCCACCGAACCAGTCATAGTAGTCGTCGGTGTCCATCAGCCTCCATGTGCTGTCCAGGTTCTGTGTCACCAGGTTCACCTTACCCAGGAGGTACTGGAACGTGCCCCGGTTCTGCTGTATATCCACGCCTCCTGGGGTGGACCTCCAGGCATAGGATACCCTTGACAGGTAGACGTCTGCGAGTTCACTGCTGGTGTTCCACCTTGAGGTTGCAGGTGTCATATCAGATACACCAGTACCCTCGAGTACGAGTCCCCTGAGACCGAATACACGGTCAAGGGATCCGCATTCACTGTAATGTTTTTTCACATAGTTCTCGGTGTCACTGGCTGAAGCTGCAAGTTCAACGGCCTTATTCATGAGGTCTATCCAGAGCTGGTTACCTGTGACTGCTGTTACAAATACGTCTATACGTGGCCTTGGTATCCGGGTACCGTTCACTGTTATCATGAGTTCTGATGCATTCATGAGGACCGGGGCTGGGTTGACGTCACCGTTACTGTTCCACTGGGGTTTAACTCCGAGAAGGTATAGGAACTCTGCAATGGCTATCCCGTCGGTCCTCAGGAGTTCAGTGCCCCACATAACCATACCGATGAGTTCAGGGAAGCTGCCATGCTTCTGGTAGTACTCTGCAAGCATCGAATCAACTATCCTCACTGCGGTCTCCCATGCAGCCCTTGTGGGCATCTTCCTGGGGTTTGTTGAGTAGAAGTTGGCGCCTGTTGGAAGTACGTCACACCAGGCAGGGTCCCCTGCAAGTCCAGGTCTTATGAATCCACCTGAGAGCGCTGCGAGGATGCTCTGCCATTCGGTGTTTCCACGTATCTTCATGATGGTGTCATTGATGAACTCAAGGTCCGTGGCATTTATCCCGGAGGGCACAGTACCGTTTATGATGCTGCCTATCCATAGACGTGCAAGGTTCTTCACTGAGGCTATCTCGTCACTGTAGCGCAGTGGGTCCTTCAGCATCTCAGTGTAGGCTGGCAGACCCGGATAGAGCTGTTTCCTGATATTCTCGAGGAGATCTGACCTTGATGATGCTATGGTGAGAACCTCCTCCAGGAGCTCGTCACCCTCAAGGACCCTGCCGAGGCTGTGGAGTCCCAGGGGTATTATGTCTGACTCTATCTCATGTAGACTGAGGTGGAGTCTCTCGAGGGCCTCTGTGAAGTTACCGGTCATGTTGAAGCCCATCTCTGAGGCCTCAGTCTTTATCCGGGATTCCAGTGCAGGGAGTATCTGGTTGTTACCGACCTTAAGGGCGTTCTCGTACTGGTGGATGAGGTCGTGGATCTCAATGAGTGCACCGTAGAGGCCACTCTGGACCATTGCAGGTGTCATGTGGTCTATGATGAGTGCACCGCTGCGGTCCTTTGCCACCATTCCCTCACCAGGGTTTGAGACTATGTATGGGTATATGTTGGGCAGACTGGTGAGCTGGAAGGGCCAGTCATCCTCCATGAGGCCGATCATCCTTCCCGGGAGGAACTCGAGGGTTCCATGGGTCCCCAGGTGGACCATGGCATCGGCGCCTAGGACCTCATCGATCCAGCGGTAGAAGGCCAGGTACTGGTGGTGGGGTGGCAGATATGGGTTATGGTAGTCTGTGACCTCATCCCAGCCACGGGCCGGCTGGACAGTTATGAAGATGTTCCCCAGCATCAGACCAGGGATGACGATGGACCCGTTAACCGTCATTATGTTGCCTGGGGGCTGGCCCCACCTTGATATGACCTCTGAGCGCAGCTTCTCAGGGAGGGCGTTGAACCATTCAAGGTACCTCTGGATGTCGAGCAGCTGACCTCTGGCTTCCAGCTCCCTCCTGTGCTCTGACACATACCTCTCAAGAAGTGGCTGGGCCCAGGTGCCCTTATTACCGAACTCTGAGACGATGGTGTAGAGCTCCTCAGGTGATGGTATCCTCTCAACCCTGTAGCCGCTCTCATTGAGCTTCACAAGGAGTTCATGGAGGCTCCTGAAGACGTCAAGGTATGATGCCGTGAATCCATCCTTACCAGGGGGGTAGCTGTAGAGTATCACCGCAATCTTCTTCTCTGAATTTTCAAGTTCCCTGAGCCTGGCCCAGGCATCAGCCAGTTTGACCATCTTCTGGACCCCTGACTGAACCACGACTTCATTCTGTGATGAATCGGTGTATGATACAACCACGGGTGAGAAAACGCCCTCAAATCCAGGTATTGTGACCTGCCAGGTCCACTCGTACTGTGCACCCATGGGGTTTGTCAGGCTTGAGTTGCTGTATAGCTGCACAGCCTTCAGTACGGGCAGGTTGATCCTCTCAAGTTCGCTGAGGGCCCCGCCGGATGGCAGGTTTGCGTAGTTGAGGGACCATGAGTAGAGGGATATGACGGCGCTTATGTTGCGGTTCAGGGGCCCCTTACCGTTGACACCCAGTGTGAGCTCCTCGAGGAGTGAACTCACCGCAGGGCTGGTGGCGCCCTGGTAGAGGTTGAAGGCGGCCCTTCCCTGCCTCTCGGCCTCCCTGATCAGTGCGTCCACTGTAGCTGATGGACCGTAACTTACAACAACAATGAAGGGTCCTGTTATGTTCTTGTTTGCACTGTACCAGTTCTCGAAGTTCCTGTAGAGATCTGCCCGCTGGTTTTCTGCCCATGATGAGAAGTTCTGATCTATCCACCTCAGGCTGTCATAGGGTGGGATGAACCCGGGGTTGCCCTCTATCCAGGCCCTTATCTGTTCCCTGGTTGCCGAGACGCTCATAACACCACGGTCAGGGTGGTAGAGTCCCCAGTCAGGGGATGCCATGACAGGGCCCTGGCCATTCTCCACGGGGTTGAAGGTGGTCTCACCCATGAGGTACTGGATGTACCTGACCATGTTCTCCAGGTTCTCCCTGGCAGCTGTCCCTGATGCAAGGGCATAGTAGCTTGCAATGTAGGTGTTCTCGATGGTGTCTGCTGTGTCGTTTCCAGGGGTTCCGCCCAGGAGGTTCAGCCCCGTGCCCCCCCAGGGGTCGCTGTCTGTATCTGTGGGGTAACCAAAGGCCGCTGCTATCATGTTCCTCTGGTTTGCAGGGCTCCTGAGGAGGTAGGGGTACCATGAGTCGCCCCATCCTGTCCCGGGCATGGCCATGTCCAGGTAGGCGAAGTTCACGTACTCCATTATCCAGTCGTTTGCCGCTGATGATGGATCCCACATGTCATGGTAGATTATCCTCCGGTTGTTCATTGATTTGAGGATGCGGCCCTTCTCTGGAACCGAACTTATTATGGCTATATCTGGCATGAAGGTGTGGTTGATGGTGCATGAGCCGTTGATGGTGTAGGTGGCTGTCCTGTAGCTGGAATACTTTATCTGGACAACCGCAGGGAATGTGTCGTTGAAGTTGATTCTGTATGAACCATCCGGCGCTGTATGTGTTTCATTGAGGACCGATCCATTATGTATTATGGTTACAGTGGCGTTTCTGACTGGCAGCGCATTTTCAAGGGTTGTGTATGTCCCTGATGTTTCATTGTAGATCTCCCTGACGTGTCCTGTCACCTCAGCTGCACTGACAGTTCCTGCGAGTGAGACTGTGAGTATCACTGCAACCAGTGCCATTAATCTCCTGATAATTTCACCTCCCTTTAATTTTATTCAGATTTATTTTAAGAGAGGCAGTATTTAAAATTAACTTTAATTATTATAATGTAAAATTTATATGATTTGAAGGGTAATGGGTGGACCTGTTTGTTGTTGTTTCTTATCACAGTACGGTAACTGGTCTTGCTGCAATCATTCCTCAGTCTGAAGAAAACAGAGTGCACCACCTCACCCCCGTGTGTGAGGGCTGAACCGGTAATGTGATCTGAGGTGTACCTGTGGTCTGTACCGTAACCGGCGGATGGGTAGCTCTTGCACCCATTATCTCCTCAATGAAGCTACCCTGCTCTATGGCACCATATCTGACCCTCTCATGCAGAATGGCCTCAATGGCATAACCTCCTATGATCCTGTCATTGGAGCCGCCTGCAGGCCTCAGTTCTTGAAACAAATTCGAGTCCAGCTATCGTCCCGTTTATAGCCACAGGAAAAACCACATTCTTTCACACCCTTGAATGGTTTTTTTGAATCCATTGAGGTCATCTTTCTCCCTACCGCAGGCGTCCTCCCATGGCTTCCGTCATCAGTTCCTGTCCTCATGCGGGAACCTCAGCAGGCCAATTCAATGGCCTGAGGAGTAGAATCTCACTGCATGTGGCTTTTCCTTTCCTGAATCCAGGATTGGGTCCGGACCTGCTTTAAGGTTCTCTGTAGCTGTTCCTGTCCTCTTAACAGAATCGTCCTCCAGTGGTTTATATGATTTAAGGGTTCTCTGTAGCTGTCCCTGTACCCTTAATGAATCTATGCACAGTAAATTCACAGGACGGGAATTCAATGGAAAAACTATAAAAGTGGATGGAAACCATAGAATAACATTTATGGGGTGCCATTCATGACAGGGGAGATTCAGCTCACAGATGAACAGCGCAGAGCAGTTGAACACTTCACAGGTCCCCTCCTGGTGGTCGCAGGGCCCGGGGCAGGGAAGACCAGGATCATAGTGGAGAGGGTCGCCCACCTCATAGATGAGAGGGGTGTTGAACCATCATCCCTGGTCGTAATAACCTTCACCAGGAAGGCTGCAGATGAACTGAAGGAGAGGATAATCAAGCGTGTGGGTGGAAGGGCTGAGGAGATGCAGATATCAACCATACACTCCTTCTGCAACCGCATACTCCGCATGTACCCGGACCACCACTCCCTCGGCTCAAACTTCCATGTCATGGATGAGGAGAACCAGCTCATGTTCATATACGAGCACAGGGACCAGCTGGGGCTCAGCAATCTGCAGAGGGAGAGATTCCCCCTCATCCAGGCCTTCTTCAGCGAGTGCCAGGAGAACATGGTCGACCCTGAAACCCTGAGCCAGCACTATAGAAGTAAAGGTGCAGGGAGGCTGGAGAGGGTCGCTGCAGAGGCCTACCAGAGGTACCTCGACCTCATGGATGAGACTGGACTCCTTGACTTTGCAGGGATGCAGTGGAGGGTCGTCCGGCTCCTTGAAAATGACAGGAAGGTGCTGGATGACCTCAGGTCAAGGTACAGGTTCCTGATGGTGGACGAGTACCAGGACACCAACCAGATACAGGAGAGGTTCCTTGAACTACTTGCGGGAGAGGAATGCAACCTCTTCGCTGTTGGAGACGAAGACCAGAGCATCTACGGCTTCAGGGGATCCACACCCGAGAACTTCCTGGGCTTCCAGAAGAAGTACGGTGCAGAGTTCGTCATGCTTGAGAGGAACTTCAGGTCTGTCCCCAGCATAGTCGACGTCACCCAGAGGTTCATGGATGGCTACCGGAAGTACCCCAAGGACATAAGGCCGGTCAGGGACTCAGAGAACAGGGTCTTCATACTGGACAACCCCACCCACCAGGATGAGCCATCCAACGTGGTGGGAATAATAAGGGCCCTCGTTGACAGCGGCGTAATACCACACCAGGGCTACGTGACCCTCCTATTCAGGAGCGTGAAGCACGATGCAGTGGAGATAATGAATGAACTCCGGAGGGAGGGGATACCCTTCAATGTATACGGTGAGGGAGGCTTCTTTGACCGGGAGGAGATACTCTGCATCACACACCTCCTCCACCACACCCGGAATGAGAGGAGGAAGATAGTCAGAAAACTGAAATACGAACACCTTGAGGGCGAGTTCATGGACCTGACCCCCGGCAGCGTCAACCTCATCCTGGACATGGATGAGGAGGAGCTAAGGGGCCTCAGGGAGCACAGGGAATTCAGGGAGGCAGGATTCACAGACCCCGATGACATCAGGAAACTTGTGGCCCTCAACAGACTCATCGACAGCGACCTCGGAGTACTTGAGAGGTACTATGAGATCCTTGAACTGACAGAGTACCCCCACAGGCTCCTTGAGAGGGGTGATGATGAGTCAAGGGAGAAGCTCTACAACCTGGCAAGGTTCAGCTCACTCATAAAGGACTACGAGCGCATATCCCTGGAGCCAGGCGTGGAGGGCCTCATGGAGTTCATAAGGATGGCCATGTCGGGTAGAATCAAAAAGTACGACCAGATACTCCTTGATAACCCCTACTCAGTCAACATAATGACAATGCACAGGGCCAAGGGCCTCGAGTTCCCGGTGGTCATAATATGCTCTGTATTCAACGGGAAATTCCCCAGGAAGGTCCGGGAGAGGAGTGAACTCGAACTACCCGAGGAACTCCGTAGGAGCACCATGAGGACTGATGAGATCGAGGAGAGGCGCCTCTTCTATGTGGGGATGACCCGGGCCCAGGACATGCTCATAGTATCAGCAACCAAAAACCACAGGGGCCGGATCGGTTACTCGGAGTTCATAGAGGATCTCATCAAAACTTCAAGGATAACCAGTGACAGGCTGGGGAGGATAGACCCAGAGGATGCCAGGATAGAGATCATAAAGAACAGCTGCCAGGTTGAGGACATTGAAACCAGGGAGATCTTCAGGATCAGCTTCACAGAGCTCAACACCTACCTCACCTGCCCCTTCAGGTACATGCTGCTCTATGAGTACGGATTCGACGTCCCCTCAACCAGGGACCAGCTCTACGGTATAGCGGTCCATGAGTGCCTCCGGAGGATAAACAGGCGCCTGATGCGTGGCGAGACCGTGACAGATGATTACCTTCAGGAACTGGCATCACATGCACTCAGGGACATCGAAATGTCCCCTGATGGATTCAGGGCATTCATATCAAAACTAAAACGCTACCTTGAGGAGATAAGGGGCCGCGCATTAGAGATAGTCTCTGCAGAGAAGCCCTTCAGCATAATGAAGGACGGCTTCATGATAACTGGTCAGACAGACCTCATCATAAGGAACCATGACGGTGGCCTGGAGCTCGTGGACTTCAAGTCAATGTCAGGGTCGGGCATCCATGCAAGGGACATCGAACTCCAGCTGGGAGTGTACAGGCACGCCCTGGACCTTGACTTCGACGGCTTCCTGGCCTACACCTTTGAGGATTCAGAATGGCACCTGATAGAACCGGCAGCAGACATCGAGGGGCTCCTTGAGGACGTGGCTGAGAGGATAAGGCGGGAGGAGTTCCCTCCAAGGGAGAACAATCTCTGCAGTCTCTGCATATTCCGCTCCATCTGCACCTACATCAATGGAAGACAGGAGGCAGGAGCCGGTGGTGAGGCAGAGGACCTCAGGAGGGCCTTCATGGACCTTGACCCTCATGACATGGATGGATACGTGGAGGCCATGGAGAGGATCATGGGGTACCTCAGAAACTCCCATGACCCTGAGGTGAGGGCGCGGGCCGCTGATTACCTTGGAGAGGCAGGGGATGCCGTGGCCCTTGATGTGCTGAGGGAGGCCCTCAATGACCCTGGGGAGGGGGTCAGGATAGCTGCCAGGAGGGCCATTGAGAGGTTGAAAAAGGCTCAGAGGGCTCTTAAGGAGGATTATCAGACCCTCATATGCGGGAGGGACCTGTTCAAACCCAAAAAGATCCACACCCCGGAGGGCCAGTTCGTGGTCTGCCGTGTCTGCGGCCACTCAAAATTCCTTGAGGATGGAGTAAGGGAGGTTGTGGGCATAATAGGTGATGAGGAATACTCATGGAGGCAGGAAGACAGGTTATTCATCAGCATGTGGGACGAGGAATCTAAGAGGGCGAGAAATGCTGACATAGACGTCCTCTGGGTTACTGATTCAGGGGATATGGACTATGGGTGGGCCATAAACGCGGTGTACCAGAGACTCAAAAACGATGTGACAAGGGCAAAGCCCCTCAGCGAGATACCCGTGATACTAAGGGGAGACCCTGAGATAGGTGAGGAGGAGATGGATATACTCCAGAGGTTTGGAGAGGTAAGGTATGGCTAGAGCTGCACGCCTCCAGTAGCGTGGATCCTACTTCACCCTGAAGGAGTACTTTATGAGGTCAAAGTTCTCCAGTTCACCCTCAAAGTCCTCACTCCTTGCACGGCACACCAGGCAATAGCGTCCGCGTGGTGTGCTTATAATGGTAACCCTCACCATGCTCTCATTCTCAGGGTACCTGAACTCAACTCCAGGGTAACCCCTCAGGCTGATGTTCCTTTTATCAGGCACACCCTCCGGGGTGGGATAACTGCGGTTCGCCTTCAGCTTCTCAACTGTGGCCACCGTATCAAGTCCTCCTCCTGGTTCTGCCACCGTCACGGCATATTCATAGTAGGTGTCCACGTCACCGGGTGGGTGTATGAAGGAAACCTGGCTCCAGGATGCAGGGTAGTGGAATATGATCTCCTGATTCTCAAAGACCCTGTAGCCGTTGCCGAGGCATCCTGAAACGGCAACTGAAAAGATCATGATGAGGAATACCGTTTTTTTCATTTTTACCCCTTCATGTTATGAGGTTTTTTCATTTCACCTGGAATGAGTAGGTTATGAGGTCGAAGTTCCTGTTCTCTGTGTCAAACCTTTCAGGTGATGTTCCACAGAGGATGACGTATATCTTACCGTTCTTCTCGAGCCATGTTGCACGTTCCTGTTTAGTGACACCATCAACATTTATCCTGTGTA
This sequence comes from Methanothermobacter thermautotrophicus, assembly GCF_014889545.1. NCBI lineage: Archaea > Methanobacteriati > Methanobacteriota > Methanobacteria > Methanobacteriales > Methanobacteriaceae > Methanothermobacter > Methanothermobacter thermautotrophicus. Next base: position 162,069 of record NZ_QKOF01000007.1, on the reverse strand, counting down.
TGTTTTCGTAGGCTGTAACGCCATCGATGGTCAGTGTTCTCTCGGATATGAGCTGATACCCTGACTCCTGTTCAAAGGACCTGTAGGTCTCGTCATAGACGTCCTTAAGGGTCTTACCTGATGGCAGCGGAATGCTCTGTATGATCACAAGGGTTACGATGTTCCCTGATGACTCCACAGATGCTGGATCCGCAACGGCGGCAATGGTATTTGGTGTCTGGACGGTTAGATTTTCAGAGGTCCAGGATTCAGGGTACTGAAGGAAATTTCACTGTCAGAGTAGGTCCTGTATGGTATGTCAGGCACGGTTACCGGTTTCAGTGGTTGTTGTGCAGCCTGAAACCATAACGGCCAGAAGCAGAACCCCCACAGCTATAAGTTCTCTCATATAGATTCCCCCCATTAAAACGGTAATGTATCTGCCCCACCTTCTATTTATTTATTCCTAATCTTCATGAGTATCTCGAAGAATGAGCATCATCCATCTCCAGATTTAGCTCGGGCACCTGTTTAATGATTCCTCGGGAGGGGATTAAATTCTAAATGGGGACCCCCATACAGGGGGAGGGTCATGGACTCCCACTTATCTCGTTGTGGCATCACCCCTATCTTTAAACTCCCACCTATCTGCTGATGGACCCGGAGGCCGGTAGATATATGGGTCCCCTTAAACATAGAGGTGGGTGGAGGACTTCAGGATGCTGATGCTGACTTCACAGACGATTGATGGTAAGAGGATATCCAGGTACCATGGTATAGTTACGGGTGATGCCCTCATAGGCGCCAACATATACAAGGACATCTTCTCGGGTGTCAGGGACGTTGTGGGTGGCAGGACCTCGGCCTATGAGAGGGAACTTGCAAGGGCCAGGGAGCTAGCACTGTCCTCCATGGCAAGTGCAGCTGAGAGGCTCGGTGCAGACGCCATCATCGGGGTGCGCCTGGACTACCACAACCTCGGGGGGACCATGGGGAACACCATACTCGTATCAGCCACAGGCACGGCAGTATCCACTGAGGATGAGGAGTGAGGGGTGTCCGGGTGGATGTATGAACTGGATGGAGCCAGAATCTGAGGATGAGGAGTGAGGGTGTCTGAGTTGAGGAGTTACAGGTGGGCCATACTGGCTGTGCTGGCAGGCCTTGCAGCGGGCCTCGCATCTGCGGCGGTATCTGTTAAGTTAGAGCTTATCATATTCGGTTTCAACATAATGTACATAGTATCACCACTCCTTGCGGGCTTCATGGAGTCATACGTCGCCGGGAGAAAATACGGGGCCAGCACAGGTGCCCTGAGCGCCATACTGGTATTCTTCGCCGTGAACATCTATGGCTGGCTGTTCCCGGCCGAACCCATCCAGTGGAATGTCTTCACGGTAGGGGGCCTCCTCATGGCATTCCAGGCAGCATTCCCCACCACCGTGAACTTCATCCTTGCAGCTGCCATCACATACGCCCTGGGACTCCTGGGTAAGGGTTTGGGGGATCGTTTATCAGGGGGAGATGGTACCGTGGCCCTGGAGTATGGGCCCCATGGGGTGGGGATAGGTATAGCTGCTGGTGAGGCCGTGGGGGATCCAGGGGACCTCGATGGACTCAGGAGGCTGGCGGTTGAGAGGATGCTCTCAGATGCAGAGTCCATGGGTGGCAGGGGAGTTGTTGACATCGAAGTTAAGGTTACGGTGATTGGCGGTGAGCTCGTGGCTGTGACTGCAACCGGCACAGCCATTGAATAGTATCATGGTCCTTTCCTGAGTTCCCCCAGCATCTCCTCTATCCTCTCAAGCCTCTCCTCAACTCCACTGATTCTGGCCTCGATTTCCCTGAACTCATCCCGCCTCCTTGATTCTATCCTCTCCTGCTCCCCCCTGAGGGTCTCAAGGAGTGTGGATGTGGCGGAGGCTGTTATGAGGCTCGTGGATGCGATGGCGCTGAACATTATGACCATACCTGTGAACCTTCCCAGGGAGGTTACAGGTACTATGTCCCCGTAGCCCACCGTTGTTATGGTCTGCAGCACATACCAGAGGGAGTCCTCATAGGTCACCACCAGGGGATTGACAGGGCTTTCGACGATGTAGAAGAGTATGGTGAAGACGAATATCACGGATATGAAGAGTCCCACCCCGTAGCCGAGCCTGCTCCTCCTCATGAACTCACCCACGGAACCTGCAAGGTCCCTGACGGCCATGAGGATGCCAGCAACCTTCACCAGGTTCAGGGCTGCAAGTATGGGTGAGTGCTGGGGCGCGCCAAGGATGGTCACGCCTATGAAGTAGAAGGGCGCGGCGACGAGGGGGACGTTCCACCTGTCACGTACCCCCGGCCGGGTGAGGTAGGCCACCAAGACCATTGCACTGGCTGCAAGGTCAAGGAGGACCACCGCCTGGAAGGTGCCCGACTGCAGCGGCAGGAATACGCTTATGAAGAGTGCGAAGCCATCGAGGCCCAGCACAGCAAGGAATACCACCTCAAATAATACCCTCAGCCCTGACTGAAGATCTTTCACGGCAAAACCCCCACCTCTGGAATCATGACCCAGAATTACTATCTGTCGAGATGATTATTTATAACCACCCCATGATGGCCTGAAATATTTTCAGACACTAGAAGCATTCAAGGGGCCCTGAAGTTAATAACAGGGCCCATAAAATCCCCAATCAGGAAAAAACTTTAATAGGGTGAGGCTTCAGAACTAAACTTTTCTTCTGTAGATTTCCAATGTGAAAAGAGTGATAGCAATGAAGGTGACAGTCTACGGTGCTGGTAATCAGAAGTTATATACCGATGAACTGAACCTCCCTGAAAGGTATGGTGGGGAGGCACCCTACGGTGGAAGCAGGATGGCCATGGAGTTTGCAATGGCCGGACATGATGTTATACTGGCGGAACCTTCAAGGGAAGTCCTGGACGATGAGCAGTGGAGCATGGTCGAGGAGGCCGGTGTAACGGTAACAGATAACGATAAGGAGGCCGCCAGTGAGGCTGAAGTGGCAGTGCTCTTCACCCCCTTCGGTAAGGGGACCTTCAGTATAGCCAGGGAGATACTCCCTGAACTCCCTGAGGGCTCAGTCATAGCCAACACATGCACGGTATCACCGGTGGTCCTCTACTACGTCCTCGAGAAGGAACTCAAACTGGAGAGGACCGACGTGGGGGTATCCTCCATGCACCCGGCAGCCGTGCCAGGGACACCACAGCATGGCCACTACGTCATCGGCGGGAGACCCACAGCTGAACTGGACATGGCAACCGATGAACAGGTATCAAGGTGTGCTGAACTGGCAGAGAGCACAGGCAAGAAGGCCTACATTGTACCCGCAGATGTGACCTCAGCGGTGGCTGATATGGGGTCACTGGTCACAGCGGTGGCACTTGCAGGTGTACTGGACTACTACTATGTGGGTACACAGATCATAAAGGCCCCCGAGGAGATGGTTGAGAAGCAGATACTCATGACACTCCAGACAATGGCGTCCCTGGTTGAGACATCAGGTGTTGACGGGATGGCAGCCGCCATCAACCCTGAGCTGCTCGTAAAAAGTGCAAGGTCGATGCACCTGCTGGATGAGCAGGAGGAACTCGACGCAGCCCTCAAGAAGATCTCAGACCTCAACGATGACGTCATGAAGTGGATTGAGGGTGCAGAGGTTAAACACACTGACCTGGTGGCTGCACAGGCCCTTACAGGTGAACTGAAGACCGTTATGGGTGACCGTGCAGCTGAGGGTACCATAAGGAAATGCATGAGGAAGATGTTTGAATAGGGGGTTCAGGATTTGATAGGGAGGATACTGAAGGACCTTGGAAGGATCAACGGTGTTAACGGCTCACTTGTTGTGGGTAAGGATGGTCTCATAATAGAGAGTGAAGTCCCGGGTGACATTGACGCTGAACTCGTGGCTGCCATGGCATCAGCGGTCTTCGGTACAGCCGAGAGGTCAGCCGAGGAGATAAAACATGAGCCCCTCGAGCAGGTCATGATTGAGGGTAAACGTGGTAAGACCCTCATGATAGATGCAGGGGAGGGGATCCTCGTTGTCATAACGGATGTTGATGTGAACCTGGGTATGATAAGGATAGAGATGAAGAGGAGCTCCGAGAGGGTCAGTGACCTTCTCGGGTAAATTCTTTTTTTGATGTGGAGAAGTTCTGCGCTGATTCTTTCTTCTAAATTCCTGATCTCCCGGTGAGTTCTCTGGGGGGATTCCATGTATAAAAGGTTATTACCCTTCGATTATATTCAGAATAGCCCTCTCTATAAAGTCACGCAGTCTCCTCTCATCCACATGGGATTTGCCGGGCCTCAGTGGAAATGCACCAACCGATGGCACCTCACCGCCTCCCTCACTGAATAAAACATCCTCATCCCCGGGGTAGAGTATGTAGGCCCCCACACTGCGCAGTATGGCATCCTTGTAGCTGTGCATCTTGTAAACATCACCATCCCTGAACCTCCTCTCAAGTTCCTCCTCAGAGTCCCTCATGTCGATACTCTCATAGAGGTCATCTGGCCTCACAGTGGACCGGTACTTTGCATCCAGGTGTATGAAGCAGGTGCACTCATCCACAGCCACGAGTATGGAGTAGTCAGGTTTGAAGGGGAGTGAATAGGACCTGCAGGGGGTGTCCCCGGCGAACCTTCCATTGTAGGAGAGGGCTATCTCGGTGTCATCCATGCTGAACCTGAGTATGGAGTTCCCGGTCCTCAGACGGACCCTCCAGCAATCCCTGACGAATATGTCCCGGGGGTTAACTCTATCCCCGGTTATGTCCTCCAGGATCCTGAGGATCCTGAAGTAGCACCAGTACTCATAGAGTTCACTGAGCCTCCTCTCAAATCCCCTGATACTGTCCTCAAGCTCCTCCCAGGTGAACCTGAGTGCGAGGTCAAGGATGAAGAAGTACCTGAGAACGTCCCTGTAGCCCTCCCTCTTCTGGAGTACCTGTGAGTTCAGGGGGAGGACCTGGAGTTCACCAACATCCATCAGCCACCCTGCAGAGAGGAGGAGGTTCACCTCATCCAGGAATCCCTCCAGGGAGTCCCTGATGTAACCCTCGGGGGCTGATTCATGGAGCGAGAGTATCCTGTCCTCCAGTGATTCCAGGAAGTACCTGTAGAAGCGGTTCTCTGGAGTGTCAGGCGTCTCCCGCAGGTTCAGCTGCGGGAGGTTCCTTATGTTCCCATCTGCATCCATGCTGGCCGGGTCTGAGAGTACATCCACCAGTCCGTTGGGGTCCACCACTGAGGCTAGGCCTGCGGGTACAACCTGGACCTCACGTTTAAGTCCGGAATAGAAGCTGTGATTTATGCGTTCAGCTGCAGCCGGGAGGTTTTCGGGTCTGAAGAGGTACTCCAGTAAAAGAAAGTCCTCGTAGAGTGTCCTGTCATCCTCACCTGAGGGGGTGAAGGTCTGGAATATGGAGGAGTCAGCCTCGAGGATGATGGATGTGATCTCCTCTGAGAGGTCTGCCAGCATTGCAGGGTACTGTTCATGGTAGTCTATCTTCTTTGACCTCACCTCGATGGGTATGGATTCATGGCCCCCGGGTGTCTCGATGTCGAGGAAGGATTTGCCGGCGTAGCTCCTGAAGTTGAGTATACCCGCCACCCTGTCCCTGAATTTGAATCGTATCCTCCTGAAGAGTTCATCTGCATGGGGGAGGACCTTCACATCCTTGAGGGGTCCTTCAACTTCGAAGAGTACCTGGTATTCTGTCTCCTCCAGGAGCATTATCTCACTGAGGTTGTCGTAGTAGGGGCAGTGTTCGATGGGGTTCAGCCCGGGCCTGTCAACCATGGGGACATTTATGAGCCTCACAGGGTAGCCGCTGACCTCCACTGTCCTGGGGGGTACCTCCATGGGGGCTGGACCCCCATTTATCCTCAGTCTCCCTGCCCTGAATTCTATGATTATCTCCTGATCCATCGGTGATCACTACCTGATGAAGGAGACGTAGCGCTGGGTTTTCAGGGTGTTCTGCATCTCCTCAAGCTTCTTCTCTGATTCAGGGAACCTGTCCCTGCAGTGTTCCCTGAGTTCCTCCAGCGTATCCCTGAGGAGTCTTTCGGGGCCGTGGATCTTGGGGAGGATCTTCTGTTTGATCTGGGCGTCAAGGTAGCGCTCCCAGTTTTCCCATTCCCGGGGTCTTTTCTCGTAGATCCAGGCTGCATGCATGAATCTGAGGATCTCATCTGTCACCCTGAAGCCGAAGTCGAATCCCGGGGCTGTGAGGGTTTCATGGAAGAAGTCAAGTTCAGCCACAAGTTCATCCCATATCATATGGAGGTCGTCCTCTAGGTTCTCATGGTTGTACTCCATGATATCTTCAAGGAATTCTGTGTCCCCTGCTGGGCCCTGGTCGTGGGGGGTGCCGTTAAGATACTCCCCTGGCCTGAGGGTTTCGAATTCTATGGTGTTTGCCCGGTCAAGGACCTTCGGTGAGAACATGTAGGTGGTCTCATCCACGTTGACTGTTCCCACGACCCTGAGGTTCTCGGGTATCTCTATCATGGATGGGAACTCAGAGTTGGGGTCATCATGGAGTGGTACTGGTTCGCCGCTCTCCATGGCTGAGAGGAAGTCAGAGAAGTAGCGTTCAACGTGTGATAGGTTCATCTCATCGAGTATCAGGATGTAGGGGTTGTCAGGGTCCCTGGAGGCCCTCATGATGAAGTCCAGGGCGGGGGTGCTCTGGTATTCCCCCGTCATTATGTTGAGGTAGCCGAAGATGTGCCTCGTCTCGGTCCAGTTGGCACCCACCGGGACGACCAGGTACCTTTTGTCATTCTCTGTGGAGATGTAACTGCCGTAGAGCTGTGCAAGCTTTGTCTTACCTGTACCCGAGTTACCGGTCAGTATCACGAAGGGCTTGACCTTGAGGGAGAGGAGGAAGTTCTCAACGAGTTCCGGTCTGAAGTGATAATCCCTCACTTTTAAGTACTGGTAAAAGTTTGATCCTTTTCCCCGTCTATTGTTTCCTGGAACGTCAATGGCCTTAAGTTTTCTCTGGTGATCTCTCCCTTTTTCTAGGGGGATGTTCCTATAGACTGCTTTAAGTTCACTGTAAATATTCAGAAATTCTTCAAGGTCAGATTTTAGTTCATCATCGTCTGGCAGTCCACCGGATGGGTAATATTTTGCTATGATGTTTCCTGCTTCATATAGAGGCCCATACCCTGTAGCGCTCAATGAGATTTCATTCAGGTAATTTTTATCGGTTATATAGGATCTTAGAGTTTCTGCACGATTTTTCAATATGTTTTCTGCATCATTGTTATATTCATCCCTAATTTCTGTTACTCCCTGATGGAGGGATAGATACACACCTTTCAAGTTTTCATTAAAGAGATATACTATGTAGAATCCTTTTTGAGTGGTTTCGGTCACTTCAGGGTCCATTAGGGCAATCCAGGGTATCCTTGCCCAGTTTCCCTGTCCAGCTGATCCCTTTATTATATAATCTGCTGGGACTATCTTTTTGAGTTCGTCAGGGATCTCCGTGCGTATGAATCCAGCGAGGGGATGGCCACTAAACTCTTCTTTTCTTGCATTTGCATACTCATCCAGAACCTTTTGAAGTTTCTCCCTCAGCTTAAAATTGCTTTTCATGCCCTTTATCCTCTGGACCTCATATACAAAGTTCCTTATTTTCTCAGGGATTGTCTCATCAATTTTTCCTATGACCACAACCTTTTCTTGCCGATCACCGTCAATGACTGTTGTCCATTCACCGTGGTAGTTCTCCTCAAATATTCTTTTACTGTAATTCCCACCTAGTTTGCCCCTGTGCACCACATAGTAGTTTCCTGTGGGATCACGCGCTATAGCAGCCCCAACCCTACGGTTTATACCCTCCGGGGGAAAGTTTATCTCACACACGATTGTCCTGTTACCGCCCTCCTCTGGCTCCTCTGTCCCGAAGCCATTCCAGTACCTGCTCCCCTCTATGAATCGGGTCATGTACCATATGCCAAGGTCAGACATCCAGTATACCTTACCCTTCTCCTCACCCCCCTGAAAACCGGCACCCCCCTCAACGACCTTATCTGCTCTCTCCTTCAGAATATTTTCCAGCCTTTTCTGCTGAGATTCTATCTCATCCCTGTCTGATATTATTCTGAGATTAACGTATCTGATCAAGTTCACACCCCACAGCCTTATTTATCCCCATCTCAATATTTAGTTTATGATGAGAGCCAGAAAGTTAAATGGAATTGACAGGTACTCCACCTTTGGCCTCAGGGATGAATGGATGCCATTAATCTTCACCCATGAGGAAAGATGGCATGAAAGGAACAATCTGGGTCCGGTACAGGTGAAGGCCGTCGGGTCCTGGCTGGCCGATGCAGGTCTCATTGTTAAGGAAAAAGTAACCCCACTCTTTGGCAGGATCAGGGACCTCTACTTCATGGAACCCGTGGCAGCATGGCAGATCCTCTGGGTCAGCATGTACCATGGATCCCCCATCGTTAATCTCTTCTGTGACAATGTGGGATTCGATGAGTACCTCGATAAGAAGGGGATCATGGAGGCCATAAGGCCGGATCTCGGTGATATTAAGGACTCCACAGTGGAAAATCCTGTCTCAGCCCTCATCAACATGTTTGATAACTCGCGTCTGGGTGCCATCGTATCCATGAGGAAGAGGGGACGGAGCTCATTGGTTAAAAGGATACATCTGGATGACCTGGACCACCATGTGGTGGCCTACTCCCTCTACAGGCTTGCAGAGGATATCGGTTCCCGGGAGATTGGACTGGAATACCTTTACGGTGATGAATGCCCGGGGGGCCCCCTCAGACTTTTCGGGACCACCATGGAATCAATCGCAGTTAAACTGCAGGAGTCCCCATCAATCACCCTGGACGACGGTGTCATCCATCTTGATGATACATCCTCGGATGAGATACTTGACAGCTATATCTCCTCATTCAGGGTTAAGATCGATGAAAGGCCTCACTTGGGCTCTGAAGATCTGGAATTCAGGGATAGACTGGGAGAATTAATAATAAATGAACCTGATAAACTTTTTGGTGAAAGAAGGGATGACCTTGAGGGGTTCCTGAGGGGTTCCTCACTCAGGGAGCTCCGGATAGGGTATGCTTCCACACTGAATCCTGAGGTCTCAGCTGATGACTTCCATGGCAGAGGATCAGATATCCTTGTGGCCCTCATACTTAGAACCCATGAGGGGATGCCCGCCCCGACCCTCCAAGGACCTGATAACGTTCTCATGGTATTCCCTGACGCCTCAATGGCTGCTGAGGACTATGAGATCCTCCTCGACCACATGACCCTTGCGCTGAGTTCAGATGACCCTGAGCACAGTGATGCTGCAGGGAGGATGGTGTCGGCGTGGGTCGGGGATCTGATGGCATCAGGTTTCCAGTGGTACCTCAATGGTGAATCAGGGAGGGGGGATAGGCTTTATGGTCTCAGCGAGCTGATAAACAGTGAGCTTTCAAGGAGGATCTTCCACTCTGGCCCTGAGAACCTCCCTGTGATACGTGGAAACAGAAACCTCTGGAAGACTGGAAATTACCCGAAGGTCTTTGAAATATTCTTCTCTGAGAATCTTGAAGAGTTCAAAAAGAAAACAGGGAGTGGATTATTACGGTTCATCGCCCACATCCTCAGGGGCCCCGGGGGTGACTGGATAGTTGATGAGAACCTTAACCTCCTTCCAGATGTCTACCACCCAGTTAAGACCATGATGGATGTGACAGTTGAAAAATTTTCAAGGGGCGACTTTGATCCGGTGGATGAGATGAAATTCCTCTCCAAGCCCCCATATGGTCTTAAGGGTGACATGATAGGTCATGCTGTGGTATCCTTCATTCTGAGGGCCCTCAGGGGGCACATGGTAAAGGATGGAAGGTTGCTTGAGGACGGGGAGTTCCGCGTACTGAAAGAGAGGATCATTGAGGGGTGGGATTAAAGTTTATTCGTGGGCTATGATAATGAGAGTCCTACTTTATCAAACAAAGCATATTATTCATAGCATCTCTCAACCATTTCCTTTATCTTTTCGAACCATCCTTTAACTTCGTTCCAAGTTCCCATTTCCATAAGATGATCTTTTGTAATCTTTTTAGAACAATCATTACAGATCTTCTTTTTCACTATGCTTTCCTTCATCTTTACCTTTTCTTCTATCAGTTTTGGAATGTTTTTTTCTCCCCAATCTTCTATAGAAGACATTTCAGAGGCCAATTTGACATTAAAGCATTCTTCAAGCACTTCAGGAGGCGAATAGTTCTCTATCTCTCGTAAACTTGTAAGTGTTCCATAGGATCCATCTTTTCTTTGTCTGACCTTTTCAATGTCTTCAAAGTAGCTCCCATCGTCTTTGTCATATAAATGGAATTCAAGGACATTTGTATTTTTTAGATAATGCTTGGCGATAAAATCCTTTAGGTTACCTCCATGCATTGGCATAATCGTTAGAATTCCTGATTCCATCTCTTTTTTTAGATCTATGATTTCTTTTAGTTCTTCAATATTCTGATTAATATTCAATAAGAAGTTTATGTCGTTATTTCCTTCAACACATACAACAACTTTACCTATATTGGGAAGAAGGCCCATAGTTTCTATTATCTTTGTCGCGATGTCCTCATTGAAATCATAAACTCTGGATTCACCATTTTCTTTTTCAACATATTTTATGCTGGAAGTGTTAAAAATTCGTATCATAGCAGGGCTATGGCTAGTTAAAAATGTCTGATATTTTTCTTTTTCTGATAATTCAATAAGAGCATCTGCAAGTTTTTTCTGCCAGCTTGGATGTAGAGAGGATTCCGGTTCTTCGATTGCATAAACTACATCCACATTATCGTTTAAATCTTCTTTAGTTCTTGCAAAAATAGAAGCTAAGAGAATTAGTCTCCTGAAACCGCTTCCTCTTTGATTCATAGGTATACTGTCTTCAGTTTCAAATCCAATTTTTTTATAAACATTATACCACTTTAAATCACTTGTGGCTGGTATCGACGGTTTAATATTTATTTTATCTCCCATCAAGATATTGAACTCTTCAATGGTCCTCTCAGCGAATATCATGATCTCGCTATAAACTTTCTCTGAAACAGAATTCAATTTCTCTAGAATTTCCTCTTCGCCTTGGAAAATCTCTTTTATTCTGTTTTTCAAAGGATTCTGAAAATCAGAATCAGTGTCTAGATTTTCCCTATCTGCTGAAACCAATGTAAAGACAGGCATGTATATCTTAATTTTATCCCAGATTTTTTTAAGATCTCCATCGTTGATAGGGATTTTTACTTCTTGGAGATCTAAACTTCCATCTCTCTCTTTATAGTGAGTTCTTATAGCTCTCCTCATTTCAGCAGCTTTTCTTCTGTCTTCTACATGAATGTTATTTTCATCAACAAACGCTCTAAGTTCATTTACGTTTTTTGTTAGCATAAACCTAAGAAAATCGTCATTGCAAGGATGAAAACACTTTATTTGCACAGATGACAATCTTCCCTTTTTAAATAGTTTCCAGATCTCCAGTTTCTCTTGCTTATTCAACAAGCATTCTTTTTTTAGAGATGTTTCATTTGTTTCATCGATAATGATAGGATCTGGAAAATTCTCAAATTGAATACCAATAGCAAATTCACTGACTCCTCCAGAGAGAGCCATCTTATTTAAGTCATCATCTGTCACTTTGACAGTCCCTTTACCATCATTAAAAAATATATCCATGGCTTCAAGTATTGATGACTTGCCTTGATCATTTTTACCAAGAAAAACATTAAGATTTCTGACATCAATTTCGGAAGATCTAAAAGCTCTGAAATTTTCAAGTAGAATTTTTGAAATCTTCATGATAATCCCCCACGTTAGGGTAGTCCTATTCTAGATAGTGTATTTATGATTATATACTCTGTTCTCAGAACTCCTGAGAATTAACTAGTCCACCCGTAGGGATTAAACTCAGAGGGTGGTATGTACATGACCTCCGCATAACCACGCCTGAGGAGCTCCCTGTTGAGGTTCACCCCGTCGACATAGACAACTGCAAGCACCCTCCCATACTTATCATTTCTCTTAGCATCATCGATGTCCAGCTGGACGGTTCTTCCAAGGCACATGGACTTCACGAAATCCGTGGCCTCCCTGTAGCCTGGTTCCCCACGCTCAGGGGTGTTAACCCCCACAAGCCGGATCCTCCCAACACCCTCAACATCTATGGTGTCACCGTCAACCACGTGGTAGCAGTAGCCTGATGCCTCATAGCTGGATTCCTTCTCAGCGGTACCGTTAACCTCACCCTGGGAATCGCCGGCATCATTAACAGAACTATCAGGATTACTGTCCTGTAAACCCTCGCTGGTGTAGTTACCATCCTCTGAGACGCAGCCCGCAACCATCAGGGCAAGCATCACAATTACAATATACCTCTTCATGAATATCCCTTCCTGATCATCTCCCTGATGGTATCCCTAAGTTTTCCGGCGGATTCAGGGGTGGGTGCCGTTACAATCCTCCCTGAAACCACGACGTCGGCCTTCACGTATCTGGCTCCGTTCTCTGAGAGCACACCCTCAAGTCCAGGGTATATGGTCGCATTCTGGCCCCTCAGGATTCCGGCCATGGCTGGTATGGCCGGCGCAGCGCATATGGCGCCTATGATCCTACCACTCCTGCTGGCTGATTCTGCGAGCCCGGCTGCCATCTCAAGGTCCCTGTCCATCCGCCCAGACTCCACCCTCCTGTAGAGGCCGCTTCCACCTATGAATATGACTGCATCGTAGCCCAGGATATCGGATGGCTTCACATCCTCAATGCGGACATCGTAGCCAGATGTCAGGTTACCCGCACCCACCACGGTGACATCGGTGGCCGTGGAGCGTAGGGTTTCAAATTCATGCTGATTGTAGTCCTCGAAGACCACGAGGGCCACATGGCCCTCCACAGGGGTCCCGTTCCATGAAAACAGGGCCGCTGCCAGGACCAGGACGGCAACGATGATGGCCACAGCCACATATCTCCTCAAAGTTACACCCCCTCATCTACACTGTATTATATTATGTTCCATCAGAAGGAAAAGTGTAACGCCCGGGATCCGTCTGGCCAGTCTGGAGGTTAAATAAACGGTTATTCTGCACCCCTGGACAACCATTAAATAAGATTAAACCATAATTCATTTTCATGGTTAAAAGGGTTCTTGAGAGGTTCAGGAAGGACTGGCGGTTCAGGGACGCCATAGAACACGTGGAGACCATCCCGGGCCGTGAAGCCAGGTACTCTGACCCGGATGACCTCCCGGATAACATCAGGGACTACCTGGATACACATGGTATAAGGCTCTACCGCCACCAGAGGGAGGCCCTCGAAGCCGTAAGGGAGGGCGGTAACATCCTCATAACAACCCCCACGGCTTCAGGGAAGACACTGGCCTTCAACCTCCCCATCATGGAGACCCTCACCCTCAACCCTGAGGCAACGGCCCTCTACATTTACCCTGCCAAGGCCCTCTCAAGGGACCAGCTCCGGGTCCTGGAGGAGATGGAGTCATGCCTAGGACTCCAGTTGAACCCCTCAACCTATGATGGTGACACTCCCAGGGACAGGAGGCCCTGGATAAGGGAGAACTCCAGGGTGATACTGACCAACCCCCACCAGCTGCACAGGATACTCCCCTGGCACCACCAGTGGAGGCGATTCTACGGTAACCTGCGCTACGTGGTTATCGACGAGGCCCACCAGTACAGGGGGGTCTTCGGCTCCAACGTTGCCCTCCTCCTGAGGAGGCTGCGGAGGATCTGCAGTTACTACGGCTCAGACCCCCAGTTCATCCTTGCAAGCGCAACCCTGGCCAACCCTGCCGAGTTTTCACGTAAACTTACAGGCCTCGACTTCAGGGTGATCTCAGATGACACATCACCCTCAGGGCCGAAGCACTTCGTCCTCTACAACCCCTACATGAAGAGGGGTGATCCATCTGCGCACCTCGAAACATCAGCCATACTCACCTACCTTGTTTTGAGGGGCGTCCAAACCCTCTGCTTCACCGTATCCCGGAAGATGGCTGAACTTGTAACCCGCTGGACCCGGCAGCAGCTTGACAGGGAGAACCGTAAACTCGTTGACAGGGTGACATCCTACAGGGCCGGTTACCTTGCAGAGCAGAGGAGGAGGATAGAGGCCGATCTCAAGGAGGGGAGGCTCCTGGGTGTCACTGCAACCAATGCCCTGGAGCTCGGCATAGACATCGGTTCACTGGACGCTGTCATAATATCAGGGTACCCGGGGACCATGATATCAACATGGCAGCAGGCCGGCAGGGCGGGGAGGAACCTTAAGGACTCCATGGTGGTCCTGGTGGCCTTTGAGAACCCCCTGGACCAGTACATAATGAAGAACCCCTCATTCATATTTGAGAGGGCCCATGAGAATGCCATAATAGACCTCCAGAACAGGCTGATACTGAGGAACCAGACTGCATGCGCGGCATCCGAGCTGCCCCTAACACTGGACGACTTCCTGGAATACGACTTCAGTGTGGGTGTTGCAGGGGAGATGCTGGCTGATGGGGAGCTTGAACTCTCATCAGACGGCCTCACCTGCAGCGGCGACCCCCAGTTCAGGCACGGCCTGGTTGACGTCTCCCAGGACACCTTCACGGTCATCTGTGAGGGCCGAGTCCTTGAGACCATGAGCCGCTCCCAGGCATACAGGGAGGCCCATGAGGGGGCTGTGCTGATGAACCACGGTAACACCTACACTGTAAGGGACTTCGACCTTGAGGCCAGGAGGATAACGGTTGAGAGGAGGGACGTGGAGTACCATACCAGCGTACTCAGGGACAGCGAGCTCAGGGTTATGGGGAAACTCAGGAGGAGGAGGCTGGGTGACCTTGAGGTTAACTTCGGTGAGGTGGAGGTGACCGAGCACTACACTGGCTACAGGGTGATGGTCTACAGCAGGGTCCTTGGTAGAGGGGAACTTGACCTCCCACCCCTCAGGTTCAGGACCAGGGCCCTCTGGTTCACCATCCCTGAATCCCTGAAGGATGAGGTTGAGGATAGGTACGGGGATGATGCCTTCGATGGGGGCATCCATGGCGCTGAACACGCCCTGATATCCCTCTTCCCCCTCCACGTCCTCTGCGACAGGAGCGACATCGGGGGGATATCGACGCCCATGCACCCTGACACACAGGAGGCCACAATATTCATATATGATGGATTTGAGGGTGGAATCGGACTTGCTGAGAAGGGTGTTGAGGTCTTCGGGGACCTCCTGGCGTCGACCCTTGAACTTGTATCATCCTGTAGCTGCACCGACGGCTGCCCATCCTGCATCTATTCACCCCGCTGCGGAAACGAGAACTCACCCCTGCACAGGGACGCCACGGTGATGATACTGGAGCGCCTCATGGAGCTGACATCAGGTGAGGTGAGGGAGGCCAGGGAGGTTGATGGGGACGTCCTGGCCGAGGTTGAGGAGCTCTGCAGTGAGGGCAAGCTCCTGGATGCCAAGCTCAGGCTGCATGAGATCCTTGAGAGGGACCCCGGGAATCCAGGGGCGTGCTACCTTATGGGGGCAATCCTCAGGAGGCAGGGCGAGGTTGAGATGGCGGCATACTTCCATGAGAGGGCCGTGAACGGCTCATAGTCCGAGGGCTTGAAAATGATGCTGGAGGTATAGTCTTGCTTGAAAAACTCAAATGGGATCTCGTAATAGAATATGATGGTGAATCACTCGAGGAGACCTTTGATGCGTCCAGGGTGACCGCTGCAGGCTCTGAGGCCCTGGAGATATCCCATGAGAGGAGGTTGAGGTTGAGGCGGCCTGATGTTAGACCCCACATCCTCTCTGACCTGAAACTTGTGAGGGGCGTTGGCCCCATGACCGAGAGGCTCCTTAAATCTGAGGGCTATCATACCATCATGGATCTAATGGAACATGAGGTCCACGGGGTGGAGGCGGCACGAATCCTCGACTTCATTGAATCATTGGACTTCCAGGGGATCAGGGGCTACCTGAACTGTTCATCCTCTGATCCCAGACTGGTGGGGGCAATTGGCCTTGCCTGTGAGGAGAGCTTCACCTTCCTGGACATTGAGACCCTGGGCCTTGGAGGGGAGCCGGTCATACTGGCCGGGATGGCGTGGATCGAGGATGGCAGGATTAAGGTGATGCAGCGCCTGGCACCGGCACCTGAGATGGAGGGGGCCGTCCTGGAGATCTACCACCACATACCACCAGAATCCATAATTGTAACCTTCAACGGGGCCAGCTTCGACATCCCCTACATCAGGCGGAGGTCAGCCATCCACGGCCTTGAGAACAGACTCCAGAACTGCCACGTGGACCTCTACCATATTTCAAGGCGCCTCTGGGGGCACAGGCTCCCTAACTGTAAACTGTCCACGGTGGAGAGGCATATCCTGGGCGCTGAGAGGGGCCTTGACATCCCGGGCTCATATGTACCGGACTACTACCGCACCTACCTCTCAACCGGCAGCCCCGGACCACTGGTCCCCCTCGTTGAGCACAACCGTGAGGACATAATAAACATGGCACTCCTCATCCCCCATGTGACCTCTGCCATCTGCTGAGGAGGATGGCATCTTTGGGTCTGGCCCGCTGTGGGTAGCCCGGCTGGATGGCCGGGTGGGGACTGGAATAGATAAATATCCCCTTGAACATAATACCTAATGGTGTTTATATGGATCAGCTGCTTCTGATAAACAGGGTGGCCGGCCTTCTCATAGGCCTTCTCATAATAGTATTCTGTGTAAGGATACTCAGGCAGATAGGGGCGCGGGAACTTGCAGTTTCAATGCTATTTCTCCACAGACGCGCCGCGAGGCTCATATGCGTATCAATCTTTGTGGCCTCAATCTTCACTGTACTGGTCGGCTTCACCTTTGTCACGGGACAGGATGAGGCCATCATTGAGTGCTTCGTGAACCTCAACGCGCTCTTCCTCCTGTTTGCGGTGTTCCTGCTATCCTCGATAATTGGTGGTGATGGATCTAAGGCCGGTTCTAGGATTGTGCTGTGGTGATGACCCATGGATCTGAAATGGATTATAATGATACCCCCACTCCTGACGCTCTACTTTTCGGGGAGGGTGCTGCTGAACAACCTCCGATACGATGAGGCGGCCCTGGGGATGCTATTCTCAAGGCTGGATGAAACAGCCCTTCTGATAAGTATATTCGCAGTTTCAATGATAATATTCTCAGCCACGAGGATTATGGACCTCATAGACCTCTTCTGGCCAATCCCCGGGAATGATGAGATCATAGCTGCCCTCACATGGCTGATTTCCATCATACTCGCAGTTGTATTCTACAGGGTTGCCACCATAACGGTACCTGGGGAGAAGAATATCTAGATAGACTCTTTAATGTGAATATCCTGAACACTTCCATGTAACAGAACTGAAGGAGAATCTGAATGGACCAATCTGCAAGGGAAATCATCGAAAGGGAATTTGAGAATCTGAGGGAGAAACTCCTTGACCTCACAATGCGGAACCAGCTCCTGAACTTCAGGCCAAGATCCAGGACGGTTGAGGTGGTGAACCATGACCCTGAGTACATATACAGCTACCTGGTCCTCAACGGGAAGAAGATGAAGCTCGCACCCCGCATTGAGGAGGAAACCCTTGACGATGATGATGAACCCCACAGTATAGATGAACCCGGCGAGACCCTGACAGGTGAAGGTGAGATCACCCCTCCTGAAGTAACCCCCATGGAGGTGGAGGATGAGAACATACTCCAGACGGCCCTGACAGAGGCCGAACTTCAGAGGAGGCTCTTCTACATCAACCAGAGGGCCAGGACCATGATACAGGAGCAGGGCTACAACATACTATACCTTGCCCTCGGCTTCCTTGAGTGGAGGACCGAGGGGGAGCCTGACATAAGGAGGGCCCCCCTGGTCCTGGTGCCGGTCTCCCTTGAGAGGAGGAGGGCCGGCTCATCCTTCTCCCTTCGCTGGGATGGCAGTGAGATCATAACCAACATGTCCCTCCAGGCAAGGCTCAGGGAGGAGGGTGTTGAGCTGCCAGAGTTCAGGATGCCCCCATCACCTGGGGGTGTCTCAGATTACCTTAAACGCGTCGAGGATGCCGTCTCATCAATGGAGGGCTGGGGTGTTACAGATGAGGTCCAGCTCGGATTCTTCTCCTTCACCAAGTTCCTCATGTACATGGACCTTGACCCATCATCCTATCCCAACTGGGATGAGATAGTGGACAGGCCCCTCCTGAGGGCCCTCTTCTCCATTGATGTGGATGATGACGCTGAGGAGGTGGACATAGACAGCATACCCTACAGGGACCTCTACCATGTGGTGGATGCTGACTCATCCCAGATAGCAGTCATAGAGGATGTTAAGGCTGGTAAGAACCTGGTGGTTGAGGGCCCACCCGGTACAGGGAAATCCCAGACCATAGTGAACCTCATAGCGGAGCTCATGGCCTCGGGCAAGACAGTCCTCTTTGTGAGTGAGAAGATGGCGGCCCTTGAGGTTGTGAAGAGCAGACTGGACTCCATAGGACTGGGAAGGTTCTGCCTTGAACTCCACTCCCACAAGGCCCGGAAGAAGGACGTCCTCAATGAACTGGAGGCCACCCTCATGGAGGCTGAGGCAGAGAGACCCGACGCCGGGAGGGAGTTCAAAAGGATAGAGAAACTCCGTGATGAACTCAACGAGTACCGCCGGGCCCTCCATGAGCCACTCTACAGCATACAGCTCTCCCCATTCCAGTTATTCGGGATGAAGGAGCGTGCAGAGAAGTACTTCAATGGAGACATGCCCTTCGTCAGGATACCATCCCCTGAGACCATAACACCAGATGAATGGGATGAGGCCCTCGTTGAACTCAGGAACCTTGCCAAACTGGCTGAACTCCTTCCCCCACTCCCGGAGAACCCCTGGTCCGGCACTGACCCCGGTATGATGCTGCCCTCAGATGTCAGGGAACTTGAGATGCTCCTTGAATCTGTGATGAAGACCACTGACAGGTTAACAGGCGCCATCAGGGAATTCCAGGAACGCTACGGGTTCATGAAGGTCAGAACTGGCAGTGACCTTGAGAGGCTCGGGGAGGTTGTCTCTGTGGTTGCAGAGTCAAGGCCCTTCGACCTGGGGGTCCTTGAATCAGATATCTGGGACCGCTACAGGGCAGACGCCTTCACACTCCTCGATAAACTTGAGGTCTACAGCAGGAAGCGCGAGATACTGGACAGATTCCATGAATCCGTCCATGGAGTGAACCTGGAGGCCCTGCTCAGGGAGTACCTTAAGGAGTCCTCCAGCCGCATAAAGTTCCTGAGCGGAAGGTACAGGAAGGTGAGGAATGAGATAGAGGCCCTCTACGTTGGAAGGGCCCCTGAGAATGACTACGAGGTCGTTGAGGACCTCGAAAGCCTCATGGACGTCATGAGCCTCAGGGAGGAACTTGAGAGGTACAGGGAAGTGGCTGAGAGGTTCTTCGGCCCCATGTGGAACCCTGAGAATCCAGCCCTCGAGGACCTCAGGGCCACCGCAGAGTGGATAGTGAGGTTCAGGGACCTCCACAGTGAGGGCCTCATATCTGAGAGGACCCTTGAGTGCATCTCCAGGGGCCTTGATGGTGAGGAACTCCTGGCCAGCTTCGAGGGCATCATGGAAATCTACAGTGAACTTGAGGATAAACTCAAAAGGCTCCAGGAGAGTATAAACACCCACCCACATGTCCTCTTCAACTCCCCACCAGGGGAGGTCCCCTTCCGTGCATGGAGGTCAAGGTTTAAGGCCTGGAGGGAGGCCCTCAACCTCCTCCCCCTATGGTCACAGTACCTTGAGAAGAAGAGGCTCTGCATGAAGACCCGGGGGGCTGCATTCATACCCATAATAGAGTCCGGTATAATCGGTATGGAGGATATAAGGCCCGCAATGGAGGGCAACCTTGCAGATGCACTCCTTGAGAGGGCCTTCAGGGAGATACCCGCACTGTACACATTCATAGGTGACCTCCACGAGGCCAGGATAAGGGAGTTCAGGGAGCTGGACTCCAGGATAATCGAACTCAACAGGAAGAGACTCATACACCAGCTCAACAGTAACATGCCCACAGTCTTCGGGGGTGCGGCCCCAAACTCTGAGGAGAGTATCCTCAGTGGTGAGTTCACACGTAAAAGGGGTCACATGCCCCTCAGGAAGCTCCTGAAACTTGCAGGTGGCGTTATAAAGAGGATAAAGCCATGCTTCATGATGAGCCCCCTCTCGATAGCCCAGTACCTTGACCCCCGGAGCAGCGAGCTCCAGTTCGATGTTGTGATCTTTGATGAGGCATCACAGGTTAAACCCGAGGACGCCCTGGGGGCATTCCTGAGGGCCAGGACGGCGGTGGTTATGGGTGACACCAACCAGCTCCCACCCACCAGCTTCTTTGACCAGATGATATCCTCTGAGGAGGACTCAGAGGACGTGGCGACCGCCGCTGACATTGAGAGCATACTCCACCTCTGCAAGAGGAGCTTCCCTGTGAGGATGCTGAGGTGGCACTACAGGAGCCGCCATGAATCACTGATAGCTGTCTCCAACCAGGAGTTCTATGACAACAGGCTCCTGGTCTACCCCTCCCCTGCAAGGGAGGACGATGAGCTTGGACTGCACCTTGTTTACCTCCCTGACACGGTCTATGAGCGTGGAAGGACATCCTCAAACCCCCTTGAGGCTGCGGCGGTGGTTGACGCCATAGAGGAGCACTTCATGAGGTACGGTTCCTCGAGGAGTCTCGGTGTCGGCACCTTCTCGGTGGCCCAGATGAACGCCATACTGGAGGCCCTTGAGGCCAGGCTCAGGGAGAACCCTGACCTTGAACGGATCATAAACCAGGAGACCGATGAACCATTCTTCATAAAGAACCTGGAGACCATCCAGGGGGATGAGAGGGACGTTATATTCATAAGTGTGGGCTACGGATTCGATGAGAACGGCCGCATGTCCCTCAACTTCGGGCCCCTCAACCAGGAGGGGGGTGAGAGGAGGCTCAATGTCCTCATCACGAGGGCCCGTGAGAAGTGTGTTGTATTCACAAACTTCAGGGCATCTGACCTCAGAACAGGGCCAGGGACCCCCTTCGGTGTCAGGGCCCTGAAGAGGTTCCTGAGGTACGCGGAGACTGGTGTGCTGGATTCAGACTCCACTGACACCTCACAGGGACTCTTTGAGGATTCGGTATATGAATTCCTGGTTGATGAGGGATTCGAGGTTGACAGGGGAGTTGGATGCGCAGGGTTCCGTGTTGACTTCGCGGTGAAGGATCCTGATGACTCTGGCAGGTACATTGCAGGGATACTCACAGATGGTGAGATGTACAGCAGAGCTGAGGTTGCAAGGGACCGCGACAGGCTCCGGGAGGAGATCCTGAGGAACCTGGGCTGGAACATCATACACCTCTGGTCATCTGACTGGTACAGGAACCGTGAGGAGACACAGAGGAAGGTTTCTGATAGGCTGGAGGAGATTGTTGAGGATGCCAGGGCTGCCAGGGAGTCACCTGAGGTTGCTGAGACTGGACAGGATGTCGCTGAATCCGGGGATGTGGAGTCTGTGGCCTGTGACCCTGGGGATGTGGAGTCTGTGGCTGACCAGAAAGTCCACTCTGAACCCCGGAGGGATGGAGTTGCAGAGTACGTCGAGTATGAAACAGATAAGCTCAGGGAACCTGATGACCTCTACCGGAGCCCCACACCAGTCATATCTTCCATTGTTAGTGAGATAGTCTCCATGGAGGGCCCAATCCATGTGGAGGAGGTCATAAGGCGCATAAGGGAGTCATGCGGGTTGAGGAGGGCCGGCCGGAGGGTCAGGAGCATAATCAACTCGGCGATTGAGATGGCTGAGAACAATGGGAACGTCAAGAGAAACGGTGACTTCCTCCTCCTTACAGACTCCATGCCTGTCACGGTCCGGAGGAGAAGCGGGAGGATCGACATCTCCCTGATATCCCCCATGGAGATCGAGGAGGCCGTCAGGATAGCCCTCAGGTCAACCTCTGATATGGATGAGGTTGTAACACGCGTATCAAGGATGTTCGGCTTTAAGAATACGAGCAGGAAGACGGCCTCCGGTATAAGGAGGGTCATTGAGGACATGTCAAGGAGGGGCGAAATTGTGGTTGATGATGAAGGTGTCAGGGCCCTCTGATGGGAGGTTCAGATGAATCCCTACTCCATCATCTCCCTCATGGCAGCAGTCATCGCATTCTGCACCGCAATTTTCATCTACCAGAGAAATCCTGGCAGCAGGATAAACCTCCTGGTATCCTGCCTTGCAGTCACGGTCTCATTCACTGCATTCACCGAGTTTGTCTACAGGCTTGTTGAGAGCCCGGCGAATGCATACATCTGGCTCAAATTGAGCCTCATCTGGCCAGTCATCCCGGCGATTCTCCTCCACATATCCCTGATCTACACTGGAAGAAGGTTGAAGCCCTGGATGCTGGCCCCCATCTATGGACCGGCAGCTGCATTCATCTCCACAGGACTTTCAACGGATCTCCTCATAAGTGGGGCAATG
This sequence comes from Methanothermobacter thermautotrophicus, assembly GCF_014889545.1. Taxonomy (NCBI): domain Archaea; kingdom Methanobacteriati; phylum Methanobacteriota; class Methanobacteria; order Methanobacteriales; family Methanobacteriaceae; genus Methanothermobacter; species Methanothermobacter thermautotrophicus. The sequence continues at coordinate 139,522 of NZ_QKOF01000007.1, read as the reverse complement.
CAGACCTACTATGGCTGGACCTACGCCCTCCCTGAACCTGCAGTCTTATTCGCTGCATTTGCCGTCTGGAGCATCGCCCTTGCACTGGCAGCTGCATTCATGGTTCTGGTTGATTATATGAGGGCTGAGGGCTACAGGCGGAGGGAGTCACTCTACCTTTTCACAGGCCTCTTCATGCCACTCATCGTCAGCTTCATCACAGACTTCATCGTGAGGGACCTCCTGGGCATCATGTTCCCTGAGATGACCCAGACCATGCTGAGCCTGGGCCTTCTCTTCATCGCCTACGGTGTGTGGAGGTATGAGTTCCCGGAGCTATCACCGGCGGTTGCAGCGGAGAGGATAGTCGGGATAATGCCCAACTTCCTCCTCATCACAGACCCTGAGGGTAGGATAAACAGGTGGAGCCGGAGCATTGAGGAGAAACTACTCTACACAGAACTCAGGGGCCAGTACGTCTGGAGCATATTCGAGCCTTCAGAGGCCAGCATGCTGAGGGAGATAGTATCATCCTCCAGTTCGGCTGAGATGGAGACCCGCATACTGTCAGCAGATGGCAGGGCACTGGACGTCCTCCTGACGGCCTCACCAATCAGGGGGCGCCTCTCTGAGCCCATAGGATTCGTTTTCATCGCCACAGATATAACGATCCAGAGGAGAGCCACCGAGAGGCTCCGTGAGAGTGAGATGAGGTTCCGTGGAGTGGCGGACAACATATCTGATGGTATAGCAATAACGGATAGGGAGGGGAAGGTGGTATACTGGAACCGGGCCCTGGAGGAGATAACATCCATGGGGAGGGATGATGCAGCTGGAAGGTCCATGGATGATATATGCTCGGACCTGATCCTGGAGTCACTGGGGGATGATGAGTTCCTCATGGAGGGTGGCCGGAGGGTCAGGATGTTCAGCTTCCATATAACCGGGGACCTCAGGGCGGTCATTCTGAGGGATGTGACCGAAGCCCGGCGCTATGAGGAGTCCCTCATCTCTGCCCTCAGGGAGCGGGAGACCCTGATAAGGGAGGTGCACCACCGGGTCAAGAACAACCTCCAGATAGTATCCAGTCTCCTGAACCTCCAGAAACCATACATAAGGGACCCTGAGGACCTCAGGATATTTGAGGAGAGCCAGGCCAGGATAAAGTCAATGGCCATGATACATGAGAGCCTCTATCAGTCAGACTCCCTCTCAGAGATAAACATTAAGAGTTACCTTTCAAGGCTTGTAATCGAGCTCCTATCAACCTACGGCGTCTCCGGGGTTGTATCAGACCTTGAAGTGGATGAGGTGGGCCTTGACATTGAAGTTGCGGTGCCACTGGCCCTCATAGTGAACGAACTCGTTACCAACTCACTTAAATATGCCTTCCCTGATGGCAGGGGTCGGATACGGATTGAATTCAGGGAGTTGGATGGCCTGTACCTCATGGAGTACAGGGACACGGGTCCCGGCCTTCCAGATGACTTCGGATCCGGGGGATCTGACTCACTGGGCATGACCCTGGTACGGGCCCTTGTGGGTCAGCTTGGGGGTGAACTTGAAACCTTCAGTGAGGATGGTGCTGTATTCAGGATCACATTTCCATCGATGGGGAGGTAAAATTTTTAGAGGTAGATTAACATACATGTCTGTGGTGTTGCCATGATACCCTTTGGACGTGAATTTCAGGTTGCCCAGTTAATATCTGCTGTGATAACGGGTCTGAGTTTCCTTTACATGCTCATGGTCTCAATGCAGGACAGGAGATGGGTCTACATGACCCTCGCAGTCCTCATGCTATTCATATCGACCGTCTGCGGTGTTCTGAGGGAAACAGTGGCCTTTGATGCCTTCAGGACGGCTGAATGGTTATTCATAACCTTTGCATCGATACTCTTCTTCTATGCAGCACTCAAATCAAACAGGAAACTGGAGGCTGAGACATGATGATCCTTATCATGAAGGCAGTGGCCCTCATATTCATGTCCCTTGCAGCCGTACTCTCGGTGAAGAATTATCTCATGACGAGGTTTGCCTCAGGTTTGTGGGCCCTGGTATCAATGGCCCTCCTGACTGGCACCATCCTGATTGCTGTGAGGTTCATAAAGGAGTTTCTGTCGTTCCCTGAACTTGAGGTTGTTAAGGTATGCCTCCTCCCTGTTATGATGGCGTTCATCTTCGCAGCATCCTTTGAACTTAAAAGGGACATTCTAAAGCCCCTTTAATTCTTATCAGGTTTAAGCTTCATATGTCTACTCATCTTCGTTGATTCCCTCAAGCCTTGCGACTCCATCAACCCATTCAAGGCAGTAATTTTTTCTTTCGGCCCTCTTAACAAGTATCACACCTGTTACAGCCCCGAATATTCCGCCAAGGAGGTCTGTGAGGAGGTCAAACATGGTATCCTCCAGGGGATCCATTACAGGGGACCCCTGCGTTGGACCCGTTGGGAGGACGTGCTCTATGTGCTGGTAGAGGTGGTGGTCATAGCCGTACTCCACAAGCTCAAGGAGGGCGCCGAGTCCCAGGGTCACGAAGATTATGAGGAAGGCCATTATCAGGAGGCTGGTCCTTATTTTCCCATGGACGTAGGCGGTGTAGATGAGCATCATACCTATCAGGGCTACTATGAAGGGTACCGTGAAGTGCATGAACTTGTCATAGTAGGCTATCCTCCCGTAGAGGCCGAAGGTGTTGCCGAGGATGTACTCCAGTGCAACCACCGTCAGGAAGAGTATCTCGATCTCCACGGGGATGACCCTTAAACCGTGGGGGTGCCTCAGGGCCGGGAGGTAGACGACTGCAACCGCGATGAGGGTTATGAGGCCGAATACCTTCGTACCTCCGGCTCCAAAGACAACGATGATAACACCCATCGCCACCAGGAGGATCCTGAGTGATGTTAAAAGTTTCATCTTCCATGAAGTGTTCTCTCTGCACTCATTCATGATTCCACCTTCGCATTAGGTACTTCTCAACTTCTACTGCAAGCAGCCCTGTCAGTGAGAATGGTACTATGAGAGCCCACCACGTGGAGGGGAATGGGCCTGTTTTGAATATGAACTCAAGGCCCGGGAGATATATTATGAGGAGGGTGATGGCTGCTGTTATCAGTATCCCGTAGAGGACCCACGGGTTGGTGGCGGAATTCAGGACCACGACTCCTGCTATGACCACCGTATCGATCCATTCACCTATAATCGCTGTGAATACTCCCACCACGATAAGGACGTAGACCAGTAGGCTCTGAAACTGCTTAAGAAACCTTAAAAGGGGGCCTGGTTTTTTGAACCTGATCTCGTTGAGGCCGTGAATGTTCAACCTCCTACTGACCTCAGCCTCTCCTAAACCATTGCTGGATGTTTCAAGTTCATCAAAAACCTCATACGTGTTAATCTCTGATAATTTCTTCCAGGAGGCCACTTCGACACCATTTACATGTATGTTTTCTGTTGTGGATAATCTTTATGAGTTTGTTCTACTATCCACCAGAAAAATACATTTATTGAGAACATATATAATTCACATTAAAGGGTGATACCATGAAGGTGCTAAAGAGGAGGGGTTTCAGGGAGCCCTATGAGCCATCCAAGATAAGGGCATCACTGGAGAAGGCAGCCATTGATGCAGGTTACAGCCCGGAGGAGAAGAGGGAGATCATCGAGAGGGTCTATGAGACCGTCAAGAAGAAGATAGAGGCTGAGGAGGAGATAAAGAGCGATACGATACGGGCGTGTCTCCTGACCGAGCTTGAAAGGTGTGAACCATACATTGCAAAGTCCTGGAGAAGGTTTGAGAAGAAGTACAAGAAGTAGACTTTGGGAATAACTTCCTCAGAGCAGCCCTTCTTTATTTTTCAGAATGATTCATGTTGATTCCTTCACAGAACCGATATGTATATATGTTCATGTCGATATAGTTTTCCTGAGTTATGGAGGTTAAAAACCATGGACAGGAAATACGTTGCACTGGCAGCCGTAGCAGCTGTAATCCTCTTAGGAATAGGATTTTACGCAATATCAGGTAATGGAGATAGAGAAATACTCAGAATATCCACAACAACAAGCCTCGAGGACACCGGCCTCCTTGAGGATGTTGAGGCAGCCTTCGAGAGGAAATACCCCGGCATCGATGTGCAGATAGTTTCAGGTGGAACCGGCATAGCCCTCGAGCGCGGGAAAAGGGGCGACGCCGACCTTGTGATTGTCCACGATAAAGAAAGGGAGGAGAAATTCATAAATGAGGGCTATGGCGTGAAGAGATACCCCTTCGCCTACAATTACTTCTACATCGTGGGGCCAGCTGATGACCCGGCAGGCATTAAAAATGCAAAAACAGGAGAGGACGCCTTCAGTAAGATACTTGAGGGAGCAGAGAAGAACCCCAGGAGGGTCAAATTCGTGTCAAGGGGCGATAACTCAGGCACAAATTCAAGGGAGATAAGTATCTGGAAGAAGGTAACCGACTACAACGCCACCGTCAATGGATCAGCATGGTACATTGAGACCGGGAGTGGAATGGGGGACACCCTGAGGGTCGCAGATGAGAAAGATGCCTACACACTCACAGATTCAGGGACATACCTCTCCTACAGGAACAGAACAGACCTTGTGGCCTACCTGACAGAGGACAGATCACTGCTCAACGTATACTCAGCAATACCCCTCAACCCGTCAAAGGTGAAGGGTGTAAACACTGACGCCGCAGAGAAATTCATCAACTTCCTCATGAGCGAGGAATGCCAGAGGCTCATAGCAGATTACGGGAAGGATAAATACGGCCAGCCACTCTTCATGGTCATCACGGGAGGCTATGAACCCGGATGAACCATGAAATAAATAATCTTAACCTTTTTTTGCACCGTTAGGCATATCCAGTCATCTAAAGAAATAACCATGAAAGCAGGCTGAAGGGCAGAATAATCAAAAAGAACATGATACTCGTCTAACTAAAGAAATAACCATGAAAGCAGCAGGCTGAAGGGGGACCCGGAACTTGAATGAGATAATAGCAGGCTTCATAAGGGCACTTGACCTCATGGCATCACTTGACCCTGAACTCATTGATATAACCCTACGTACGCTGATGATCTCACTATCATCAACCATCATGGCAGCTCTGGTGGCAGTGCCAGCAGCAGCAGCAATTGACTCGAGGGAATTCAGGGGTAAGCGGTTCATCATGAACATCATACAGACACTCTACAGCATCCCCACGGTCCTCGTGGGCCTCTTCGTCTTCCTCCTCATATCACGCTCAGGCCCCCTGGGGTCATTCAACCTCCTCTTCACACCCGCAGGGATGATACTGGGCCAGAGTATACTGATACTGCCCCTCGTAACAGGATTCAGCCTCACAGCCCTCAGGGGTGTTAAGCCGGAGCTCAGGGACCTTGCAAGGTCACTGGGGGCCACAGAGTACCAGGTTATGATGAAGGTCATCGCCGAGGCAAGGTACGCGGTCATGGCCGCCATCATCCTGGGCTTCGGCAGGGCCATATCAGAGGTGGGTGTGGCCATAATGCTCGGTGGAAACATAAGGGGATTCACGAGGGTCATAACAACGGCCATATCCCTTGAAACATCGAAGGGCAACCTTGAACTCTCAATAGCCCTTGGAATAATACTCCTCCTGATCTCCCTCATGGTTAACACCGCCCTCAACCACTTCCAGGAGAAATGAATGCCTGGGTGATTCTTATGAACGTAATTGAACTTTCAGGGATAGGAAAGAGCTACGGGGACCTTAAGGTCCTGGAGGACGTTAACCTTAAGGTGCGGGAGGGTGAGACCCTGGGCATCATAGGGCCAACAGGAGCCGGTAAATCCACCCTCCTCCGGATAATGGACCTCCTCGAGAGACCGGATGCGGGTGAAATCCTCTTCCATGGAGAGAACGTGGATAACCTGAAACCCCTGGAGGTCCGTAGGAGGATGGGTATGGTGTTCCAGAACACCCCCGTATTCAGGGGCACCGTGACCGGGAGTATCCTCTACGGTCCTGGCGTGAGGGGTGAGAGGCCCAATGAGTCGGAGGTGAAGGAGGTCCTGGAGCTGGTGGGCCTTGAGGGCTATGAGTACAGGAAGACCCATGAACTCTCCGGTGGCGAGCGCCAGCGCCTGGCCCTGGCCCAGGTACTCATAAACCGGCCAGAGGTGGTGCTTCTCGATGAGGCAACATCCAGCCTGGACCCCATCTCAAGGTCCCGGATGGAGGAAGTCATATCTGGGCTGGATGTTACAGTGATATTCACGACCCATGACCTGCTCCAGGGACAGAAGCTTGCAGACAGGATTGCTATCCTCAACCACTCCATCCTCCAGACAGGAAGCCCCAGGGAGATATTCACAAAACCAGCAAGCAGGTTCGTGGCGGAGTTTGTCGGTGCAAGGAACATACTCAGTGGGAGGGCCCGTGTCACTGGTGACGGAATATCCATCATCAACTGCGACGGTATAAGCATTTACTCATCAGAGAAGGCTAGAGGGGATGTTTCAGCCACCATAAGGCCGGAGGATATTACTGTTTCCTGGCAGCGGACTGATTCAAGCGCCCTGAACCAGTTGAGGGGCCGTGTGGTGGCTGTGCGCGACTCCGGTTCACTGCAGCAGCTTGAGGTTCTCTGTGGCGGTGAAACCCTGACTGTCCACATGACAAGGAAGTCCCTCCATGATATGGGGATAACCACAGGGTCCAGTGTCTGGATCGAGTTCAAGGCCTCTGCAGTTCATATAATCAGGTGATCTGCCTATCAGAGGCTCAGATGAAGCGCCGTGGATCCGTTTCAATATCCACAACCACGGGACCATCAGTTCTCAGGGCTTCACTCACAGTGTCCTCCAGTTCACCTGGATCATCCACCCTGAGGCCCCTGCCCCCGCAGTTCTCTGCAAACCCTGCAAAGTCACACTCCTGGAGCTCTGTCTGCCACACCGGGAATCCCTCAACACGCTGCTCCTGCATTATCATTGCAAGGTTCCTGTTGTTCATTATGAAGACCCTCACAGGGAGCCCGTACTTCACGGCTGTGAGGAAATCGGCCATCACCATCGAAAAGCCACCGTCACCGCTGATACACACAACCTGTCTATCCGGGAATTCAAGCTGGGCTGCGATGGCCGCAGGAAGACCGAAGCCCATGGAGCCCAGGTAACCCGAGAAGAGAAGTCTCTGGGTGCTCTTCATCTGGAAGTTCCGGCCGAACCACCAGCAGTTCTCACCTACATCAAGGGTTATGATGGCATCATCATCCAGTTCCCTGTTCAGGACTGATATGATGTACTGGGGCCTGATGGGCCTCAGTGAGGGATCCGCCTCTGATTCAATAAGCTTCAGCCATCTGCCCTTAAGTTCCTCAAGTTCTGCCAGGTAGGGATCCCTTTCTCTATCCTCCACCATTGAGAGAAGCCGGGGTACTATCAGGGAGGACCTTCCTGTGAGTCCCTGCTCAACCGGGTGTCGCCTTGCAATCATGAGGGGGTCAATATCGATCTGGAGGATCCTCCCCGCAGGGATCTGTGTGAGGTCAGAGAAGGATGACCCGATAACCACGAGGAGATCAGATTTTCCCACAGCCTCAGCCGCAGCAGCTGAGCCCAGACTACCATGACAGCCCATGTAGAGGGGGTGGTCATTATCAACAACACCCTTAGCCCTGAAGGTGGATACGATGACTGCCCCAATCCTCTCTGCAAGTTCAACAACACTGTCAGCCGCTTCCAGGGCACCGAAGCCCGCTATTATCACGGGCCGCTCTGCCCTGTTTATCAGATCAGCTGCAGCCCTCAGCTGATGCTCCGTTACTGTGACTGCAGTCCCTGATATCATACCCCTCAGTGGTTTCACCATGGCGGTGCACTCCATGCTCTGAACATCCCTCGGGACTTCAACATGTGAAACACCCCGCTCAAGGATGGCGTGCTTCAAGGCCTCCCTCGCAATCTCCGCCGTCTCCTCAGGGCTGACAAGGGTCATGTTGTAGACTGAGAAAGACTCGAAGAGGCTGTGCTGGTCTATCTCCTGGGTTGCACCTGCACCCATCCTGTAGGTCTCGACCTGCCCTGTGACTGCAAGGACAGGCGCCCGGTCGAGGGCCGCGTCAAGGAGCCCCGTTATGAGGTTCGATGCTCCGGGACCGGCAACAGCCATGCAGACCGCGGGTTGACCCGTCAGTTTGCCGTAGCTGGAGGCCATGAAGGCCGCTGCAGCCTCATGGCGCACCTGTATGTACCTTATCTCATGGTTCCTTCTGAGGGCATCAACAAGTCCCAGGGTGGATGTGCCCGGGATGCCGAAGACGTATCTAACACCCCATGCTGCAAGCTGGGAGATGAATACATCGGATACCGTCCTTCCACCCTCCTCCCTGGCGGATGAAACCCTCACAAAGGCGCTGCGTGGAGCATTACAGACAGGGCACCGCCAGTAATCAGGGAGGGACTCAAATTCACCCTCAGTCTTCTCATGAATATGTAGTTGCATACTGTGCACCTGAAGTCAGCCATCAAATCACCCCCGTTACCTGAATTTTCAACCCCTCCCCCATGTAACTGCCCATAATATCACCTGTAGATATTATATGTATCATGCAGGATAAAATGCTACACTCCCCATCTTCATGCTATATTAATGAAAATATTTCAGCCCCCCCCCACTGCAGTTGAACCATTCCCGGGCAGTGGTTTCATGTCACCGGGGCAGACATCATGAATAGATTGAGGTCCCCTGAGTATCCACTCTGCAGAGGAGGTCCGCCATCACAACGGAAATCATGGCCCAAGTGGACAAGGAGTGAAGGGCATTACAGCCGCGACACACCCTGGAAACAGAACACTATTCACAGCAAAAATCCCTAGCTTAACAGCATCATCAGAGCTATCACACCCCATGAACAAAACATTAATATTCACAGGAGCCCAATCTAGGATCAGTGATATCATCAGGGGTTCACCATGACAAGATCACTCTGCACCAAGGACGAGGCATGCACAGAGAAGCAGAAGAGGGCTGTTAAGAAGACTGAGGGGCCGCTGGTGGTTGTGGCAGGTCCAGGGGCAGGTAAGACCCGTGTACTTGTTGAGAGGGTCGCATACCTCGTCAAGAGGAGGGGTGTGAGTCCAGAGAACATACTCGTCATAACCTTCACAGAGAAGGCAGCCGGTGAACTGAAGGCGAGGCTCATAAAATGTGTTGGACTGGACGCCGAGCTCATGCAGATATCCACCATACACTCATTCTGCAGCAAGGCGCTGAGGGACCACCCCGAGGAACACGAATTCGGGGCGGGATTTGAGATACTCGACGAGGAATCCCAGCTCATGTTCCTCAGAACGGTGTTCTATAAAATAGGACTGAACCGCTACATGAGGATGGGTGAGGTGCACAGGGCCATGGAATTCTTCAACAGATGCACCGAAAACTGCATTGAACCAGGGGAGCTCAGGGAGGCCCTCAGGAGGGAGTACCCTGACAGAAAGGAATACCAGGGCATCGCAGAGTGCTACGGTCGCTACCTTGAACTCCTCAGGGAGCAGAAGAAGATAGACTTCCCTGGCCTTGAAAAGGAGGTCTACATCCTCCTGAACTCCAGCGAAAGGGTCCTCCAATCCGTGAGGGACAGGTACAGGTACATAATGATCGACGAGTACCAGGATACAGGCCCGATACAGGAGATGATATTCAGGAAAATAGCCGGGAAGAACTCCAGCATCTGCGTCGTTGGGGATGAGGACCAGAGCATCTACGGCTTCAGGGGGGCCACACCAGAGAACTTCATAAGGTTCCGCGACGAATACGGGGCAGAGGTCGTCACACTTGAGGACAACTTCAGGTCAAGGGCAGGGATAGTCCTGACTGCAGACAGCTTCATGAGGGGAGAGAGGCACTACGAGAAGACCATAAAACCTGTAAGGGACGGCGGGACTGACGTCGTTATACTGAAGAGTCGCGACGTTAACTCAGAGGCCAGGAACATAGTATCACTGATAAAGAAACTGAAATCCTCTGGCAAGATACCTGAATACGGCTACGTCGCACTCCTCTTCAGGAGCGTCCGCAACCACGCAGATAAGGTCCTTGCAGAGCTTCGAAGGGAGGGCATACCCTACATAGTCCGTGGAGACGGCTCCTTCCTCAAAAGGTATGAGGTGAGGAGCATGCTCTACTTCCTGGCCTACGTGGACCCGCCGGACTATGGAGGAAGATTCAGTAAGTGGAATGGCTGGTGGAACATATCCAGGTTCAGGGGCGAATTCCTTGGCCTCACCAGTGAAACCATTGAGGCCATGGAGTCCCTTGACAGGAACTGCAGGCTCTCAGACTTCACGTCAATGGAGGAACTTGAGGAGATCGGCATACGCGGTGAGGATGCAGAGAAGATCCTGGGCCTCAACAGGATACGCCAGGAAGTCGGGGAGGGATCGCTGACAGTGCTCCAGACCTTCTACAGGATACTTGAGGTTACAGGGTACCTCAGGAGGCTCATAGAGGATGGGAGTGACAGGAGCAGGGCCAGGATATTCAACCTCGCAAATTTAAGCTCACTTATAGACAGATACGAGGCCATAAAGCCAGGAGCAAGGATCCAGGACATCTTATGGTACCTCTACCTACTCCCCAGCCACCTCCACCACGACGAGGCATCCCTGGAGGACCCGGCGTCGGTGAAGATCATGACTGTGCATCAGGCCAAGGGCCTCGAGTTTCCTGTTGTCTTCATCTGCTCGGTCATAAACGGCAGGTTCCCTGTTAAAAGGCGTGGGAGTAAGGACACAATACCCATCCCCCGGGAACTCCTGCTATCACCCGGCGAGGTACCTGATGAGGACCGGAGGCTCTTCTACGTTGCAATGACAAGGGCCCAGGACGCCCTCATCATATCAACAGCACCCCGTATCAACACAAGGAAGGTGGGGGTGTCACCGTTCATCACAGACCTCAGGGACAGGTGCGGCATCTACGAGTGTGAATGCACATCCATCAGCAGATGCCTCGAGAGGGAGTGGGGTGAGGATCCCCTCAGGATCAACTTCTCAGCCCTCTTCACCTACGAGGAGTGCCCCTTCAGGTACATGCTCATCTACCACTACGGCTTTGTCTACCCTGAGACCTTCATGCAGCGCTACGGGATAATACTGCACAGGTGCCTGGAGGAGCTCCACCTTGCCATGAAGAATTCAGAGGATATAAACGGGGCCCTCATAAGGAAAATCGTTGAAAGGTGCTGGATACCCATGGGTAGAGACGATAATGTTAAAAAGAGGCGCCTTGAGAGGGAGCTCCTCAACTATTATCATGATACAAGGGACCATACAGGTGAGGTGGTATCGGTGGAGGAGCCCTTCTCCATACCCGACACTGATATAATAATAGAGGGAAGGACAGACCTGATAATCAGAACCAGGGACGGTGAACTTGAACTTGTCGACTTCAAGGCCCGTGAGCACGGCGGTGTTGAGAGGATGGCCCTGGAGTACCAGCTCAGGACCTATGAATACGCCCTCAGGGACAGGTACAGATTTGACCGCCTATCTGCCTATGCTATACGGGACTCCATGAGGATATCCTTTGACCCTGACCCCGACTTCCGGGTTAAGGAGAGGATAACTGAAACCGTTGAGAGGATAAGGGATGAATGCTTCGAACCCCGGAAGAACCCCTTCTGCAGCAGATGCGTATTCAGGGCCTTCTGTGGTGTAGGTGATTAGTATGGAATTCACAGATTTCTATGATATACTCCGTGATAACCTCAACAGTTACCGTGGAGAATATGAGAGGATTGTTGACTACGCCCCGGACCTCTTCAGACTCCTTGCAGACCTCCTGCAGAGCAGGGAGATCCGGAGGGAGGATCGGCTTATGATCTGCGCAGCCATGGGCTACCTTGTGGCCCCCCATGACGTCATACCTGAGGAGATATACGGTCCCCATGGATACATAGATGACGTCTACCTCTGCTCTGTGGTGGTTGATAGGATTGCAGGGAGGATGGGCTACCGGTTCCTTGAGGAGTACTGGGGCGGCGATGAGGACCTTGAAGCGGTGATTGGGGAATGCATTTCAAGGACCTCCGAGATACTGGGTGATAAGAGGTTGAGTGTACTGGAATATACAGGCCTTAAATAATCTTCAAATCAGATAGCCACATCATGTAAACCCGTGCATGGCGTGTAAAAATATGCTTATAACTATACAGCCTATAATGCGCTGACCTCTAAGCATCTGGACCCTCCTGAACACCAACATGAATACGCTCCATGCCCGGCGCATGGGTGATTAAAGATGCTGCTGGTGAGCCCCCTCCTATCAGTCCTCATTCGGGTTTATACTCTGCAACCAGAAAGAAATGAATAAATGATGGTTCATCGGCCCCATAACTTTGAGCCGCACATCCCGCAGAAGTTCTCATCACCTTTGAGGGTTGTTCCACATTTTGGGCAATTGAAACCGTTTTCCAGCTGTCCAGTGGTGTGTCTCTCCATGATCTCACTGTATGCCCCGGATTCAATCCATTCAAGAATTTCGGATGCCCTCATAACGGTCCATGGATGGGTGTTATCCATTACAAGAAGCGCCTTCCCTACCTTATCAAGGCTGTCATAGTCATAATCCCTGAATTCCCTTGCCTGTTCAAGGAATGCATCCCTTTCAATCCTGTCAAAAAATTTTTTTGGAGCACCCGCCATTTTGATCAGGGCGTTTATCACGGAATCTTCGTCCTGGCATGCCAGTAGCCCGGCCCGGTCAGCTGTAAACTCTGACATGCGCCACCAGTAGAGCAGAGCAAGTTGAAGTCCTGTACCTATAATTCCGCCTATGCCCAGTGTTGCTGTTCCAAGGATGTCACCAATGATGGGTATAACCTCTGCCATCGTCTGGTAGAGCATATGCCCACTTTTTATATGTCCAACTTCATGACCTAGCACGTATCTGAGTTCATTGTCTGTTAGTAAGTCTATGGCGCCTGAAGTTAAGCCTATTATTGGGTTTTCCGATCCAGCTGTAAAACCGTTAATACTGTAATCCCATGAAATGTAGAGGTCGGGTATCTTTTTGAGATGAAGAGTGTTGCACACGTCAACAAGAATGTCGTAAACTTCAGAAAAACTTCTTTCATTGACCTTTATGTAGCTTCCAGTATATTGCAAACGTAGGTCCCTCTCCACACCATGTTTGAACAACTTACGTGTTAGGCTTTCAAGACCGGGTGTTCCCTCGAGGGCTTGAAGGGCCTTAAGGTCAAGAGGATGCTCATATTCACTGGGATGGAGAAGTTCCAGTTTCTTTATCTCTCCCACATTATCATCTCCGGAATTTTTCAATGAATCTTAGCCTTCCTCCGCACTTGCATGTCCCTGAAAAATCAGACAGATCATCCAGTGGTCTGACCCTGTAGTGAGCATTGCACCTATCACATACAAGATAAGTGCCACCGTCCTCCCTTGAGCCATTTCCACCAGGGTTCAGGAGTACGCTTCCTGCAGAATCAATAGCATTATCGACTGCACTGAAAAACTTTGACTCCAGCTCATGGAAATTCCTCTTTAAATCTTCAAACTGGACTTCATTCAGGACATAAAAAGGTATGCACATATCCTTCAGTACCCTTATCCCCAGTATCAGCAGGACCCTGTCTAATAGGGGCGCCGCAGCTGGTGCAGAACTTAAACCCGGGAGAAACCTCTTCACCACATTTCTCACAGCAAATACTATCTGTGGTTTCTCTGGACATTGAGACCTCCCCAAAAAAATGTTTAACTCTAATTCATAATTTGCCTTTTAAATTATAAACCTTATCATTTGTGGTTCACTTAATTAATTCAGATTCTCTTTTCTGCAGAAATCATATAACAATGAGTAATATCCCTCTAATAACTAATCATGGAAATGAAAACAGTATTCATAGGTTAAAATAATGCCAGACTCTGAACCATCTGAGGATGTGGGGGTTCAGGTTTAAAGGCTTCACCTCAGCCAGATGCTCATAAAAATGAGGGTGTCCAGATAATAATTTATAATCCAGAATTAAATAATAAATCTGGAGGTGCTTTAATGGACTACACTCAGATCGGTGAAAGGTTCAGGGAACTTTTGAAGCTTGAGAATGAACCCGTGGCCATAAGGTGGTCAGTGAGGGAGCCACGGGACATAGAAAGGGAGGAAGGTAAATCGAGGTTCTGCGAGAAGCTTGAGAGGGCCATGAAGGGGGAGGTCTTCTATGCAACTGCAGATGAGGAGGAATGTATGGGGGGTGCAAGGTACACAGGGTTAAGGGACGCGAAAGAGTTCCCGGCCAATATGAGAAGCGGAGCATTCCTCACGGCCATGGGGGTCTACAGGGACATCCCGGCGGTCCAGCGCTCCTGGCGGAACAATCTTAACATTGAACCGGGCATATTCAGGGCCCTCATATTCGCACCACTTGGAAGGGCCGAGTTCGAACCAGACGTCATATTCATAGTATGCAATGCCAGGCAGGCAATGGAGATACTCCACGCCAACGCCTATGATTCAGGTTCACATGGACTGGGGGCAGATTCAGGGCCCATATGCAGTTCAATGGTAGCACTCCCCTACCTCACAGGTAAGGTAACCTATGGCTTCGGTGACACCGGATCAAGGAGGCACATGGACATCAGGGACGAGGATGTCATGGTCAGCATACCCGCAGGTGACCTTCAAAGGATAGTCTCAAACCTCGAGGAGATGAGGACCCGGAGGTCCTTCAGGGAGGAGTGATGGGGACAACACAGGATAACATCCTCCATTCAATGGTAAACATGCCAATCACAATCAAATTAATACCTGTGTGAAGTTACTTGCTTCCCTAGAACACCATCCAGAGAAGTATATCACAATCAAATTAATACCTGTGTGAATCCTACTGGAGGCCATGGAGGGCGTGTGAGGAATGCTGAGGATTCTTTTTGTAAGGGACGTTGAAGCCGACGTATCTGACCTTGTGGAGAAGCTCAGGTCATCCGGCTTTGAGGTGACTGTCACTGACACCCCTGAAAGGGAGGCCGATGCCGACCTTGTACTGGTATACACAGCCCCTGAGAAGGTCCCCGGATGGGCTTCACTTGACATCGGGGCGCCCCTCATGTACCTCCTGGACTTTGATGAGGACGTCGTCGTAACCTGCCCCCACGGATGCCTGGGGAAACCCCCGGGAGGGGAGGAAATCAGGGAGTGCATGGAGTTTATCATAGATAGACTTGTCCTGGAGGGGGAACGATACAGGGAACTCTTTGAAAACATCAACACCTGCGTCGCGGTCTACGAGGCCGTGGATGATGGGGAGGACTTCATTTTAAGGGACCTCAACAGTGCCGCTGAGGAAGTTGAGGGTGTTAAGAGGGATGACGTCCTTGGAAGAAGGGTTACCGAGGTATTTCCAGGTGTGGATGATTTCGGACTCCTTGAGGTCATGAGGAGGGTCTACGTGACGGGAAATCCTGAGCACTTTCCAACCGCCCGGTACAGTGACGAGAGAATAAGTGGATGGAGGGATAACTTCGTGTACAGATTATCCTCAGGTGAGGTGGTGACAGTCTATGAGGACCTCACAAGGGAGAAACAGCTTGAAGAGGAACTCATGGAAAAGGAGAAACTCTACAGGACCATATTTGAGACCACAGGGACTGCGACCACCATAGTGGATGAGGACACCACCATAATCCTGGCCAACCGGGAATTTGAGAGGCTGAGCGGCTATTCAAGGGATGAGATAGAGGGGAAGAAGAGCTGGACCGAGTTCGTGGTGGACGAGGACCTTGAAAGGATGAAGAGGTATCATTACCTTCGAAGGAGGGACCCGGGCCTTGCACCGAGGAGGTACACCTTCCGGTTCCGTAACCGTCATGGTGATGTCAGGCACATGCAGATGACCGTGGATATGATTCCGGGTACCATGAGGAGCGTGGCCTCCATGGCGGATATCACGGAGATCGAGAGATCCCTGAGGGAGAAGGAGGTCCTTCTGAGGGAGGTGCACCACCGGGTCAAGAACAACCTCCAGATAGTATCCAGTCTCCTGAACCTCCAGGGCCTCAGGGTGGGGGATGATGAGGTCCTTGATGTGCTGAAGGAGAGTCAGGGCCGTATAAAGGTGATGGCAATGATACATGAGCACCTCTACCAGTCGGAGTCACTGGCCAGGATCAATTTCAGGGAGTACGTGGAGCGGCTGGTGAATGATATAGTCATCTCCTATGGTGCAGGGGTAAGGACCGTGATTGAGGTTGATGATATTAAACCGGATATTGACACCGCGATACCGCTGGGGCTCATGATAAATGAGCTCGTGACAAACAGCGTCAAGTACGCCTTCCCTGATGGCACCGGAACCATTGCAGTGAGTATCAAGGTGGAGGATGGCAGGGCTGTGCTGGTGGTGGCTGATGATGGTGTTGGTTTACCTGAGGATATTGACCCTGAGGGCACCGATACCCTGGGTCTTATGCTGGTGAGGATACTCACCCAGCAGCTGGATGGAACCCTCAACATCAGACGTGATCACGGTACAGAGTTCAGGATAGGCTTCCAGATGGAACCTTCGTAATAGTGACGTTTAACGAAGGTTATCCCGGATTTTTCATAAAAATTAAAATGGCATCAGATGGGTGTAAATCACCATTAATATATATACTGGATGGTTTAACTACTCCATTCCAGCGCAAATTTCAGTCTCAATAAAATGAAAGAATCGAAGAGGGCATGGATGCCACCCTGGAGACTGTAATTTAATAAGCAGTGGGTTGATACTCCCCATGATATAGAAGGCCATTACTGGAAGTCATTACCTGGTTAGATACTGCCGATAGCAGGTATCCATATGAAATTATGAACATAACAGTATATTGATCTCATTCAAGAAGATTATCCTCCTTCAGGTGATCAAGAATTATTTTTCGGATATAGGCACTCATACTTGTCTTGGGCGGGACTTTTCTTTTAAGGGCCTCGATTTCATCAGAGTAGAGTCTGACAACAACAGGGTCCATGGTTTTAAGTCCTCCTCCGGGTCTCCTTCCAGCCATAAGATTATACCCCCTTACATAAACTTTGTCCACGGAACTTATAAAACTTTAGAAATGAACCCCAATCCAGATATGAGCTACAGTTATACTGCAAAACCCTGTTTAAAGAAGGACTGCAGTATTGCTAAAGAAAAACAAAACCCTAGTATATGTGGAATGGAACAAAGGGTGAATATGCACGTAACAGATATCATGTGGCTGAGGCGCGCCCGTGATACACTCTGCATATAAGGACCAAATGTTGCGATCCATACCCTATCATGTCCCGGTCATATTGTTATCCACGCACAAAAGAGCTCCGCAAGGAAAAAGGATATAATAAACTCACCCCATAGGTTAAAGGGGAAACATCTTTTTAAGTGATACCATGGCCTACCTCATATGTGAGAACTGTAACCACTACTGGCAGATAAACTCTGAAGAGGAATTCTGGGTATTTTACATGTGCGACGAGTGCGGTTCACCTTTACTTTACGTTAACAGCCTCCATGAATACCGTAACCTGACAAAAAATGTACCGGAATCCTTCAGGAAGACCCATGCAGAGAGGAAGGCTGAAAGGTACTGGAGGCTCTCAAGGGCAGTGCACTGGACACTCCCTGCCGGGGCCCTGATATTCGCATCCGGATTACTTCTTAGCATGAAGAATATCGCCTGGGCCTTCCTCCTGATCATCACAGGGCCCATGATCATTATAATCTCCCTTCCAATCATGAAGATGAGTGAGATGAGGGGTAGGGGCTGGAAGAAGGGTCATGTCGGGGAACTCATAGTTGCCAGCTGCCTCCGACGGCTCCCCCAGGGATACCACATCTTCAACGACGTTCACCTTCCAGGTGCCCACGGAAACATCGATCACATTGTTGTGGGGCCCACAGGGGTCTATGTGATTGAGACCAAGTCCTACTCAGGAAAATATATAGTTAGGGGTGATCGCTGGTTCCTGGACGATGATCTCAGGAAGGAGGAGATAAGGTCACCATCCACCCAGGCAAAGAGAAATGCCGCCACACTCAAGGAGTTCCTTGAATCAGAGGAGATCTATGTATCATGGGTCAACGCCATCGTTGCATTCATCAACAGCTCCTGCACCATCATGGAGGACGACGAATACTGCATGATAATGAAGCCCTGCCAGATCCCGGAACACATATCAAGGAGCCGCCTCATGCTCGGTGAGGGCAAGGTGAACATGATAGTTGATGTTCTCAGGAACCACGCCTCAGAGGTCTGGTAGCTCAATTAACACCCAGAGCACCGCAACTTTATATGCATGAAGGACATAAATATCTTCTTCAATTCCATGTATGGAGGATTCTGATGGATTACTATGAGAAATTTAAGGGTTTTCTGGCAATATTCTTCGCGGACTTTTCATGGGAAGCGCAGACGTGATGCCCGGAATCTCAGGAGGAACCATAGCACTTATAACAGGCATATATGAGAGGCTGGTGCATGCCATAAGCAGCATAAAGTTCGGATTCATAAGGCCCCTCCTTAAGGGTGACCTGGCAGCTACAAGGAAATCCATAAGGGAGGAGGTTGACTTTGAACTCTTCATACCTCTCCTCACAGGTATAGCATTCGCCATACTGACACTGTCCAAGGTCATACTGTTCTTCATAACAACCTACGTAGCCTACACCTACGCCTTCTTCTCAGGCCTCATACTGGCATCAGCATACGTAGTCTACCAGAAGATCGACGGGTTTTCAGTTAAGAACATTGCATCCGGTGCAGCGGGTCTGATATTCGCCTACATCTTTGTTGGCCTTAACCCCATACAGGCAAACCATACACTCCCGGTTGTATTCATATCAGGATTTGTGGCGATATGCGCCATGATACTGCCAGGTATATCCGGTGCCTTCCTTCTCCTTCTACTGAACCAGTACGAGTACATGCTCGGGGTTCTTAACAGGCTGGCCATAGTTGAAATTGTGACCTTCATTGCAGGTGCAGCCCTCGGTATAATGAGCTTCTCCAGGGTCCTGGACTACCTCCTCAGGAACCATGAGGCCGTCACCATGTCATTCCTTGTGGGTCTCATGATAGGCACCCTCAGGCTGCCCTACAACAAGATATCAATTGTTGATACCTCATCCATCATAATATCGGCTGTAATAGCCATCACTGGCTTTGCGCTGGTCATGATACTTGAGAGCCGCTTCGACTACATTGACTACTGAATCCTCCAGTTCTACTTTTTTTGGTAACTGAATGCAGATAGAGGTTTACATTCCTCCACGAAAACCCTCTTAAATAGAGAAAAGAGCCATATCATCTAATTAAAAGCCATTCCATCCGATTACATGTGCAGAGTCCTATCTAGGTGCTCACGACGAAAATTGTATATGGCATCGGCCTTATATGGAATCATATGAAAGATGTCATGGAGATGCTGAGGCGCTACTTTAAAGATAAGGCTCAGGTTAAGATGGCTTACCTGTTCGGTTCGATGGCATCTGAAAGTGGAGGACCTCTAAGTGACATTGACATCGGAGTACTCCTTGATGATGATCTGGATAGGGTTGAAAGGTCCGAAGTGAAACTTGAATTAATATCAGAACTTACATCTCTACTCAAATCTGACAGGATTGACCTTGTAATAATGAATGATGCTCCTGTAAATCTTAATTATGAAATAATAAAGTCTAGAAAGCCTTTAATTGAAAATAAGTCCGTGAAGGTTGACTTTGAACACTACATACTCTCAAGGTACCTGGATAGAAGATACTATGACAGGAGATGGGTATCCAGGTACATTGAAAGGAGAGATGACAGCCATGAATGATATTGAGAGGGTCGCTAATAGAATAAAGATCATGAACTCCTATGTTGAGTTCCTTAAAGAGCACAGGGCATCAGAAAAAGAACTTTCAGAGGACTACCTCCTGAGATCTGCAATTGAAAGAAACCTCCAGCTCGCCATTGAATCTGCTCTGGATACTGGGGAGATTATTATCTCAATGGAGGATCTTGAAAAGCCCGAGACCTACAGAGACATCATTGAGATCCTTGAAAAGCACAGAATACTTCCGCATGAATTTGCAGAGCGATTCTCTGAAGCTGCTGGTCTGAGAAACATTCTTGTCCACATGTATACAGATGTTGACCCTGCCATAATTGCAGAGGTCCTTGCAAACCGCCTTGAAGACTTCGACCTCTATTCAGAGTATATTTTAAGTTTCCTTGAAGCCATATCCTCCAGAAAATCTGAATGAGAGGCTTTTCAACCAGATCATGATGATCTAATATATAGAAGTTAGAGATCCGGAATATACTGGCAACCACTTCTTATTCTGTAACACCTCCATTTATCTGCGTTTTTTCCGCGCCAGAGAATCATTCTATCTGGTAAATTTCAAACATGTGATCTCTTGCCTTTGATATGTAATATGAGGCTGTCTCATCGGGTGCCAGCCGGCAGAGGAAATCAAAGGTGTACTTCAGGATATCCACCTTGACCTCACGATCAACACAATCAAAGAAATAAGACATTCTGAGTGCCTCTTCCCGTCCCACATCTGTGCTGCAGATCTTTCTTATTCTCCTGTTCATGTCTAAGGGGTTCTTTATTTCATCCAGTTTCTCTAATATGCTGCGCTCTGATAGGTCCATCATATTTTCACCTCAAAATCATCATATCCATTAAAATAAATTATCAGATAACCATCAGGGCCCGCTATGAGCCCATTGCAGCCAATGGCATGCATTCATATTATTAGATCACTATCCACGTCCCCATGGAAAAACTCCCTATTCAGGTATACCTTAACAAGTTCTCCGCCCCGTATCTCGAAGATGTAGATCTTCCAGGATGAATCAAGATAATCAGAAACCTCAACCATCAGATCAGTGATGTACTCTTCAGCAGGGCATAATATTCGGGTACTGAAGGATACCCTGAAGCTGTGCAGATCCAGTTCCTCAGGCAGATCAAAATTAACATTCAGGTCCTCAGGGTTGAAATCAATAAGGGCAATGAGGTCTTCATCGTACCCGAATCTGGATTTAATGTATTTCTGGTTATCCCTGTAAAGTCTCTTGAAATAGCCCCCTATGAATTCAGGGGCCCCATCAATGAGGTACCCTATCACGGTATCACAGAGCAGCTCCCTGTTTGTATCATAGAAGTCCTCTGCAAATCTTGCCCAGGCCTCATTGATGGCCTCACTATCAAAGAGGTAATGATATTCTGGTTTATCAACAAATTCAACCAGCATATCAGTCTCTTCCTCACCAAGATCAGAGACCCTGTAGATACCGTCAGCCAGATCCTGTCCACCATGGGACCTCTCAGGTTCAGACTCCAGAATTTCATAGTCATTTATTTCCATGTACTTCACCACACAGTCTTTCTAAATGAGGTAAGACGAGCACATCATCAGCTAGCATAGACTTAATCCAGTGAACCGTACCATCATGCCTTGTCACAATGTACACAACCATTCCAATCACCTCGAAAAGTTTTGTTTCCTCACTATATAATAAAAAGTAACGTGAGAAGGAGAACAGATAAAAAATGAAACAAAGGCACAAAATACTCCAAAAACCCGGGAAAACACTCCTGAGTACCCATAAACAACAAATAAACTTCCAGAAACCATCAAAACAATAAAAAAGGCGGTAGATGAAGTAAAAGGGACCGAAACATTTAAATGGTGCACCCAGTTAAAGAGGTATTCCATGACCTCAGACCCTCGTCATCAGCAGCTGCAGATATTATCAACTTTTTAATTAACCAGGTGAACCGATAAAAAATGGGGTGGGCTCACCCATACTGAAGATATTATTTTACTGTGATAGGACAGATATGTATACATGCAGATTCTGAGGGGTATTGGTGCGGGTGCAGGCAGGAGCAGTGGAAGGGTCCGCCTGATAAGGAAGCTGGAGGATGCCAGGAACCTTGAATGGGGTGAGGTGGCGGTCTTCAGGAAGATATCCAGGGACATGCTACCAGAGATCCGGAGGGCAGGCGCTGTCATAGCAAACTACGGCGGCCTCACAAGTCACGCGGCCATAACCCTCCGGGAGCTTGGAATACCCTGTGTACTTGGAACAGAGGTTGCCACCGAGGTCCTCCGTGACGGTATGATAGTAACCGTTGATGGAAAGACAGGGGGGATCTACCGTGGAGTAATGGACTGGGTGGAGGCTGATGATACCCCCGGTTTCCATGAGACAGCCACGGATGTCATGGTAAACCTAAACTTTCCCTGGCTGGCACCGAGGGTGGCTGAATTCGCAGATGGTGTGGGCTCGGTGAGGATAGAGAATATGGTCATAGAGACAGGGAAACACCCCCACCTCCTCCTGAAAGAGGGAAAACTGGCGGGGGTCCTTGAGATGGGACTCAGGGAGGTGCTGGAAGCCTTCTACCCTAAACCCGTCATCTTCAGGACCTTCGATATCCCCGCGGATGAACTCACACATCTCAGGGGCTCCTTCGAAGCCCGTGAGAGGAACCCCTTCCTCGGGATACGGGCCATAACAAGGGACCTGAAGGAGTCTGAGGTACTGATGGCCGAATTCGAGGCCCTCGGGAACCTCCTGGACTCGGGTTACAGTAACCTCCAGCTTAAGTTCCCCTTTCTCAGGGACGTGGAGGAGTACGTGAGTGCAGTTAAACTCCTGGAGGAGTCAGGGGTCACACCCCATAGGGATATAATGGTCGGGGCATCAGTGGAGACACCATCGGTGGCCCTCCAGATAGATGAACTCCTGGAGGCCGGCGCTGATTTCATATCCCTCGGACTGAGTGACCTCACAATGTGCAGCCTTGCAGCTGACCGCAGAAGCACCCGCGTGGCCGGCCTCTTTAACCTCTCACACCCTGCAGTGCTTGGACTTGTGAAGAATGTTATAGCCGCCTGTCATGGGGCTGGTGTGGATGTCTACGCCGCTGGATACGCTGCAACCAGTTACATGCTCGTCAGGAGACTTGTTGAGATGGGTGTTGACGGGGTATCCACAAGCCCGGATAAGATCCTGAGGATGAAGTACTTCATAGCCAGGATAGAAAGATCCCTGATGCTCAGGGGCGCTGGAAGGGTTGAATAGTTCATTCAAGGGGGAAGGTAATCCTGAAGAAGGCGCCCTCCCTGTTCCCGTATTCCAGTTCACCCCCAATCTGCATCACAAGGTTAGATACGAGCTGCATTCCCAGTGATGATAGTTCATCAATGTTGAAGTCCTCAGGGAGCCCCCTTCCGTTATCTGATATTTCAAGGACGCCCCGATCATCCTCCCTTTTGAGTGATATCCTTATCCTGCCCCGATCCCCGGTGAAGGCGTGCTTAATTGAATTAGAGATGATCTCATTGGTCACAAGGCCCAGGGGGATGCACCTGTCCATCCCGGCCATTATATCGTCGTACTGGACATTAAGATCCACCAGGAGACCCCCACCGGACTGGAGGGTGATCATCTCCTCTGCGATCGCCCTGAGGTATTCCCCGATGTTTATCATGGACAGACTGCTTGACCTGTATATCTTCTCATGGGCAACCGCCATGGCGCGGACCCTCAACTGGCTATCCCTGAGGACATCCAGGGTCTCCTGGTTGTCTGTGTAGGCTGTCTGGAGTGAAAGTAGACTTACCACTATCTGGAGGTTGTTCTTGACCCGGTGGTGCACCTCCCTCAGAAGGACCTCCTTCTCATTGAGGGATTCCCTGAGCTGATTGTGCATGGTTATCCTCTGCATTCCATCGGATATTTCTCTCCTGAGTATCTCAAGAAACTCGGTTTTTTCTGTGACACCCCTCTCTGCTGCCCTGAGCCGCAAGACACCCCTTATTTCATTTGCTCTGAGGGGTATCTCAATGATTTCTCCATCCACGCTGATACCCTCTGTTTCCGGAATGCTGTCAGGGGCCCTCAATCCCCTATCAATCTTTAAATCTGGCTCAAGGTATGCTGATGCTCCATTGAATTCAGGGCACCTGCTTACAGCATCAAGGACTCCCTCAAGGAATGCCTCAGGGTCGTCTGTATCAGTCGACTTGAGTATGATGTTTATGAGCCTCAGGTGGTTGCGGTGCTCCTTCATCCTGTTCCTGTAGTTTATCTGCTTCACAGCAAGCATATAGTACTGTGAGATGTGTCTTAAAGCCCTCAGATCAGCTTTGCTGAATTTACCTGTGAGTATGAACTCTGAGCTCATATCTGCAGATGATGAGGTTATGTGGATCATTTTACCATCATCTGAGAGTCCATCGTGTTCTGGGAGTTCTTCGATGGACTCTAAATTTTCTGAGATGGTTACTGTATCCCCATTCCTGAGCCTTATGATCCCCCCATCTGCACCTGTGAGTTCACATGCAGCGCTTAGTATGTACTCTGTAAATTCCTCCAGAACGTCTGCTGAGACCGCATGCGGGTAGATCTCAGTCAGGACCCTCCTAACGCGAAGTTCATCCCTCAGTTTCCTCTGGGACTCCTTGAGTTTTGTTATGTCGTTGAAGCTCAGGACTATCTGCCCTGAATCTGGAAGATCACCCCTGTGGACCATCACATGGAGCTTTCCCCTCACACCCCTCATCCTCACCAGTACCCTCCTTGAGTCCTGGAGTTCTTCAAGTTTCTGAAGGTCATCCCGGTCCACCAGGTCCCTTAAATTGAAGCCATCATCAACACCGAAGAGTTCCCTGAATACCCTGTTTGTCCCGGTGATATTCCAGTCAGTGTCTGTAATCGCCGTCGGGGTGGCCCTGTTCTCAAATATTGCCTTGTAGCGGTTCTTTGATATTCTGAGTTTCTCCTTGGTTTCAATGTAATCTGTAACGTCCCTCAGTATCTCTATGGCCCCCACGGTTCTATCATCCACGTCATAGATGGGTGATGCCTTGAGCTGGAAGTGCCTGCCCATGTGCTCAACATGGACCTCCGCGTAGATTGCATCACCATCCCTCCTGATGTTACGGTACCTTGGGGGAGCCTCACTGGGGTTCAGTATGAATTCAAGGAGGCCAGGTGTTCTCCTGCCATAGAATGGGATTGCATAGGCCTGCTCATCCCTTCCAAGGATCTCCTCCTTCTTCACACCGGTGAGTCTCTCCATCTCACGGTTCCAGGCTATCACCCTCCCCCTTGTATCAAGGGCGAATGTCGGGTCGGGTATGGACTCCAGGAGATCCCTGAATTTCCTGTGCTCCGCCTTTAACCTCCTGTGGGCCCTGTAGAGTTCTGTCATATCCTTCACGGTGGCCATTAGGATGTCGCCTGACCTGTTGAGGGTGACCCTTGCCGGGAATGTCTCACCGGTTATCTTTCTGTGGATCCAGGTGAATTCACATTTTTCACCAGCCATGGCCCTATCAATAAGTCTACGGGCCATCTCTGGGGATTTGCCCCTGGGCTGGTGCTCAGGTGAGAGCTCCCATGGTTTCCTGCCCACTATGTCCTCCTCATCTCCATTGAAGAGTTCAAGGGTCCTGGTGTTGCATTCGATTATCCTGGAATCCTTCATGAGGAATATCGCATCACCGGCATTCTCAAAGAGTTCCCGGTACCTTGAGGAAATATCATCCATCCGCCTCTCTGAGTCCATCCTCCTGAGGGCCCCTACTGTGCTGGATGCAATCTCCCTCAGGAAGCCGAGTTCCTCATCATCAATCTCCCTGGGGGCTGAGACCACAAGGTAGCGGGGTGTCCTGCAATCTTCAAGTTCAATTACCGCGGTTGAGGCATCTTCCCCTTTTTTGATGCCTGGCCGGGGTGGTGACTCTGTTTTCCCGGCATCCCCTGCAATAACAGTTCCGTCATCTCTCTTGAAGGATGCATGGGAGTATCCTGCCTCCCTGAGGATGCTGGAAACCCTCTCCATCAGGTTCAGGGGCCGGGTTGAGATGGCGGCTTCGCGGTTGATTCTGCTAAGGAGTTTAAGGCACCTGTTGTTCCTCCGGAGCCTCCTCTCAAGCATCTTCTGGGGTGTTATGTCCCTGAACATGCAGAATCCTCCCCTGAAGCCGGAGGATTCAATGAGGGGGTGGCCTGAGAGTATCATCCACCTCGTCCCCTCATCCGTCCTGAAGCGGAGCTCATGTTCACCCGCTAAACCCCTCCTGCATGATTCAAGGATCTGCTCCATGGTATCCCTGTCATGGGGGTCTATAAAATCAAATATCTTCCTCCCGGTTATTTCATCCCTTCGCATGGATAGGAAATCCGCCATCCTATCATTGCAGTACTGTATGGTTCCATCAGCACCGAAGACACATACACCCTCAGATGTTGTGTCCAGTATCTCCTGGTACCTCCTGCTGGTATGGGAGAGTAGGCTCTGCATCCTGTTCTTGTAGATGGCGAGTTCCATGGCGTATCCGAGTTCCCTGGAGTTGAAGGGCTTTAGGAGGTAGGCCTCAGGTTCAACCTTCGCAGCCCTCTCAAAGATATCCCGGCTGGAGTAGGCTGTGATGAAAATCAGTGGTACGTCCATCCTCTCCTTTATGGCCCCTGCTGCTGTGACACCATCAATATCTGATGGAAGGACTATGTCCATGAGGATGACGTCCGGTTTCATCCGGATCGCGGTTTCAATGGCATCCTCCCCTGTTTTAACACTGACTGCCTCATATCCCCAGGATTCCAGGAGACTTACAAGTTCAAGTGAGGTTACAGCCTCGTCCTCAACAACAAGGGCAGATGGCATGGATGTTATATTAATTCTTCATATTATATTAAATTTTTTATTGAAGGAAGTTAAATATGAATTGTGAACCCTTTGGGTTGATTATATGTGCACTGATGCCCTGTTCTGTGCCCCTTCAGGGTTCATCTTCAGCTACAAAACCATCATCTCCATGGGGTGGAAACTTCACATCCAGTGACAGGGCCCTCCCGGAGCCCATATCCAGGGAATGCGTCAGTTCCTTCTGCTCTGATGGCCATGAAGCTACTCAAGCTCATATTCAAGGCCAAGGAGGACCTCCCTTATCCTGTTAAGGGTCTCATCGGGGGCATCCCAGTAGCCCCTCTCAGCCGTCTCAAGGAGTATCTCGCCCATCCTCAGAGCCGCATAGGGGTTGTTCTCTGAGATCCTCCTCCTCATCTCATCATCAAGGATGAGGGTCTCTGCAACATCATCATAGACCCAGTTATCCACAGCACCCGTGGTGGCTGAGAACCCCAGGAGGTGCTCCACCCGGTCCTTGATGTTCTTGGCACCATGGTGGTCATGGGCAAGCATTCCATCCAGCCATGCCGGGTTGAGGATTCTGCACCTCGCAGCCCTACCTATAACCTCATCGAGGCCCTCAACGTAGATTTCATCCTCAGTTGAATCCACGACCCGGATACTGCAGGACCCGCCCAGGCTCTGCACCGAGGAGGTGAGGCCCCCCATGAACTCGTAGTAGTGATCAAGGTCTGTCACCTCATACTCAACGTTATCCCTCTCCTGGGCAACGAGGTCGACCCGCTGGAGGTTCCTCCTGAATTCATCAGGGGATTCTCTCACACCATCAGGGAGATAGGCGTGGCACATCTCCTCAATGTAGGCAGCTGCCAGTTCATCCTCATGATCCCATGCACTGCCTCCTATGATGTCAGGGAGTGTGCTTGCATACTCTGATGGTCCAGGCCCGAATATTCTTGGGGGAAGCTTCGCCCCCCCATCCTCGAGGTTGTGCTTGATGATGTAGTTATCCCCTGGGTCCTCATCAAGAGCTGCGACGGTCTTGAATGCCCTGTTGAGTATCTCAATCTGGGATCCGAGGGTGTCCCTGAATATGCCACATATGTTAACCAGGACGTCAACCCTGGGTCTTCCAAGCTCCTGGATGGGTATGACATCTATGTTCTTCGCCCATGGCCCGTACTTGCGGTCTATGCGCACCCCCAGGAGCTCCAGGATCATTGAGATCGTATCTCCACCCGTCTTAAGGGTTTCGAATCCCCATAGAACCACTGCAACGGTCTCAGGGTACCTTCCATTCTCCTCAAGGTAGTCCTCCAGGAGCATCCTGGCTGCAGTCCTTCCCCTTGATTCAGCCAGGGGTGAGGGTATCTTCATGGGGTCAAAGGCGTGCATCGAGTAGCCGGTGGGGTACACCTCAGGGTCCCTGACAGGGTCCCCACCCCTGGAGGGGTTCAGATACCTTCCCTCAAGTGCCTCGAGGAGGCCCCTGCTTTCACCCCTGAAGTCGCAACGTTCAGATAGCCTATGGACCCATTCAACGTAGTCCACCGGGAGGTCTACGGGTTCGCCCGTGATTATCCTCCTCAGGACCTCAGCTGCACGGCTCTCAATCTCCCATCCAGTGGATGTATCCCTTGAATCCCTGTAGTCCAGTCCAAGTTTCTCTGCAACCATTGAATGGATTGATGGGTATTCCCTGTCAAACCTTAGGACGCCGAGGAGGTAGCTGACCATGTCATCATGGCTCCACTCCGAGTCCATTATGTGGAGGCCCCTTGGTATCAGGCGCCTTTTCATCCTGAAGAGTTCGGCCTCAATCTCAGGGATATCCCCCCTCAGGTTAAGCTGGGAGGCCCTCTCCATTATCTCATCCCTCAGTCCCTCATCAGGGTCACCATGCCACTGGTCTATGAGTTCCTCCAGTACCTGGTAGTCACCGTAGAGGTCAGAGTGCCTCACGGGTGGTGATGCATGTGCCACCGGGAGGGCGTAGGTCCTTCTTCTTGCTATGGTTGACTCTGAGGTGTTACCCGCCCAGTAGAGGTATATGTTTGGGAGCTCCCCCAGGAGGAGATCAGGGTAACAATCACCCCCAAGGGCCGTCTCCCTTCCAGGGAGGAACTCCAGGGTCCCATGCATTCCGAAGTGGATGATGGCATCGAGTCCCAGTGAGTTCAGGTATGCGTAGAATGCCAGGTACTGGTGGTGGGGTGGAGTATCCCTGCTGTGGTAGCCGCCGGCCTCCATGATGCCACGGGATGGCTGTATGCAGATGTAAACCGAGCCCAGTTCAGTCACAGGGACTATGATATCATCACCATCAACCATCAGCTCCCCGGGTGGTTCACCCCACCCTGCAACCACATCTTCCTGGATCCTCTCTAGCAGACGACTGAAAAATTCCAGGTAATCACTGAGGGGGATCCTGTGGCCGCCGTATTCATGGTAATTTGGACTGTTGATGAGTCCCTCCCTCATGAGAATATCCTTGATGGGTTCATCTGGCATCCTGACACTGTAGCCCCTCTCCTTCAGCCTTCCAAGGAAGACCTCCAGGCTTTCAAAAACGTCGAGGTAGCCTGCACTTCCAAGGTTAGCCTCCCCTGGCGGGTAATCGTAGAGTATTATCCCTATCCTCTTCTCATGGTTCTCCATTTTCTTGAGCTTCAGCCAGTTGAGTATCCTTGCAGCGAATCTGTCCATGCGCTCGGGTACCACGTCAACAACCCTGACCTCCCCGAGTTCAGGGTCATCCATGGTCCTCATGCCCGCCGTGAATACCGGTTCAAATCCTCCGTCAAGTTCAGGGAGTGTTATGCCAAGAACTATCTCCATGGGGTTGAGGCCGTCACCACCTGCCTCCCATTCGTCGAGGTCCGTTTCATAGCCCCTCAGACAGATGAGGTATGGGGCGCCTATCCTCCTGAGGAGCTTCCTGGTGGCCTCAGGGTCACCGCCGAGGGGTCCCCGGTTCAGCTGGAAGTACTGCATGTTGA
Source organism: Methanothermobacter thermautotrophicus (assembly GCF_014889545.1). Classification (NCBI taxonomy): domain Archaea; kingdom Methanobacteriati; phylum Methanobacteriota; class Methanobacteria; order Methanobacteriales; family Methanobacteriaceae; genus Methanothermobacter; species Methanothermobacter thermautotrophicus. The sequence goes on along the minus strand of NZ_QKOF01000007.1, from coordinate 109,859 downwards.
CAAAGAGGTCCATGTCCCCCAGGTACTCCTCGATGGCCTTCAGGTTGTTTTCAACGTCTGAGAAGACCACGGTACAGTTAGCCCTTCCATGGAGGCGACTGTAGAGTTCCTCCACCAGGGGCCTCGTATCATCGAAGTGCATCCCTGAGTAGAAGAGCATGCCGACTGTTGGAAGCTCCGGGTCGAAGTTTGAGGCCCTCCTGTAGGACTCGAGGTCCCTGTAGAAGCCCCTGAAGGGGAGGTAGAGTCCGTAGGGTGGCATCTCCACCGGGTCACTGAAGGGGACCTCCAGGTCTGTGTAGCTGTCCAGGAGGAAGAGTATGAGGTTCATGAGGTTCTCGGGGTCGCCGGCCCCATAGTAGTCCATGGCCTGGAACCATCTCTCAAGGTCATCCCTGATCTCATCTGAACCGTGCAGTTCGATTATGGCATCGATGTCCCTGTTTCTTACAAGTGAATCTATCCTTGAGGGCGCCCTTGCAGTGAGTTCGCCCAGATGAAGTTTGCCCATGGATGTCAGGGAGAGTATGTGGTTGCTCCCCCACACCAGGGATATGACGATCTTATCCCTGCCCCTGAGGATGCCTGGAAGTTCCCTCCCTATCCTCTCGTTGCCCCTTATATCCACGAGTATTATGTCGGATTCATCGACGTATTCGGCCACCTCATCCAGGGGAACACGCGGGTCCTCATATTTCTCAAGATAGACCTTCTTTATGCTTACAATGTCCCCATGTTCCTCCCTTATCCGTGTCAGAGCCTCCTTCAGTGAGGCCGTGTTGTTCATGGTTGTAACAGCAAGTATCCTCTTCATCAGTAACCACCACCCAACACCACAGCGGCAACAACAAGTATCCTCTTCATCAGTAACCACCACCCAACACCACAGTGAATACCAGTTTCATTATCAGTCACCTCAAACATCCTGATACTGAATCAGTGCCCGCTACTTCATGGTCCTGGAGGACCAGGGCGCCATTATCCATCATGATCGTCCGGTCTGCAACCATCTGAAGGAACTCCATGTCATGGGAGATGACCATCACAGCCACCCCCATCCCCTTAAGCTTATCTATCCATCCTGCAAGTCTTTTCATGTTATCAAGGTCCATACCAGTCGTTGGCTCATCCATTATCAGAACATCAGGTTTTCTGAAGAGATAAACGGATATGAGTGTTCTCTGCTTTTCACCGCCGCTGAGTGAATGGGGGTGTCTCTCCACCAGCCTATGGAGCTTCATGGTCTCAAGGAGTTCCTCAACATCCCCATAAGAGTAATCATCCAGACCGAAGGTTATCTCCCTCTTCACAGTATCCATGAACAGCTGATGGTCCGGGTCCTGCATCACAAGACCGGCGGTGCCCTCAACCCTGATCTCACCCGTCTCCGGCTTTATTAGGCCAGCGATCAACCTTGCAAGGGTCGTCTTTCCAGAACCATTCGGGCCTGTCAATCCAAGGACCTCACCCCTCCAGAGATCCAGGTTAACACCATCGATTCTGAAGTCTCCCTGAGTGTGGGAGATGTTCATTACCCTCAGTACCGGGTCCTGTTTCGTTTCAGTATGGGTGGAAACCTGAGAGGAGGGCCTCAGACCGCGCCCTCCACAGGACCTCTGATTGAAACCTGGAGATGGAGACCTCAGACCATATTTTTTCCTGAAATCAGGGTCCAGGAGGTCATCAGAGTCTGTCTCCTCGACTATTTCACCCCCATCCATCACCACCACCCTGTCAAAGATATCGGGGACCCTGTAGGTTCTGTGGTCAATCAGGATCAGTGTTTTATCCCTGAGATTTTTGAGGATGCTGAAAAGGTCATCGGTGGATCCCTGATCCAGGTTGGATGTGGGCTCATCCATGAGGAGGATTTCAGGGGACATGGAGAGCTGTGATGCTATTGCAACCCTCTGCTTCTCACCCTCTGAGAGGTTGAAAACGCTTTCATACCTCCTATGCTCCATACCAACCCTCCGGAGCGCATCCTCCACGCGTTCCTCGCGTTTATCCAGCTGGAGGGCATCTGGCCCCAGGGATACCTCTGAATTAACATTCAATGTGAAGAACTGGGACTCTGGATTCTGGAAGACGTATCCAACATCCGCTGCAAGGTCCCCTGGGGTGAGGGAGCCGGTATCCCTGCCCATCACCCTTACTGTTCCATCAATCTCCCCTCCCATCATGGAGGGTATCACCGCAGTTACTGCCCTTGCAAGGGTTGATTTTCCACTCCCACTTCTTCCTGTGATGAAGACAGATTCACCTCTTTTAACCCTTAAGCTGACATCCCGGAGGGCCAGCCGGTCCTGATTGGGGTACCTGTAGCTCACATCATCAAGGAGGATGGCGTCCAATCAGACCACCGCCCCATCCATTATCGCGAGGGATGCGAAGATAACAGTGAAGAATGCTAAGAAGGTGAGATCCCTCCCGCTGAACATTAGAATCCCCCCGGGACCTTCGCGAGGGTTAAAGCCCCTGGTCTCTGCAGCGATGGCCACCTCATCTGAAATCTTCACAGTCCTTATTATCAGGGGTATTATGAGTCCCCTGTAGAGGAGGGAAGGCCTTCTGATGATGGAAGATCCTGAAAGACTGGTCCTGAGTTTGAGGGAGTCCCATATAGAGGAGGCCTCCACTGCAAGGGCCGGTATGTATCTGAGGGCGACTGTGAGTGTGAAAACTATCTCCCCGGGGATTCTGACTGACCTGAGGGACTCTGCAAGCTTCTGAGGATCGGTCGTGAAGGCAAAGGATAGTCCGGCCGCTGATATTATGAAGAAACGGGCGAAGAAGAGGCTCAGAAATCCAATGGTGTGGGGGGCACCTGACAGCACCATGATGATGGCAATGGAAACCAGCCAGAAAAGGATGATGAATGAGAGGAACGGGGCTGCAAACCTCAGGGACCCTGAATGGGCTATCAGTGCAGTGAAAATGACTCCCATGATTATCAGGGGGGTCAGGTCTGATAGGAATGCAGACAGGAGCGTGGCAGATACCACCACAGTGAGCTTTGAGAGGGGGTTTACCTCCACAAGGAACCCCTCCGGGGTTGATGTGAATGGTGAGAACACGGCCTTAAGGTCCAATGAAAGACCTCCATGAGACATTAATCCAGGGCGCCGGCCCTTCTGAGCTCATTTATGATACCATAACCCACAAGGGCACCCAGCATTCCAAGGACGGAGACTGTTATGGCAGATATTATTATCAGTGCCGGTGCCAGCATGAAGCTGGAGAACCCAAAGAGGAAGGGCACCGTGAGGATGACGAGGGTCTCGATGAACTTATCAACACCGCAGCCCAGGAGAAGGGAATTCCTTGAAGAGTAGACGCCATATGCCACGCCAACGGCAAGATCCGCTGCAAGGCCTCCCAGGAAGGTCGCGGGTAGGAGGGGCAGGAATGCTGGCATTATGAGTCCGCAGATTATACCGTTAACAAGGCCTATCATGGTGAATGTGCCTATCTTCCCCACCTTTGCAAGGCCGACGCTTATGACGATACAGACAAAGAAGGCTGATGCAACTGACTTGAATGCATCAACCGGGGTTATGGCTGCAACACCAAGGATGGTCACCGTCTGAACGATGTACATGAGGGCTATTATGAGGCCTGTGAAGGCCAGATCAGCTGTTGTGAAATCTCTGAATCTAAACAACAATCACACCTCCATGTGGGTCATGGTTTTTCATGAACCTCATGATGTCCTAGATGAGTATATCATCAAGGTAGAAGATTTCAGAGCCAAAGCGTGACGCCATGTCCTCAAGTATCCCCAGGCTCCTCTTCTCGGGTTCTGCATTAACAAATAAAAGGTTCAGGTTCTTCAGTTCAGTTTCAAGCATCGTCATGTCCTCCTCAAGGTTGGAGTTGATGAAGACGTTGCAGCGACCGTCTGATATTACAACGGCTGTGGATGCCTCCTCAGTAGTTGATGATGCAACCTCAGCTGCCAGTTTGAGTGCCGGTGTCAGGGGCGTCCTCCCGCCTGACCTGAGACCCTCAAGGGCCTCCTCAACGGTCTCAAGATTCGATGTGGGCTCAACCACCAGGGTTGCCTCATATCCCCTGAAGGCTATGAGGGCTATCCTGTTCCTCTTTTCATAGGAGTCCTTCAGGAGCAGCCATGAGACCGTCTTTGCAAATTTTATCTTCCTCTCAAGTCTCATTGATGATGAGGTGTCAAGGACGATTATGTAGAGTGCCCTAGATTTCCCGACCCTGACCTTCTCCATGAGGTGTTCGGGTTCTATGGTCCCTGTTCCGGTGGAAGCAGCCTTCCTGATGGTTGCATCAACGGCCACGCTGGAGGGTTCAGGGTTCTCACGGGCGCGGATGTACTTCCCCCTCCTCCCGGTTACCGTTGAACTGCTCTGGCCCTGGAGGGATGCCCTGATATCCGGAATCTTCAGGTCACGCCTAAGCCTTCGTTCCCTGTCAATCTCTGATTCATCCTCGAATTCGCCATTCATGATGTCCTCTATGATCTCCTGGCTGAGTTCCTGTTGCCTCTGGAATGGTAGCTGTCTGAGTCTGTGCTTCATGGCAAGGAGGGCGGCCTCCGTCACATCATCCCTGCTGACGCTCATTCGGCCATTGAATGCCGCCAGTGTCCTGGCAGTCCTTGCAGTTATGATGTCTGCCCTGTGGGTCCTGATCCCGAGGGCTGCTGCTATCTCGACTATGAGACCAAGCAGGTCATCATCCAGCTCAACCCTCTCAAGGAGGTCCCTTGCCCTGATGATCCTCTCCCTGAGCTCATCCTGTTTCCTCCTGAACCTTGAGTGGAAAGCCCTGGGATCCTCCTGGAACTCCATTGCGCGTTTTATGACCTCTATTCTCTCATCAGGATCCCTTATGGCCTCCACATCAACACTGAGGCCAAATCTGTCAAGGATCTGGGGTCTGAGGTCACCCTCCTCAGGGTTCATGGTGCCTGCAAGTATGAACCTTGATGGGTGCTGGATGGATATGCCCTCCCTTTCAATGATATTCACGCCCATGGCTGCTGCATCAAGGAGGACATTAACTATGTGGTCATCGAGGAGGTTGACCTCATCGATGTAGAGGATGTTACCGTTGGCCCTTGCGAGTATGCCCGGTTCAAGGGCCTTTATCCCCTCCCTGAGGGCCCTTTTTATGTCCAGTGAACCAACGACCATGTCCTCAGTTGCGGATACAGGGAGGTCCACAATCTCCATCCTGGCATGTCTTGATGGCAGTGCCCCGTCTTTTTCGAGTTTCCTGCGGCACTCCACGCAGAGCTCTGCTCCGTCAGGGTCGCATCCGAATCTGCAGCCCTCCACCATTTTCCTATCAGGGAGTACATCCCTCAGTGACCTCACCGCAGTGGATTTACCTGTCCCCTTATCGCCCCTGATGAGCACCCCCCCTATTGCCGGGTTTATGGCGTTCAGGATGAGTGCCTTCCTGAGGAGTTCCTGTCCAATGATGGCTGTGAATGGGAAGAAGTGGTTATCCAAGTTATCACCTGTTCGGTGATTGTTCTCACTGTTATTTAATAATTTCTAAAAATAAAATAGTATTACTTATATGGGTTGGTTGGGGTTAAAAGTAATAATTATGATGGTTCATATCTGGAAGCTTAAATCAACTTCAGTTTTCACGCGACCTTCCTGTATATTTCAAGTATCCTTTCTATCTGTTTAAGGGTACTGAAGGATCTAGCAATCCGTATGCCCTTTTTCCTCATGGAATCAACCTTAGAACTGTTCGCCGGGTCAAGTACACTGTTTATCCTATCAGCAATGGCACTGGAATCACCAGGGGAGACAGTATAACCTGTCTCAGAGTCAATCACAAATTCCCTGATGCCACCTGTGGCAGTTGCAATGACAGGGGTCCCACAGGCGAGGGCCTCAAGTGCAACAAGCCCAAAGCCCTCCTCAAGGGATGGCAGAACAAAGACGTCTGCAGCGTTCATCCAGATGGCCACCTCACTGTAGGGTACCGGTTCAAAGAATTCAACATCAGCATTAATGGATTCGGCCATGCCCCTGAGGGTTTTAAGATACTCCTCATCAACGTGGGCCCCGAGGATTATACATTTAACACCACCAACCTCCACTTCCCTGAGGGATTCAATGAGGTAATGTACGCCCTTAGAGGGTATGATATTTCCAACAAAGAGGATCACCCTTCTGTTTAATGGTAATCCAAGCCTTTCACGACATTTATCCCTATCAAGTGGCCTGAAGATGTCTGTATCAACACCCATGTTGATGATGTGCACCCTCTCCCCATCAACCCCAAATTCCTCCACGACCTTATCCCTGAGGTCCCTGCTGACAGTGATGACTGCCGAGGCCCTTCTGAGGACGTAGCCTGAGATTTTAAAGAGAAGTGAATTCTTCCTTGCAAGTTTATTTACATCAGAGCCGTGGACCGTCACTATGAGGGGTTTGCCGCTTATCCAGTGACAAAGAAGGCCTATGAGGCCTGTGGGGAGCAGGTAGTGGGCGTGGATCACATCGAAGGGTTTACGTATGGAATACCAGATGGACCTCAGAAGCAGGTCCCCGTACTTTTTGATGAGCCTTGGGAGACCCTTTCTCTGATCAGTGTTTGCAACTAAAAACTGTTCTATGTCTGTATGCCGTCTGAATGCATCTACGTGGACCTTAACGAAACTGCCAAAGGATTTACCTTTTTTGCTGGGATACATGTTTGATATCACAAGAACTCCCTGAACCAACATAACACCTCTTTTTAGTCATGAAGCTGATAATCCATGGATCTTCAGAATCCAGTGTTCAATATGATTCAGATACAGGTTAAACCTTCCGCCGAGGCAGAAGAGAATGATCTTAAATATAGATGAAATATGAATTTAATTCCTTAAAAACCTCTGAAGAGACTCTAAAGCCATAGATGAAATATGAATTTAATTCCTTAAAAACCTCTGAAGAGACTCTAAAGCCCTTAAACGTTCCTTTCTCTCGATTTTAGCATCCTCAAGGGCGGACCTGAGGTATTCAACTGTGGAGTCATAGGTCTCCCTGTCCACAGGGTAGGGGTAGCCATCCTTCCCGCCGTGGGCGTAGCTGTACTTGACGGGGTCCCTCCAGCTTGCCCTCTCACCATGGACAAAGTCAGCGATAAGGGCAAGGGCCCTGACCTTCTTGGCCCCGAACCCTGACAGCATTACAAGTTCCTCATAGTCCCCTGGCTGGATCTCATAGGCCCTCTCCAGGACGGCCATGTCCCTCTCTGTGAGGTCCACGGGGAGAACCTCATGGTGGGCTGGCATGTCCAGGACGTTGAAGTCAAAGAGCGTCCTCTGCCCCGTCAGATAACCACGGATGTGGGATGGACCATCACAGACCAGTTCAACGCTCACCTCACGGGCCCGGCGGCTGATGGGTGATGTCATGTCAAGGACCTCACTGAGGATCCTTTCGGATGATATGCCGCTGTGGGGTGACTCCATGTAGTCCTCAACCCCTGAGCCGAGCCAGTGGTACCTCCTGGCGTAGCCCCCCTGGGGGTCAAGGCCCTGCTGGATAACTGCCCATTCACCGTCTGAGTCAACCAGGAATGTGTGCTGGTAGAGGTTGAAGCCGTCCTGGATGCAGTTCCCATCAACCCTGGCGGATATCCTGCTTGCATACACCAGTCCTGCCCCGTCGAGGTCGAAGAGTTCTCCTGCATCCTGGAGCTCGGATGGGGTCCTGCTGGAGGCCCTTCCCTTCCCGCCTGCAACCATTATCCCGTGGACCTCGGGGTCAAGGGCAGACTTAAGGGCCCCGCAGGTCGTGGTGGTTGTCCCGGATGAGTGCCAGTCAAAGCCTATTACACATGAAAAGGCCTGGAACCAGAAGGGGTCAGACATCCTTGATATGAACTCTGAGGTCCCGTACTCCTCAATTATAACCTCTGCAATGGCCCCTGAGAGTTCAATCATCCTCCTCATGAGCCAGGCCGGTGGGTGGCCCCCATGAAGTGGCAGGTTTGCAATACCGGTTCTCCTCATTTTATCATCCATGCATCCATCATGATTCCAGCAGAATCAGTTCCAGAAGAGGCTAACAGCCCATAACCCTGGGATCACTTCACACCAAACCTGAAGAGGCACCTCTCGTCCCCCCTTGCAATATGTTCAAGGGGCCTGAATTCGCCGGGGAGGCCGCTCCATTCAAAACTTAACTTCAGGATGGCTTCACAGTTCAGGCAGAAGCCCGGGTTTTTCCTGGCGTCTTCAAGCCAGGGGCAGTTCTCAAATTCAACATAGACGTTCTCATCGTCCTCCAGGAAGCCCACCCTCACAGTGAAGTTTTCGAATATGTCTGCGACCCAGGCAAGGTAGGCCTCGAGGAGGTCATCGCCAGGGTACTCCTCCATGTGGGCCTCGAATCTTGGGGCGAGTTCATGTGTGATCCTGTCCCTGAAGATGGCTGATAGGAGTTCCCTGATGGCGTCCTCATCGGCTTCAGTTGAGGGCATGGCGTTGAGTATGAAGTTATAGAAGTCTGAGATTATCTGCTTCTTCATGAGCTCCCTTTCCCTCAGCGCCGATCTGTGCCTGTAGATGGCCATCTCAATGTTGGCGTTAAGTTCAGATGACTTGAAGGGCTTCACTATGTAACCGTAGGGCTCCGTGACCTTTGCACGTGTCAGCATCTCCTCATCAGCGTAGGCTGTCAGGTAGATTATGGGGATGTCGAACTGGTCCCTGATCCTCCTTGCAGCCTCTATACCATCCATTTCACCCTTCAGGACGATGTCCATGAGGACGAGGTCCGGTTTCTCCTCACGCACCACTCTTATAGCATCCTTCCCTGTTGAAACCGTGTCCACGACCCTGTGACCCATCGTTTCGAGTTTATGCTTTATACCCATGGCAACTATGGCCTCATCCTCAACAACCAGAATTCTTGCCAATTAATAACCCTCCTTTGACAGATGATTCCCGGGATTTGAAGGCCTCAGATCCCTGCTTAGCTTCACGTGGAATTAAGTTTTAATGTGAAGCCTGTAACTGCGAACAGGACTCCAGGAACCCAGGAACTAAAACATCCCCACTCTACTCAACCTCAAAGCCAGTAACCCCAGAACTAAAACCTCCTACTGTACTCAACCTCCGCAAACTTTATTGTGAACCTTGAGGGCCTCTCTATTCTGAGTTCCCCATCTATCTGCTCCACAAGGTTCCGGACGATCCTGAGTCCCAGTGTGCTACCACCATCAAGGTCAAGGTCCTCCGGGAGGCCGACCCCATTATCCGAAACAGTCATCTCATATCCCTCACCGGTACTGTGGATCTCAACGGTGATCTCACCTGAACCATCAGGGAAGGCATACTTGAGGGAATTGGACACCAGTTCATTGATTATCAGGCCACACGGGATGGCTGTTTCAATGTTGAGCTTCACATCATCCACCTTAACCTTCACGTCAACCCCATTACTGCCTGCTCCATAGGAGTCCAGTAGGTCAGCGAGGAGCGTCTTGAGGTAGTCCCTCAGGTTAACCCTTGAGAGGTCCCTTGACTCGTAGAGCTTCTCATGTATCAGGGATATGGCATCTATCCTGTGCTGGCTGTCCCTGTAGAGTTCCCTTAACCTCGGGTCACCGGTGGTGGATGCCTGGAGCATGAGGAGGGTTGATATTATCTGGAGGTTGTTCTTGACCCTGTGGTGCACCTCCCTCAGGAGGAGTTCCTTCTCCCTGAGGGACCTTCTGAGGCGTTTCTCAACGGATTTCCTGTGGGTTATATCCATGAGGGATATGAGGCACCGCTCACTCCCCGGGATCACGACAGAGGTTGCGAAGAAGTTTCTCTCCTCGCCCTCCCTGTTCCTGAGGGCAACCTCGAAGTGGTGGGGGATGGCATCCGGGTTTATGCTCTTGAGCCTGTAATATGCCCCTATGCGGTCTACATCGGATGGGTCAACGAAGTCTGTGAACTTCATGTAGCCCTGGATCTCCCCCTTACTGTAACCTGAGAACTCCTCAAAGGCAGAGTTTGCAAGTTCAATTACCATGTCATTGCCGCAGATGACAGTGAGTGTCCCTGTATTCTCAAAGATTACCCTGTATTCCTCCTTGCTGGATTTGAGTTCCTTCTCAATGCGCTTCTGGGCAGTCACATCCTTACCCATGATGTATATGAGCTTCTCATGGTCCAGTTCAACTGCTGTTACAGATGTGTCCAGGGTGCGGCCCCTGAGGCCAACCTTGAACTTCAGATGGCCACCCTCTCCATCCAGGAGTACCCTTTCCAGGTCCTCCCCATGGATCCACTCACTGATGTTTCTCCCTATAAGTTCCTCCCTGAAGGACTTCAGGAAGCCTGCTGCTGCAGGGTTAACGTCCATTATGGTGCCATCAGTTGAACATATGAATATCGGATTGCCTGACTTCTCAAAGAGTGCCCTGTATTTCCTCTCACTCTCTTCAAGGGCCTTCCTGGCCTTTTTGATCTTCCTCTCCTCCTCAGCCTCCTGAAGTGCCCTTCTGAAGGCAAGAGGAAGTTTTGAGAGGTTATTCTTCAGTACGTAGTCGGTGGCCCCCTCCTTGAGCATCTCAACGGCGAATTCCTCCCCGATCTTTCCGCTGACAAATATGAAGGGTATGTCATGGTTCTCCCTCACAATTCTCAGGGCTGATACTCCATCGAAGCTTGGGAGGGCGTGGTCTGCGAGTATTATGTCGGGGCCGAATTCCTTTAGGGCCCTCCTGAATGAGTCCTCACTGTCAACTGTGAGGTGCTCGAACTCTATACCATCCCTCTGCAGTTCCCTTATGATGAGTTCAGCGTCAAGTGGGACGTCCTCGAGTATAAGTACCTTCAATTTCTCTGACATTCCGTTTCCTCTTCCTTTGTAAGCTTAAGAAATCATTATTCCGGGGGCTGGTTTATGATCATCCAGTAGAATCCAAGGGTTGAAACCGCGCTTATGAATTCATCGAACTCCACGGGTTTGCTCACGTAGCTGTTAACCCCAAGTTTATAGCTTTCCACTATGTCACGGTCCTCCTTTGAGGATGTGAGGACCACCACAGGGATCCTGCTGGTTGAATCATTCCTCTTGATCTCCTGGAGTACCTCGAGGCCGTCCACCCTGGGCATCCTGAGGTCAAGGAGGATCAGTTTAGGGAGGTTTTCAGGATCCCTGTAAGCGTAGGAGCCCCTGGCGAATATGTAGTCAAGGGCTTCCGCACCATCCTTCACCCAGTGGAGCTTGTTGGCAAGGTTATTCTTCTTGAGGGCCCTTATGGTTAGTTCTGCGTCTGTGGGGTTATCCTCAACCAGGAGTATATCTGCATCTGTCATCATTTCATCACCTTTGGAAGTGTGAAGTACATTGTTGCACCACCATCAACCTCTCCTTCACCCCAGACTCTTCCACCGTGTCTCTTTATGATCCTCTGGACTATTGAAAGCCCCACTCCTGTCCCCTCAAATTCTTCCTGGCTGTGCAGTCTCTGGAAGAGTCCGAAGAGCTTACTGACGTACTTCATGTCAAATCCGGCCCCGTTATCCTTAACATAGTATATGTGTTCATCACCACCATCCATGTAGCCGACCTCTATCACGGCGGGGTCCCGGTCCCTTGTGAATTTTATTGCGTTTGATATGAGGTTAGCCATTACCTGGCCCATGAGGGCGCGGTCAGCCATTGCAGGCGGCAGGTCGGCCACTGAAAACTCTATTGAACGCCCCTCCTCCTGGGAGGCGATTTCCCTGAAGGTTGACTCTGCCAGTTCCCTCATGTCAAGCATTACAGGGTTCATCTCCTGCCTGCCTGCCCTTGAGAGGAGGAGGATGTCATCTATGAGCTGACCCATCTTCCTGGTGTTATCCCTTATTATCCCGAGGATCCTCACCCCCTCATCATCGAGTCTGTCCTCATAGTCCTCGACGAGTATCCTTGAGAAGCCGTCTATGGCCCTCAGGGGGACCCTGAGGTCATGGGAGACAGAGTATGCAAAGGCTTCGAGCTCCTTGTTTGCATCCTCAAGTTTCTCGGCCTGTTTCTTAAGTTCCATGTTCAGTTCCCTGAGGGATCGGACCTTCTCAACCCTCTCGATCAGGAGAGCCACCATGAATGTGAAGAGTAGCAGCAGCACTATCCTGAAGAGCTCATCAGATATGTTAAGGCCGGCTGCCCTGGTCATCGGCTGGAGGATCAGGAGGGCCACGAAAACTGCGAATATCAGGACACCCCATTTAAGGGTCCTTGATGAAAGTTTAGGGATGGAAATCAGGGGTAGAATCAGTAACATGCCATGCAGCCAGCTGAAGGAGAACATCAGGCAGGCCGCTGCAAGAATCATCAGAATATCCTCATACTTCATCATGACCACATAAAATTTCTGGCGATGATTATATAAAAAAATTTCCTTGAATATGGCTAAAAAACAGAAGAGACAAAAAACAGCGAAAAATCTATGATCAAAGGGGTGTCAGAAAAATCAGATTTGCCTCCTGAATGAACAAGATAAGTGAAGAATCATGCTTTCCAGTGGCCTGTGAAGCTGAAATGAAAATACTGGAGGTGGGGTGCTGATAATCCAGCACGCCCCTCAGAACATAAGACAGGACACTGGAACACCATTTTGCCGCAGGGTTCTCAGTAACAGATGATGCAGGGACACCCCTGCATTCAGTTCATTCATCCTGTATCCGTCTGACCAACAGGGACATCCTCACTGCCTCCCCCCAGGACCTCCCTGAGGAACCGGCCGGTGTGTGTACCTGAGGCAGCAACCTCCTCCGGGGTCCCCTCTGCAACCACAAGACCACCCCTCTCACCGCCCTCGGGTCCCAGGTCTATGATGTGATCCGCAGACTTTATAACGTCGAGGTTGTGTTCTATAACCACGGCGGTGTTACCTGCATCCACCAGTCTACCGAGGACGTTGAGCAGCTTCCTGATATCATCAAAGTGGAGGCCTGTGGTGGGCTCATCGAGGATGTACAGTGTCCTGCCGGTGCTCCTCCTGCTGAGCTCCTTCGCAAGTTTCACCCTCTGGGCCTCACCACCTGAGAGGGTGGTTGCTGGCTGCCCGAGTTTTATGTAGCCAAGGCCCACATCATAGAGGGTCTGGAGCTTCCTCCTCACCTGGGGTATGTTCTCAAAGAATTCAAGGGCCTCCTCCACGGTCATGTCAAGGACCTCGGCGATGTTCCTGCCCCTGTAGCGTATCTCAAGGGTCTCCTCGTTGTATCTCCTGCCCCTGCACACCTCACAGGGGACGTAGACGTCTGCCAGGAAGTGCATCTCTATCTTGATTATACCGTCCCCGCTGCAGGCCTCGCATCGCCCGCCCTTGACGTTGAAGCTGAACCTGCCGGGCCTGTAGCCCCTCTTCCTGGCCTCAGGGGTCTGGGCAAAGAGTTCCCTTATGTGGGTGAACACCCCTGTGTAGGTTGCCGGGTTTGAGCGTGGTGTTCTGCCTATGGGTGACTGGTCTATCATCACGACCTTGTCGATGTGCTGGAGGCCCTCAATGTCGGTGTGCCTCCCGGCGTTCATGTGCTTGTGGTTGAGCCTCTCATAGACGCCCCTGTAGAGTATGTCATTGACGAGTGTGCTCTTCCCTGACCCTGAGACCCCTGTGACACAGGTGAAGACCCCCAGGGGTATCCTGACGTCGATTTCTCTGAGGTTGTTCTCTGCCGCACCCCTCACGGTTATGTACTTTCCTGATGGCCTCCTCCTGAGCTCTGGTATGGGTATTGTTTCCCTGCCTGAGAGGTAGGCCCCTGTAAGTGAATCAGGGTCCTCCATTATCTCCCCGGGGGTTCCCTCTGCAACCACGCGGCCTCCGTGTTCACCGGCGCCCGGGCCGATGTCGACAACGTGGTCTGCTGATAGGATTGTTTCCTCGTCGTGTTCCACAACTATGAGGGTGTTTCCAAGGTCCCTGAGCCTCTTGAGGGTCTCTATGAGTCTCCTGTTGTCCCTCTGGTGGAGTCCTATGCTGGGCTCATCCAGGATGTAGAGGACCCCCACGAGGCCGGAGCCTATCTGGGTGGCGAGCCTTATCCTCTGGGCCTCGCCCCCTGAGAGGGTTCCGGATGACCTTGATAGGGTGAGGTAATCCAGGCCCACATCGATAAGGAAGCGCAGCCTCTCCCTTATCTCCTTGAGGACCTCCCTTGCTATGTACTCCTCCCTTTCAGTGAGCCTCAGGGATTCGAAGAAGTCATGGGCCTCCCTTATCGACATCTCAACGACGTCATGTATTGATCTTCCGTTGATGGTTACTGAGAGGCTCTCCGGGCGGAGTCTGCTTCCCCCGCATACCGGACAGGCATGGTTGCTCATGAACTTACCTATATATGTCCTCATGTAGTTGGACTTGGTCTCCATGTATATCCTCTCCATGCGGGGTATTACGCCCTCGAAGCGCCGGTTCACCCGGTAGGTCCTGTTTTTTCTCTGGAATACGAACTGTATCTTCTCATCACTCCCGTATAGGATGATTCTCCTGTGTTCCTCTTCCAGGTCCCTGAAGGGGGTGTCCAGGCTGAAGCCGTAGTGCTCGGCCACCGCCCTCAGCATCTGGTGGTAGTAGTTATCCTTCTTCCCTGATCTGCTCCAGGGCACAATGGCGCCCTCGTTTATTGAGCGTTCAGGGTAGGGCACCACAAGGTCTGGGTCGATCTCAAGTTTGCTTCCGAGACCATTACACTCAGGGCAGGCACCGTGTGGACTGTTGAATGAGAACATCCTGGGGCTGATCTCCTCAAAGTTTATGCCACAGTCAGGGCATGCGAAGTGTTCACTGTAGATCCTCTCCTCGCCTGTGTCATGGTTGAGGACCCTGACGGTCCCCTCCCCCAGCTGGAGGGCTGTTTCAATGGAGTCCGCCAGCCTCTTCCTGAACTCTGTGTCCCTCCTCACAATCAGCCTGTCCACAACGACATCAATCGAGTGCTTCCTGTTCCTGTCGAGGTGGAATTCCTCTTCAAGGTCGTGTATCTCACCGTCGACCCGGACCCTTACGAAGCCCTGCTCCCTGAGCCTCTCGAATACCCGCTGGTGCTCCCCCTTCCGGTCCCTGACTGCAGGGGCGAGTATTATTATCCGTTCACCCTCACCGTCATCCATTATCCTGTCCACTATCTGGGTCGAGGTCTGCTGCTCTATCTCCCTGCCGCAGAGGTAGCAGTGGGGTTTACCTATCCTTGCAAACAGGAGCCTCAGGTAGTCATAGATCTCTGTTATTGTCCCCACCGTTGATCTGGGGTTGACCCGGGTCGTCTTCTGGTCTATGGAAATGGCTGGTGACAGCCCCTCAATGTAGTCCATCTCAGGCTTCTTCATCTGCCCCAGGAACTGCCTTGCATAGGCTGAGAGGGACTCCACGTACCTGCGCTGCCCCTCAGCGTATATTGTGTCAAAGGCCAGTGATGACTTCCCTGACCCGCTTATGCCTGTTATGACAATGAATTTATCACGTGGAAGTTCAAGGTCCACGTTCTGAAGGTTGTGCTCCCTTGCACCCTTAATGACTATTTTACCACTCATAATCCTCAGTATCTCCCATTGATGACTCAAAATTGTTTAACTGTCCCTCAGGGACATTATCTGGTCCCTGATCCTGGCGGCCCTCTCAAATTCAAGGTTCCTTGCAGCCTCCCTCATCTCTACCTCAAGGTCCCTTATTATGTCCTCAAGTTCATGGCCTGGTATATCATCCACCTTCAGCTCCTCAGGGTCCTTCTTCTTCTCCCTGAGGGTCCTCCGTGTACTCCTCGGTTCTATGCCGTGCCTGCGGTTGTACTCCATCTGCAGCTTCCTTCTCCTGTTGGTCGTCTCAACCGCCGCCATCACCGAGTCTGTGAGCCTGTCGGCGTATATGATCACCTCGCCGTTAACGTTCCTGGCGGCCCTCCCGATTGTCTGTATAAGTGAGGTCTCTGACCTCAGGAAGCCCTCCTTGTCTGCATCGAGTATCGCCACCAGGGACACCTCCGGAAGGTCCAGGCCCTCCCTGAGGAGGTTAACACCCACCAGGCAGTCGAATTCTCCCCTCCGGAGGTCGTCTATGATCTCAACACGCTCGAGGGTGTCTATCTCGGAGTGGAGGTACCTGACCTTCACACCGACCCTTGAGTAGTAGTCTGTGAGGTCCTCGGCCATCCTCTTTGTGAGGGTGGTTACAAGGACCCTCTCACCCCGCTCAACCCGCCTCCTTATCTCAGAGAGGAGGTCATCCACCTGCCCCTTAACTGGCCTTATCTTGACCTCAGGGTCCACCAGGCCGGTGGGCCTTATGATCTGTTCGACGATGTTCTGGCTCCTTGAGAGCTCATACCTTCCAGGGGTTGCAGAGACATAGATCACCTGGTTCACGCTCTCCTGGAACTCGTCGAAGCGTAGTGGTCTGTTCTCCCTGGCGCTGGGTAGTCTGAAGCCGTACTCCACCAGGGTGTCCTTCCTTGCCCGGTCACCGTTGTACATGCCCCTTATCTGGGGTACAGTCACATGGGACTCGTCTATGACTGTGAGGAAGTCCTCAGGGAAGTAGTCCAGGAGCGTGTTTGGTTTCTCACCCCACTTCCTCCCGCTGAGGTGCATCGAGTAGTTCTCTATGCCCTGGCAGTAGCCCATCTCCCTCAGCATCTCCATGTCGAATCTTGTCCTCTGCTCCAGCCTCTGGGCCTCCAGGAGTTTGTTCTGGGCTTTAAGTTCGCTTAATCTCTCCTCAAGTTCCGCCTCTATTGACTCTATCGCCCTCTGGAGCCTGTCCTCGGGTATCACGAAGTGCTTGGCCGGGAATATGGTTACACGGTCCAGTTTCTGTATCCTTCTGCCGGTGACCCTGTGGACAGTTGATATGGAATCTATCTCATCGCCAAAGAATTCTATCCTTATGGGTGGTGTCCCATGGACTGGGTTGATCTCCAGGGTGTCACCGCGGACCCGGAACTGTCCCCTGTCAAATTCGACATCGTTTCTCTCGTACTGCATTTTGATGAGGCCCTCCAGCACCTCCTCCCTGCCGGGGCTGGAGCCGACCTCGAGGTGGAGGGTGAATTCACCGTAGTCTGCCGGTGCACCTATACCATAGATGCAGGAGACACTGGACACCACGATGACGTCGTCCCTGGAGAGGAGGGCCTGGGTTGCCGAGTGCCTCATCCTGTCTATCTCGTCGTTTATGGACGCCTCCTTGTCTATGTAGGTGTCTGTCTGGGGTATGTAGGCCTCCGGCTGGTAGAAGTCATAGTAGCTCACGAAGTACTCCACGGCGTTCTCAGGGAAGAACTCCCTGAACTCCTCGTAGAGCTGCGCCGCCAGGGTCTTGTTGTGGGATATTACCAGGGTGGGCTTCTGGACCTCTGCAATCACATTGGCCACCGTGAAGGTCTTGCCTGAACCAGTGACCCCCAGGAGGGTTTGCTCCCTCATCCCGGATTTTATACCGTTAACAAGGGACCTTATAGCCTCTGGCTGATCCCCGAGGGGTCTGTACTCTGATACCAGTTTAAACTTCATCACAAATCACTTAAAATAAGAACCTCATTTATTGTGAAACTATATTTCAGGGTCAACTTATATATACCTTTGCCATTATAATAGAAACCGGGTCCAGAAAAAATCATGGGTTAAGTTACCTGAGATGATCCACTGACTTCTTTTAAACATTAATTAGAGGATGGTAATGATAAATTGACGAGGTTTAAGGATCCAGAGAAGCTTCCTGATGCCACAGGCGTCTACATATTCCGTGACAGGGACAACAGGGTCCTCTATGTTGGTAAGTCCATCTCCATAAGGAAGAGGGTCTCATCCTACTTCAGGGAACAGGAGAACCCCCGTCTGAGGATCATGATGAGGCACCTTGAGAGCATAGAGTACATCCTGACCGAAAACGAGAAGGAGGCCCTCATCCTTGAGTCCAACCTCATAAAGAGGTACAGGCCCCCCTACAATGTCCGTCTGAAGGACGATAAGAGGTACCCCTTCATCAAGATAACGGATGAGGAATACCCGCGGGTCCTCATAGTTCGAACCATAGGGAAGGACAGTGCAAGGTACTACGGGCCCTTCACAGATACCGGGGCGGTCCGGAGGACCCTGAAACTCATAAAGTCACTCTTCAGGATAAGGAGCTGCAGGAGGATGGACGGGCCATGCCTCAACAGCCAGATAGACCTATGTTACGCCCCATGTGATGGTGGGATCAGCAGGGAAGAATACAGGGAGATCATAGAGAAGGTCGACCTCTTCTTCCAGGGACGCTACAGGGACGTTATTGAGGTGCTTGAGGAGGAGATGAGGGAGGCTGCAGATAAACTTGAATTTGAGAGGGCAGCCAGGATCAGGGACCAGATAGAATCCATAAGGGAGGTCATGGAGAGACAGCACGCATCCTTCACAGACTCCATTGACCAGGATATAGTGGCCCTCGAGAGGGATGGGGATACATCAGCTGTTGTGGTCCTCCAGATACGTGACGGTAAGATCACAGGAAAGGACGACTTCCTCCTCAGGGGCTCAGCCCCCCGGACCGAAATCCTTGAGGCCTTCCTCAAGCAGTACTACGCCATACCCCGCAGGGTGCCCTCAGAGATACTCACCCAGTACCCTGTGGAGGATGATGTCATAGAGGAGTGGCTCTCTGAGCTCAGGGGGGATGCTGTGAGGATACACTCCCCTGAGGGCGGAGCCGGCCGCAGGCTCCTCAACATCGCCTGGAAGAATGCGTCGGTGATACTGAAACAGAAGGGAAGGGTCCGGGACGCCCTCCTCCAGCTCAAGGATGACCTCAGGCTCCCGGGTATACCCAGGAGAATGGAGGGCCTTGACATCTCAAACATTGCAGGTGAATCTGCAACAGGCTCGGTCGCCGTTTTCATCGATGGTAAACCATCCCCTGGATCCTACCGCAGGTACAGAATTTCAACTCCAGGGCCCGACGACTATGCAATGATGAGGGAACTCGTTGAGAGGAGGTACTCCAGCCCTGACCTCAGGAAGCCTGACCTTGTACTGATAGATGGGGGGAAGGGTCAGCTGGGGGCAGCCCTTGAGGCCCTTAAATCCTGCGGGGTTAATGTGCCGGTTGTGGGTATAGCCAAGAAGAGGGAAGAGGTCTACCTTCCAGGCATATCAGGACCCGTTGATGTATCTGATGGTGCACTGCAGATCCTCAGGCACCTGCGTGACGAGGCCCACCGGTTTGCTGTCAAGTATCACAGGAGGATAAGGGAGAGGGATTCCCTTGAATCGGAACTTGACGGTATAAGGGGTGTTGGTCCTGCAAGAAAGAGGGCCCTCCTTGAGCACTTCGGAAGCCTTGATGGTGTGAGGGATGCCACCGTGGAGGAGCTGGCCTCCATCCCAGGGATGACCCGTGAGGTTGCAGAGAGGATACACAGGCACCTCAGAGGAGACCAGAATGGCTAAATCCCGGCACCTGATCCCCCAATGAGCTATGGTTTTCTTAAAGACTGAAAGGGGGGATTTCAGCAAATTATTTATAATGATTGATCACATATTAATATCCTAACTGAGGGGTGTGTCTTAATATCTGGATGAAAAGACGCCCGATGTTATATAACTCTAAAGTCAGGATCATGATTAAATATTATGCTGTGGAGGATTAAATGTCACCTACAAGTTTGCTTGTTGTTGAGGATGAGAGCATAGTGGCCATGGACATCAAGCACAGGGCTGAGGGCCTTGGCTATCGGGTTGTGGGAATCGCTGCTTCGGGTGAGGATGCTATAAGGCTTGCGCGTGAGGAGAAACCGGACCTGGTCCTCATGGACATCGTCCTGAAGGGTGAAATGGATGGTATAGAGGCGGCAGAGATTATAAGGGAGGAGCTTAACATCCCGGCCGTATACCTCACAGCCTACTCTGATGAGAAGACCCTGAGCCGCGCAAAGCTCACAGAACCCTTCGGTTACATAATAAAGCCCTTCGAGGACCGGGAACTCCACAGCGCCATTGAGATTGCTCTGTACAAGCACAAAATGGACAGCAAACTCCGTGAAAGCGAGGAGAGATACAGGGCCCTGCTTGAAGCATCCCCTGACCCCATAATCCTCATGGACTCTGACTCAAGGATACTCTTTGTAAACAGGTCTGTTGAGGAACTCACAGGACTTGAAAGAAAACAGCTGAAGGGTAAAAAGCTTTCATTGCTTCAGAAGAGGGGTCTGATATCTGAAATTAGGCTTAAAAAGATTCTTGAACTTTTTAATTCCGATCATGAGGTCGTTGAAATTGAATTCACTGACCACAGGGGCAGGAGGCGCTTCTTTGAGATACATTCAACCAGGATTGAAACAGCATCAGAGAAGAACCTCCTCCAGGTAATAGGCCATGACATCACAGACCGCCTGGAGGCTGAGAGGCAGAGGGAGGAGCTGATACGGGAAAGGTCAAAGGCTGAGCTCTACGGCTTTGTTGTCTCGGCGGTCCCTGTATTCGCATCCTCCATACCACCACACCTCAGAAATGCCATAATAAAGAACTTTGCTGATAGATTCGAGAAGAACCTCAAACCAAACTTTCAGAGGACCATGGAAAAACTGGGTGTTCTGGATGATATAAGGGCAGGTAGGAAATCCTTGAGGGTCTTTGATGCCTACATAAAGTGGATATCTGGTTTCCTCAGGAACCTTGGTATTGAAACCGAGCTCAGAGGTGAGAAGCCGAGGTACATACTTGAATTCAAGACGTTTCCCTGGATCAATGAGGCCAGACAGAACCCCATATTTTCCCTTATATTCAGGGCCATGCTGATGAGGAGCTTCACCTGGACCGGTATAAAGGGTAGTGTCATACAGACCTCAAGCCTCAGAAGCCGGGATGAGAACCTCACCTTCGAGTTTCACCTGGTATAGTTCAAATTTTCGCAAAAAATGGGGGGTTTAAAGGATGGAAGAGAGAATATCACGTACAGGTACGGGGATTAAGGGGCTTGATGATATAATAGGGGGCTACCCGAAGGGGAGGAGCATCCTCGTAACCGGTGACCCGGGATCCGGTAAGACCATAATGGCCCTCCAGTTCGCCATTCAGAGCGCCAGAACTGGTCTTAAAACCATATACATAACAACAGAGGAGGATGAAACTGACCTGAGGATACAGTGCGCGTCCCTTGGATGGGAGATCGGTGACCTCCTTGAATCCGGTGAACTGAGGATTATCGGTTTATCTGCAATAAGGGCCAGGCTTACAGAGGCTGAGATATCCATCGGGATTGAATCTGTCAAGGGGAACCTCAAAAAGATACTTGCAGAGATTCCAGATGACACCGAGGTCCTCATAATAGACAGTATAGGTAGCCACACAGAGAAGCTCACAACGGATGAGTTCAGGGACCAGTTCGACCTCCTCATCTATGAACTCAAAGGGAGGGACATCACTTCCATGATAATCCTTGACAGCGCCACCTCGGGGGAGTTCAATGATATAGCCCTCTACTCAGTTTACGGGGCCATAAGGCTGATAAAGAGGGAGAACCCCTACACAGGAAGAAGGGAGAGGGTCATGGATATCATCAAGATGAGGAGTACGAGGACTCCCATCGAGTTCATACCCTACACCATATCAGACAGGGGCATTGAGGTTATTGAGAACCCTGAGGAATAACTCCAATCAGGTTCAGATCTGCTGTGGGCTCTTTCTTTTTGTCCAATAACTCTAATTTAATTGGCATAACTAAGGATCCTGCCCATGTCCAATAACTCTGATTGACACATAACGAAGATCATAATAATTAGATAAATTTATATATTACATTATTATATTATTCTTTATGTTTACCTATAACGAATGAAACAGATACCAAAATCTAGATATAGATTGGGTTCAAAGAAATATATAAGAAATCGAGGGGGAGGTGCTTATGGATCCATTAATTGCAGGATTGCTGGTAGCTATTATAATCGCTATTCTGGCCATGAGCCTGAAGATAGTTAAACAGTACGAGAGGGGGATTGTTTTTAGACTGGGAAAGGTTATAGGAGTCAGGGAACCTGGCCTCCGCATAATAATCCCGGTCATCGATAGGATGGTAAAGGTTTCGCTTCGAATAGTTACGATGCCCATACCCTCCCAGAAGATAATAACACAGGACAACGTTTCAATAGATGTGGCCGCCGTTGCCTACTTCAAGGTCTCTGACCCTCTAAGGGCAGTTGTTGCAATTGAGGACTATTACGGAGCTGTTAACCAGATCTCACAGACCACGGTGAGGAACGTCATAGGCCAGTTTGCCCTCGACGAAGTCCTCTCAGAAACAGCCAGGATAAATGAGAAGATAAAGGAGATGATAGATGAGCACAGCGAACCATGGGGTATAAACGTAACAACCGTGGAGATAAAGGATATAAAGCTCCCTGAAGGGATGCAGCGGGCAATGGCAAAACAGGCAGAGGCTGAAAGGGAAAAACGTGCCAAGATAATCACTGCAGAGGGAGAATACCTCTCAGCAGCAAAGCTTGGAGAGGCCGCCGACGTGATTGAGAAACATCCAGTGGCCCTTCAACTGCGAAATCTACAGGTCCTCGCTGAAATAGCCACGGAAAAGAATTCAACCATAGTATTCCCTGCCCAGTTCATGTCAGGCATCAGGGACGTGAAGGAATTCATTGAAAGGGAGGTTGAATAGTCATTTCATTATTTCTTCCTGAAAATGGGGTGATAGCAGATCAGAATTGTGAAGCGTATAAACAGAATTATTTTTGAGATGCTTTAGTGGATATAACCAGGAAATTTGAGATTAGGTAGGAGGTTAAGTCTTGAACAGAATAATGAACTTTTCAAGGGACATGATACTTGTCCTTGTATCACCCGAGGAGGCCTTCAGGAGGGTCCGGGAGAGGGGACTTCAAGGGCAGGGTCTCTACCTGTACGTTTTCCTCGCAGCCTTTCTAGGGTACATGCTTGGAGGTGTGGTCTCAGCTGTAACAGGGGCAGGCATTCTGGTGCCTGTGTTCTTTGCAGTTGCTGTGCTGATTGTTTCATTCATAAAACTCATTTTATGGGCACTGATATCCCATATAGTCGCATCCAGGGTTTTCAGTGGAGTAGGGACATTCTCAGGGACCCTTAAGATGATGGGCTTTGCAGCGGCCCCCTTCGTGGTTGGAATATTCGCCTTCATGACCCTGATACTCTGGGGAACAATCTTCACATCCACAGCCCTCATGGTGGTGATGTACATATGGACCATTACCACTGCTGTTGCTGCAGTGGATGCTGAGCATGGGATAGGCTATGGAAGGGCCTTTCTATCAGTATTTGCACTTCCAGCAGTTGTGGTAACCGTTCTGATGATGATTCTGGGGGTGTTATGATGGACAGAATGAATATTGCAGGGGCAGTACTCCTCATCATACTGGTGGCTGCATTTATCGTTGCATCTGCAGCATCGCTCCTGCCGCGGTCAGATGAGGCTGTGACTGAGAACTTCACACTTAACTCAAGTGAGGTATCCGGTGTCAGGTATGTGAATGTGAACCTGGAATCAAATGCCAGCGGCGTGGACCTTGAATTTACAAACACATCAGGGAGTGTTTACACCGTTGAGACAGAGAGGAGCTCTGGCAGTCCGCGGCCCATGGTTAACCATACAGTGAATGGTGAAAACCTGAACCTGAACATTACAATGGACACCGCCAGTGCAAGGATAATGCTATCAAACGGGTACATCTACAATATCACCCTTAAAACCAGGACAGGTGGATTCAGGGTTGTACTCGCCAATGATTCAAGGATAGAGAACCTCAATTTGACTATCCAGTACGCAGGGGGAGGGACAGTGTTAATCGGAAATTCCACCTTCAGGAACGCCTCCTTCAATGTTAACACCGGCGGTTTCTACATAGCAGACCTTCATCAGAATCTGAGGGCCAGCGGTAATATGAGCACCAATGTAACCATGGGGGGGACTTCCCTGGCCATTTCCCCTGACAACATCCTTAGAATCACTGGTTCAGTGGATTACGGTGGCATCGCATTTGAACCGGCAGGTTTCAGGGTTATAAGGAATTCAACAGGCTACCTTGAACTTGAAGGATCAGGGAAAATTGACATCATAAATCGTGTGGGCCTGGGAGGTGTTAATGTGGGGGTTTTCAGGATGCCGATGGCATGAACCCCCCATTTTTCACCCCCTCATATCTGCAGTTCCATAAACCCATTCACCCTTCAATCTTTTTAAAGGGGATCTTTGGCTCGATGTAGGTCCTGTAGAGGGTTTCGAAGAATACGCGTATCATGTAGCTGTGCTTAATGAGGTAACGTGGCCTTGAATAGAATTTCAGGTAGGCCTTCACAAGTTTTTTCTGGATGAGCTCACGGCTCAGACCCAGCTTCTCGTATTTTATAACAGGCTTTATGACGGTGTAATTCTCCCAGTCATCTTCAATGAGTCCCTGGCTCTTGAGCTCGGCGTAGATTGGAGTGCCCGGGAATGGGGTCAGTATTGAGTACTGGCTGTAGTCAGGGTCAAGCTTTATTGAAAAGTCTATGGTCCGGTCCATCTCTGCGGGTTTTTCACCGGGGTATCCCAGGATGAAGGATGTTATGACGTCCACACCAAGCTTCTTGGTGACCCTCACAGCATCCTCTGCCTGCTTCACGGTTATGCCCTTTTTCATCATATCAAGGACGCGCTGACACCCTGATTCAACACCATAGTATATTGTGCTCATACCGGCGGCCTTGAGGTCCCTTAGAAGGGACTCCTGGACCATGTCAACCCTGGAGGACGTGACAAAGCTCACATCAAGGTTCCTCCTCTGTATCTCCTCAGAGATCTTCCTGGCACGGGGCCTGTGTAGCATGAAGGTGTCGTCAAGGAATGCTATATCATGCAGGCCGTAGACCTCCACAAGTTCCTCAACCTCATCAACAACGTTCTCCGGGCTCCTGAACCTGAACTTCTTACCCATTATGAGGGATGATGAGCAGTACCTGCAGGGGTAGACACAGCCGCGACTGGTTATCATCCCGCCGGCGTCCTGGCTGGAGGTTTCATAGTCCCTGAAGGGTACCAGATGCCTTGCAGGGAAGGGGATACTGTCAAGGTCCTCTATTAGGGCCCTGGGCCCGGTTGTCTTTATCCTGTCACCCGTACGGTAGGTGATACCTGCTACACCATCAAGGCATCCTCCCCTTTCACAGGCCTCTGCAAGGTCCACGATGGTGGCCTCACCCTCGCCCATTACAACAACATCAAGGTCCCTGCAGTCCTTGAGGGTATCCACGGGGAGAAATGTGGGATGTGGCCCCCCTATAACTGTCAGGACCTCGGGTAAACGATTCTTTATGGCCCTTACGTACTCGAGGGACGTCTTTATCGTTGCAGTGGTTGCTGTTATTCCCACAATGAGTGGGTTGATCCTTTCAACTATTCTGGCAACCCCCTCAGCTCCCATCCTCTTAAGGTCATCGTCGATTATCTTAACAGTGAAGGATGCGCTTTCAAGGGCGGCTCCAAGGTACATCAGGTTGAGGGGTGGCAAAACAAAGCCCAGTTTATTCTTAACAGCTGTCCGGTCCTCGGGGTTTATAAGCACAACGTCCAATTAAACACCACCATTTTGCTTTTCTCCACAGATCCTGAACCATTCCCCAGTGTTCTTCACACAGCCAGGGTCCGGTGAATTGATGTCCCCAAGATAGGATAGGGCGCGTGCCCTGCAGCCGCCGCAGATGTATCTGGATTCACATGACCCGCAGTGACCTTTGAGTTCATCCCTGTCCCTGAGGCTCTTGAGGATCCTGTTGTTCTTCCATAAATCTTCAAAGTCGTCTTCGAGAATGTTGCCCACACGCAGGTCCTCATGGTGGGGGAAGAATACGCAGGGATAGATATCACCATCCGGTTCGATGCTCAGGTAGAATCTTCCAGCGCCACATCCACCAATAAATTCTGCCAGATGGAGTGTTTCCTCTGTGTATTCAGGATTATAGAAGTGGGTGGGTATTATCGTCTTATGCTCGCTTAGATCTGCTGCGACTGGTGCGAACTGTGGCGCTGTTGAAAGGACTTGGATTTTTCCACGGAGGTTACTGTAGTAGGCGTCACAGAGGACCCTGTACCTCTCTTCAGGGCTTATGTCCAGCTGGCGGTTTTCATTTCCCCTGCCAGCCGGGATGAAATTGTAGAGCATGAACCAGTCTGCACCCAGTTCATGGAAAAATTCAGCCATTCCTGACAGGTGCATACAGTTTTCTGAGGTTACAGTGGTTGCAACCTCCACAAAGATGTCATACTCTGAGAAGTTTTTAACGGCCTTGCAGGCCCTCTCCCATGAGCCATTAACACCACGAAATCTGTCGTGGACCTCTGGCCTCATGGAATCGATGCTTATCTGTACAAACTGCAGGCCAGCATCAACGAATTTACTGCAGAGCTTACTGTCACTGAAAATGTAGCCATTGGTTGCCATGGCGGTGTACATGCCCTTCTCATGGGACCGGGAGATGTATTCGATTATGCCGGGGTGTATTCCGGGCTCTCCACCTGAAAAGGCAAGGGATGTTACGCCTGCATCTGCGAGGGTGTCTATAACTCTGAGACCTTCAGTGACTTCCATTTCATGTGAACTATTACCGGCGTATTCGTAGCAGTGCTTGCATTTCAGGTTGCAACGCCCTGTAATGTTCCACACCACCTGGAATGGGGCTCCAGGTATGAAGGGTCTGCTGACACCGAAGAACCCGATGCCCTGGAGGACGCTGATGAGGCCCCTCAACCAGTGGGGATCATGCATCTGTTCCTTTATATCATCCTCATTCACGCCAAAGGCCTCTGCTCCTCTGCTCACTATTAGGCCGAGGATACTGGAGAGCACCCTGCACTCGAAGCAGCATTCATCGTCATGGAGGAAGTGTCTCAGGGCACTCTCTATCCGGGGAGCTCTGTCCTTCCGGCACTCCCCCATCATATGCTTTAGAAGGATTCTTGAAGCCGGGTTTTCAGCAACCCTTCTGAATGTACCTATAAGGTCCCTAAGGTCCCCCTGGAACTATCCCTTAATCATACCACCTCCTCCTATGCCCTCCCAGAGTATGTCTATGAACCTCCCTGCTGCAGGTGTTTCATGTCCACGGAAGTGTGAACTGAGGCTTGCATGGGAGATGTAACTTATCATCATCTCTGCGACTGTCCCTGGATCCACGGCTCTTATGGATCCCTCCCTGATCTTCTTCCTGAGGTAACCCTCAATTGAATCGTATATCAATCTGCCAGCTGAGTCAGGGATCTCCCACTCCTCAAAGCCGTGTTCTTCAAGTTCCCTCTCTACCATCATCACGAATAGAAGGTCAATCTTCTCCCGGACCATTACCCTTACAAGCTGCTGGCTGACCTCCTCCAGCACATCACGGGGTTCACCATCTCCCTCAAGGACTTGGAGGGCCGGTGATATCCTTTCGATGCTCTCATCCATTATCCTTTTTAGAAGGTTTTTCTTGGATCCAAATTTCCTGAAGACTGTTACTTCACTCACACCGGCCCGGGATGCAATTTCCCGGGTAGTTGTACCCCTGTATCCCTTTTTTATGAACAGTTCCCTTGCAGCGTCGGTTATTCTATTCTCTGTGGAGACCATGATACCACGCATGTAAGCACTTACTAACATTCTGGGGGTTAGTGTTATA
This sequence comes from Methanothermobacter thermautotrophicus, assembly GCF_014889545.1. Lineage (NCBI taxonomy): Archaea > Methanobacteriati > Methanobacteriota > Methanobacteria > Methanobacteriales > Methanobacteriaceae > Methanothermobacter > Methanothermobacter thermautotrophicus. Next base: position 82,239 of record NZ_QKOF01000007.1, on the reverse strand, counting down.
TAAAATTATCGCCACAGAGATTAACATGAAAATAACCGAGGAAGATGTTATTGAATCCCTTGAACTCTTCACAAGGGTCCCTTCATTCCTTCTCAGGCGCTGGGCTCGTGGAGGGACAAATCTGGCCTCTAAATTCAGATCACAGATAATCGAGGGCTATTCACAGCTATCAGAATATGAAAGGGAGAGGGTGAGGGCCGTCCTTGAAATGGATGTCTCTGATATCCAGGATATCCTTGGGGCTGCCCACCAGAAAACAGGAAAAAAGCAGCTGGAGATACTCGCAGACCCCTCGAGCAGGAGATTCATAGAGATTAACCTGGATGAGATCAGAAACCTAATTTCACAGAGATCTCAAAGGGATTAACCTGGATATCAGGAATAACCCTAATTAAAAAATTAATCCCTGAGTCTACCACCGTACATCCTCTCATAGTACCTCAGGTACTCCCCGCTTTTTATATTCTCCCACCATTCCCTGTTATCAATGTACCACCTTATGGTCTCTCTTATACCCTCCTCAAAGGAGTAAAGGGGCTTCCATCCAAGTTCATTCCTTATCTTACTCGCATCGATTGCATATCTCCGGTCATGGCCCGGGCGGTCCTCAACGAACCTTATGAGGGATTCGTCCCTGCCAAGTTCCCTCACTATCAGCTCAACGATCTCTATATTCCTCCTCTCACTGTTACCACCTATATTGTAGACCTCACCCGCACGTCCCCTGTGCAGGACAAGGTCAACTGCCCTGCAGTGGTCCTGGACATGTATCCAGTCCCTGACATTCATTCCGTCACCATAGACAGGCAACGGCTTATTCTCAAGGGCATTTGTTATCATTAGGGGTATGAGTTTCTCCGGGAACTGGTAGGGCCCATAGTTGTTTGAGCAGCGGGTTATATTAACCGGCAGGCCATAGGTCCTGTGATAAGCCCTTACCATGAGATCCGCAGAGGCCTTGCTGGCAGAGTAGGGGCTGTTGGGCGCCAGTGGGGTCTCCTCTGTGAAGTAGCCCTTCTCCAGTGAACCATAGACCTCATCGGTTGAGATCTGTATGAACCTTTCAACTCCATGTCTCCTTGAGGACTCCAGCAGTGTCTGAGTTCCCAGGACATTGGTCCTTAGGAATATCCCGGGATCCTCGATGCTCCGGTCGACATGTGACTCCGCCGCAAAGTTAATAACAGCGTCCACGTCCTTTATGATGCCATCCACGAGTTTTCTGTCGGTTATGCTCCCCCTCACAAACGTGTAGCGGGGGTCATCCTCAACCCCCCTGAGGTTCTCAAGGTTTCCGCAGTAGGTGAGGGCGTCAAGGTTTATTATCTGGTAGGGATGTTCCTGGAGCATGTACCTTATGAAGTTGCTCCCGATGAAACCGGCCCCACCAGTTACAAGAATCCTGTCCATTCAGATCTCCTCACAGGTATACAGGGTTCTCCCTCAGTGGCTTCCAGTTCCTGTCCTTCTCTGAGATTATAAGGTCGTCAACCATTTCAAGGGGCCAGTCTATTCCAATGTCGGGGTCGTCCCAGGGGATACCGGAGTCATACTCCGGGTGGTAGAGCTCGGTGCACTTGTAGTTAACTATGCACTCATCTGAGAGGGCCAGAAATCCATGTGCAAATCCCTCGGGGATGAAGAACTCCCTCCTGTTCTCATCTGAGAGCCTGACGCCAGCCCATTCCCCGTAGGTCTCTGAGTCCCTCCTGAGGTCCACCGCAACATCAAATATTTCACCCCTTATCACCCTGACAAGTTTTCCCTGGGGCTTCTTTCTCTGGAAGTGCAGCCCCCTGAGGACTCCCCGAACCGACATCGACTCGTTGTCCTGCACAAAACTGACTTCAAGGCCATTCTCCCTGAATATGGCCTCATTGAAGGTCTCCATGAAGTATCCCCTGTCGTCCATGTACACCTCTGGTTCTATGATGAAGGCGCCATCGAGGCGGGTTTTTCTGAACCTGAATTCACCCATGGAAGTTCCCCTCCGCAAGGTCCCTGAGGTACTTACCGTAATCTGTTTTTTCAAGCTTTTCAGCCATTTCAAGCACATCCTCCCTGGTGATCCAGCCGTTGTTGTAGGCGATCTCCTCCAGGCATGCAATGTAGAATCCCTGCCTCTTCTGTATTGTTTCTATGAAACTGCTTGCCTCAAGGAGGCCGTCATGGGTCCCTGTATCCAGCCAGGCCATACCACGACCCATGAGCTCGACCCTGAGTTTACCCATCCTGAGGTACTCCTCATTGATTGATGTTATTTCAAGTTCCCCCCTATCTGAGGGTTCTATCCTTTCAGCGATCTCAACAACCTGGTTATCATAGAAGTAGAGGCCAGGTACTACGTAATTTGATTTAGGCCTTGATGGTTTCTCCTCAATGGATATAACCCTTCCTTCGCTGTCAAATTCAACCACGCCGAAGGGACGGGGGTCCTTGACATAGTAACCGAATATTACCGCACCCTCATCAAGTGAAGCCGCCCTCTGGAGTATTTCACTGAACCTGTGTCCATAGAATACATTATCACCCAGAACAAGGGCGACCTTTGAGTCCCCTATGAAGTCCTTACCAACCAGGAATGCATCCGCAATCCCCCTGGGTTCCTCCTGGGTCCTGTAGGTGAATTTAACCCCAAACTGCGAGCCGTCCTCCAGAAGATCCCTGTAGAGTGGAAGGTCCCGGGGTGTTGATATTACGAGTATGTCCCTTATACCCGCCAGCATAAGGACGGATAGGGGATAGTATATCATTGGTTTATCATAGACTGGTAGCAGCTGCTTTGAGACAGCCCTTGTTATGGGGTAGAGGCGTGTCCCTGAGCCACCTGCAAGAACTATTCCCTTCATGCTTCACCTCCACTACATCATTCACTCCCGGCGCCTGTCTCTTTAAGGTAATCCTTCAGGGCGTCCCTGTAGCTCCTTAGGGGTTTGAAGCCCTCCATGGACCAGTTATAGTTCCTGAGGACGGAGAATGATGGTCTCCTGGCAGGCCTCGGGAATTCATGACTTTTCACTGGTTTCAGCTGCACTTCCATGCCGAGTTCATGGAATATGTCAGAGGCAAACTCATACCATGAGCACTGCCCGGAATTCGTGATGTGGTAGACCCCGTAGGCCGGCCTCTCCACAAGTTTCCCGATGGCCTCTGCAAGGTCACGGGTGTAGGTGGGCGAGCCATACTGGTCATCCACAACACTTATCTCATGTCCCATCTCTGCCAGTTCAATCATGGTCCTCACGAAGTTCCTACCGTTCGTCCCGAACAGCCAGGATGTCCTGACGATGTAGAACCTCTCTGAAAGCTCACGCACCGAAACCTCCCCGAGGTACTTTGTTTTACCATAGAAGTTGATGGGGTTTGGTTCATCGAATTCAAGGTATCCCTCACCCTTTTCACCGTCAAAGACGTAATCCGTTGATATGTAAAGGATGGATGACCCCACCTCAGATGCCGCGGCTGCAATGTTCCTGGTTCCAAGCACATTCACCTGGTATGCAGTGTCCCTCTCTGTTTCTGCACAGTCAACATCTGTGAATGCCGCGGCATGTACAACGACATCTGGACGGGTCTCCCTTAGGAATTCCATAACACCATCAAGGTCACGAATGTCAAGGGAGCCCGAAGTTACAACCTCATGCCCCAGGGAGAGGACATCAACGAGGTCCCCTCCAAGCATGCCTGAGGAACCGGTTATAAGGATCTTCATCTGAGCACCTCTCTCTGGTCTTTTATTGTTAGAGGGATCTTCATACAGACCCCTATTTTCCTGATTCTCTCCAGGATATTTTTCATGATAACAAATCCCTTATCTGGTTGCAGGAATCATCTTGGAACCTCTGAGGTTACCGGGTAAGGATACCCTGCTATCTCAAGAAAAGCATCAACATCAAACAGTCCCTCAAGGACGTGGTCTGCACCCGCCTCCTCAAGTTCATCCATGCTGAAATCGCCTGTTGCAACCCCCACCGTTGTAACACCCACCTCCCTGCCGGCTGCGATATCACGGGGTGTGTCGCCCACGGCAATAACATCCCCTGCTTTGAGGTTTCCATAGATACCTGAAGCTCTTTCAAGGGCCAGCCTCAGAATTGAGGCCCTGCTGCAGCCCTCATTACCGAAGCCTCCGAAGCTGAAGTGAGTATCAAAGGACGCAGCCCTCAGTTTCAGCCAGGCCACGGGTTCAATGTTACCGGTTACAACTCCAAGGGGTATCCCTGCATCTCTGAGGCGCTCAAGGACCGCTCCGGCACCATCAAGGGCCCTTATATTATCCCTGCCAAGGTTCAGCCGGTAGTTGCAGGATATCCTGTCAACTATCCTTCTGAACTCTTCATCTCCAATCTCAAGGCCATGTTCTGCCCCTGTCCTGAATATTATCTCCTTATCGGTCATCCCCTGAATGTTCCCGATGTCTATCCTGACATCAACATCAAAGAGTTCCCTGAATGCCAGCCTGAAGGAGTAGAAGTGGCAGTGGGAACCCACAAGGAGTGTCTTATCAATATCAAATATGATGGTCTTCATGGTATCATTCCATTACTTAAAGCAGATCAGCTGAAATTCAATTCTAGCTGTACTTTTTTCTCAGATGCTCTGAACTGTAATCATAATAGACAATATTGGACTTTATAAAGACCCTCTGCACGGGTTCATCATCCTGAAGGTATGTGACGGTTATCTTCCTCTCACTCACACGAATCTCCACTGCATTCCCACGGGGACCCGTACTGTAGGTGTGCTCCTCCCCCACAAGGTCCCTTATCCTTATCCAGTCAACGGCCATGCTAATCCATCCACATATTTCACCAGAGTCTCTCCGTTATTATTATCTACACTTCCATCTATAAAGTATTTCATGAAGAGGGATATCTGTGAAATTGAGCATACAGACGAGGAAAAGGTGCTCAGGGTCAGGGCTGAAATGCCCTCCGGGGATGAGATAAGGGGGATCTGTGACATTTTTAAGATATTATCTGAACCAACAAGACTTAAGATACTCATGGCACTTTCACTGGACTCCCTCTGCGTATGTGAACTGGCATCATTACTGGATGTAACCCAGTCAGCGGTTTCACATCAGCTGAGGATCCTCAGGAACGCGGGGATGGTTGACTATGAGAGGGATGGTAAGATGGCACGCTACTACCTGCGGGATAATGGGGTTGTGGAGTTCATAGAGCAGTGCAGTAAACTGCATTCACGCTCTGAGGAATAAAAATGTATGAGCTGCTCTCATACCCCCTTGAGGACAGATCACCGGTCCACCCATCCCTTGAGGATGTGAGTATAACCATGAGCACCACTGTAGGGAATGATGGATATGAGACCCACACCATCAGGACCAGCAACCATGCAGGTACACACATAGATGCACCCGCACACTTCATTGAGGGCGGAAGGAGGATCTCTGAATACAGCATCAATGATCTTATCTTCAACGAGGTCTCCATCGTTGAGGTGGATGCAGGTCCATGTGTCCCCATAGGGAAGGATGACGTTGAACTTGTGGAGTGTGAGCTCCTCATCATAAAAACAGGTTTCGGGTCACTCAGGGGAGAGGAGGTTTACCTCAGGGACAACCCATGGATAACCCCTGAACTCATAGACCATATAAGAAGAAACTTCAAGGGGATAAGGGCTATCGGGATTGACTGCATATCCATATCCACTTCATCAAGGCCCTCTGAGGGGAGGATGGCCCATCTGAACGCCTTCATGGAGAAACCTTACTATGGGGACCCCCTGCTCCTCATAGAGGACATGAAACTTGACAGGATCCGGGAGGTTACCGGGAGGGTGTTCGCGGTTCCATGGATGCTTGGATCAGTTGACAGCGCACCCTGCACCGTTATAGCGGAGCTGAGATGAGTGACATGGAGATAAGGATAAGGCCCGTCGGGGTTGTAAGGTCCCCCTTCAGGACCAGGAGCAATGCACCGGCACAGGGAAGGTTTTCCAGCGAGGAGAGTGAGATCCACATCTTTCCAGAGTACCTGGATGCGGTGGACGGCCTTGAACTCTTCAGACACATCTTTGTTTTATACTGGCAGCACCTGGCTGAGAGGAACGTTTTGAGGGTGGTGCCGCGGGGTAAAAGGAAGAAGAGGGGGGTTTTCTCTACCAGGGCTCCTGCGAGGCCCAACCCTGTGGGGCTCTGTCTTGTTGAGCTACTTGAATGCGGGGAGATACTGAGGGTCAGGGGCCTTGATGCCCTGGACGGTTCCCCTGTTATTGACATAAAGCCATACTATGAGGATATAGATTCACCTGGGCGGTGATCATTCTCTGAATGCTTCTTCAACGTCCCTTACGAAGGGTTCTATCTTGCAGTCGCATTTATCTTCCTTTATCTCCTTCTCTGTAATGGCGACGGTCTCTATGGGTTCCATGCCAAGGATCTCCTTCATGGTCCTGAAGGTTCCCTCTGCACCGCTTCCACCATAGGTGCAGAAGAAGGCCACCCTCTTTATCTTTGAACGGTTCTCCTTCAGGTAGGTGCTTATGGGTACAGATGGCTTACCCGCCCATACTGGAGTTCCAGCTATCACAAGGTCGTAACTGTAGGGGTCCTTTTCATAGGGTTCAAGGACGGTATCCTTACCCCTTGCAGCCTGGTAACCTGATTTTATAAATCCCAGGATTCCTGTACGTTTCTGGGTATCATGGATTTCCTCGATATCACATCCAAGTTCATCGGCTATTCTGGTTGCAACCTCCCTTGTGTTCCCGGTTCTTGAGTAATATACCACAAGCGCTTTCATGTAGTCTAATATGTGGATCTGTTCATTTATATTATTGCTTAATTTTAAAATCAGTTTTTTGTCTTCCACAGATTCTCTTGCGTTTCATATCATGGAGTGTTCTTTGATGGTTTAAAAGCAGGGTTTCTCTTGTGTTTATCTGCGGAATGTATTCTTTTATGTTAGCTGAAGAACCGGTAAAACTGTGAAATGATAACATGCACTAAATTGAAGCTGGCCTTCATATAAACTTAGAAATAGTCCCTGACCGTGATAATATGGGGGGTAGCTTCCAGAGATTTTAAGGGGGGTTGTTAGGAGTGAAAAAACGGGGAGGTGCTTTATTTTTTCACATCTCTGGAAGCTGATATTTTTTATGCTTTCAACAGAACGAATATCCCGGATGTTGAAAGCCATAATAAGGGGGTGATGTGTGTATGAGACACACAAACCTATATGTTAGAATACTCCTATATAAACATTTCGGTGAGGTGAAGGGTGAATTAGGTGATTGAACATAATTATGTAGTGCACCATGAGATGACAATGATTAATTTCAGAACCTGAAGGAGTGCATACATGAAAGAACCGGTGGAAGGGCCCCTATTCACGGCCCGCACATGCAGAGAGTACCTTAAAATGTTCAACCTCAACCCTCCCGACCTGAAGGGCCTGCGGATACTGGACTGCCCGGGGGGTGCCAGTTCATTCACCCCCATCATGGCCGCAGCTGGTTTTGATGTGATGGCATGTGACATCATGTACGGCGAGGAACCAGAGATCCTCGGTGAAAGGTGCAGGGAGCACCTTCGGATCCTCACAGAAGCCTTAAAAAGAATTAAAGATACCTTTAAGTGGGATTTTTATAAATCCCCTGATGAGATGCTTGAAAAACGCCTTAAAGCATGCAGCTGCTTCGAGGAAAGCTACAGACTGAACCCTGACCTTTACATAAGGGGTGATCTCAGGGATCTACCATTTGATGACAGCGAATTCGACCTTGTGGTCTCATCACACCTACTATTCATCTATGAGCACAGACTTGACAGGGAATTCCACAGAAGTGCCCTTGAGGAACTCACAAGGGTGGGCTCCGAGGTGAGGATTTACCCAATCGTTAGGGAAAACGGTGAACTGGCGGATTATGCTAGGGAACTAATAAATAACGGGATGAGGGGAGTTGATGTGGATGTGGATGTGGATGTGGATGTGGTGGAGGTGGACTATGAGTTCAGGAGAGGTGGCAACAGGATGCTCATACTGAGGAGATGATCCAGTTTTCAGACATCTACCTACTTCTTATTTCATCTATTATGGCCTGGTGCATTCTCCTTATGAATTCTATCCTGTCCTCGTATTTGAGGACATCCAGGTAGCCCTGGGCCACAAGGTTGAAGGCGAAGGGTGATGGTATGCGGGTGTTGACCTGTTTTATCTCCATTTCACCGTCCCTTATCCATTCAAGGACCCTCACAGCATTTTCAATGTCCATGTAGTCCTCCATGACCTCCCTCCGCGCCTCCTCAAGGATGGGGAACTTATCATCAAGTTCACTCACAAATTTGAGGAGTATCTTGCCCCGCACCTGCTGCCTGCCGACCGATTTCTCCTCGCCCCTGTACCTCCTCAGTATCATAAGGGCACGGCCAGCGCAGTGCCTGAACCTGCTTGCCAGCGTCTCTGTCCTGTCAAGGGCCTTCTTGAGCACATCCCTGAGGTTTTCAGGTTCAAGTTCCCTGAAGGACTCAAGACCACCCATTTTGCCCTCCGAGCTTAGGTAGAACCCATTGTCAGATACAGATATCATAACATCCCTCCGGTAGCGCCTGGCGATGACATAGGCGACTGCACGGGAGATTGCATCGTTTACCCTCCTCCCGAAGAGGCTGTGGAATACAATGAACTTCCTCCCACCAAACCCTGTATAGTACTCAACCAGCATCCTCCTTATACTGGGTATCCCTGCGTAGAGGTACTGCTCACGGAAGTACTCATAGATGGAGGACGCAGCCCTCTCATCCACATGGAGGTAACTCCCTATGAATTCCATTATCTCATCCCTGGAACGTCCGTACTGGAACTTTCCATCCATGATATCCCTGAAGCGCTGTATATCCACTGCAAGGTCAAAGGATAGGGGCAGCTGCTCTGAGAACCAGGAGGGGATCGTTGGAGGCCCTGAGGCCGGTGTGACGTTAACGGTCATGCCCCTGGCATAGTTGAAGCGGTATATCCTCCCACCAAGCACGAAGGTGTCCCCCTTCCTGAGCTTCTCCATGAAGTCCTCCTCGATCCTCCCCACAACCTTACCATTGCACTTCACAACTGCAGCACTTCTATCTGGTATCGTGCCTATATTCGTTGAATACAGCATCCGTGCAAGTTTACCCCTCCTCCCGAACTGGTTCTTATCATAGTCAACCCAGATCTTTGCATAGACGTACCTCTCCTCAAGTTCCACGTACTCACCGGCAAGGTAACTGAGGACAGACAGGTAATCCTCCCTCTCCAGGTTCCTGTAACAGTAGCTGTTCCTTATGACCTCAAGGGCATGGTCGATGTCCCAGGGGTGCTCTATGGCCATCCCGTATATGTGCTGGGCCAGAACGTCCAGGCAGTTCTCGGGTACCCTGATGGAGTCGATTTTACCCTCAAGGGCGTTTTTGAGTATGAGTGAACACTCCACAAGGTCGTCCATATCCACAACAACTATCCTCCCCTTTGATTTCTGGTGGAGCTGATGGCCGCTCCTCCCGATCCTCTGCAGGGCCCTAGAAACTGATTTTGGGGAACTCAGAAGTACCACAAGGTCTATGTAGCCTATGTCGATACCGAGTTCAAGGGAGGTGGATGACACAACAGCCTTCAGCTCACCACTCTTGAGTTTCTCCTCGGTTTCAAGTCTGATCTCCCTTGAGAGTGATGAATGGTGGGCCATGATGTTACTGTCACTGTAACTCTCAGGGAAACGGCTTTTAAGGTTATATACAACGCTCTCTGTGCCGCTCCTGGTGTTTGTGAATATTAGGGTTGTTCTGTGATCCTCTATGAGGTCATGGAGGATGTCATATAGGGCGTTCCTATCTCCTCAGGGTCAGCGGCAACGATGTCATCCACGGGGCATATGAGGTCGATGTCCAGTTCCTTCAGGTAGCTGACATCAACTATCAGGCACTCCCTCTCTGAACCGTAACTGTAGCCAACAAGGAACCGCGCGACCCTCTCGAGGGGGTGGACGGTTGCTGATAGGCCTATCCTAGTGAAGTCCCCCACGAGGTGCTGCAGCCTCTCAAGGCTTAGGGAGAGATGGACTCCCCTCTTATTATCTGCAAGGGAGTGTATCTCATCAACGATAACATAGCGGACGGTTGAAAGCTTTTCCCTGAATTTCGGCGCGACAAGGAGTATTGAGAGCGTCTCAGGCGTGGTTATGAGTATATGGGGAGGCTTTCTGAGCATCTTTGACCTTTCATAGCTGCTGGTGTCCCCTGTCCTGACAGCCTTCCTTATCTCAAGGTCCCTGCCCTCCCCTGCGGCGATATCCCTGATGGCACTGAGGGGCTCCTCCAGGTTCCGTTCAATGTCGTTGTCCAGGGCCTTGAGGGGCGATATGTATATGCAGTAGACGCTGTCCTCAAGCTCCCCATCATCTGCAAGTCTTGTCAGTTCGCTGATTATGGATAGAAAGGCGGTGAGGGTCTTACCGGAGCCGGTAGGTGAGGATACCAGGACGTTCCTGCCCCTGTGGATGTCCATTATGGCATACCTCTGGGCCTCTGTGAAGTCATCGAAGGTCCTACTGAACCACTCACTAACCCAGGGGTGTAGTATGGAGTGTATCTCCCTGGATGTGTACATCCTCTCCTGTTTCCTTATCATTCAATCACCAGGATAACCTGTTTTCTGCTGAAACTTCAGGAGGTCACCCACGGTTCCGAATTCGAAGACCTCAAAGTCCTCAACACCATAGACCAGGAATTCAGTGAGTTCCGCCTCCCTCAGGAGAGGGGAGAGTATATCCTCGTGGAGGATGTCTGAACCCTCTGTAACGAAGTTAAAGGAGGGCATCACAAGGAGTTTCCTGTCCCTGAAGGGACCAAGCAGGAAACATTTGATCTTCTCAACCCTCTCACCGCTTCTTAAACCCACACAGGGATGCTCATGGCCGATGATTATTGTCCCGGCATCAAGGTCTTCGGGTATAACGTGGCCGTGTGCAAGGAGGAAACCGGATATCCTGAGGGTGTCGGTGACACTGAGATGTGAAACCCGGGACATGTGGGGTATGAGGGGGTCATGGTTTCCCCTGATGATGGTTATATCCCTGAAATTCTCCTCAAGGTAATCCATCATTCTGATGATCTCACGGTTCTCCTGCCAGCTCACCCTCCCGAATTCATGTTTAAGGTCGCCATTTATGATGATGGATGAGGCTCCTGAAACATCCCTTATGGTGTCTATGCGTTCAATTATCCTCCTGAACTGAAATCCAGGTACCATGACCCCCTGCCTGTTGAGGTACTGCTCATAGCCCAGGTGGAGGTCAGCAATGACCATGGAATCCTCAATGAGGAGGGAGAGGTCACATATTTCAAGGTCATCCATGAGTCTGTAGGTCTTCATGCGGTCACCATGACTCCCGTTAAATAGATGAGGTTGAGTATCCCGAAGGCTATGAGGGAGTTCATAACAAGCTCAGATTTGCTTGCAACATCATCCCCATCCCCTGAACCATGGAGTGAATGGATGCATGGGACTGTAACTGTGAGTGACAGGGCGGATATTAAGAGGAAATTGATCCCGGGACTGAAGCTTTCTGATAATGAAAGAAGGGCCAGCATCACCGTTGCTGTGGCTGAGGCAAGCACCATTATCCTCCGGGAATCCCTGACCCCTATCCGGACGGGTAGGGTCATTTTACCACCAGCGAGGTCCTCCTGGATGTCAGGTATTTCAACGTTTATTATGAATACGAGCTGCAGCAGCATTATGGGTATGGTGAAGAGGAGAATCTGAAGGTCAGGTCCACCTGCAATCACAGAGTAGCCCATGGCTGGAAATATGAATCCTGTGATGGCGGTTGCAATCTCGCCAAGACCCCTGTATGAAAGCCTCAGGGGCGGTGCACTGTAGAACCATCCCAGGAGGCTGCCAGAAACTGTAAGCAGGAACACTGAAGGATTCCTGTAGTTTATGGCGTAGATTATGGATAGCATTATGGATATGGCTATCAGAAAAACCGCGAATCTCCAGGCGAAACTTCGCAGTTCAGGGTGCCTCTGAAGGACGCCGCTTCCACCTGAGTACCTCGTTGAAGAATCTGACCCATCAAGGTCAAAGTCATAGTAGTCGTTGCTGTAGGATACAGATAGGTGTGCCGGCATCACTATGAGGTAACCGGCGATGAACTGTTCCGCTGAAATATGCCCAGTCTCTATGGCTGCGAGGACGGCTCCGGTGGCATAGAGTATAAAGCCTGCTCCAAGGAAGGGGAGCCTTCCAAGCCGGATTATCTCATGGATCATCCAGGTATTTGCATAATTCTTCATGGGGATCTCCACAGGATTATCATTGAACATTTATAAATTATCTTAAGTAACTATCAGAGAGCCACTCATGAGCTGCTCAAAGTCATTGAACATTTATATCATCGGGGGGATAAATGGATTTTCGTTGATAAAGAATGAATTGAATTCGGTTTGCTTCATGCACTGAAGAAGGATTATCATCATCACTGGATAAGAAGAGGCAGGTGATATCATGGTCAATGAAAGATTGAAGGAAATAGGTCTAATGGAGCCTCAGGGCAGGATGGAGGCCATAGAAGAACTTGAACCTTCAGAGGAATCAGTTGAAATACTCATATCTCTTCTGGAGGATGAAAGTCACCTTGTAAGATTCAAAGCCGCTGAAAAACTTGCAGAATTTGGTGAAGTAGCCATTGAGAATCTTATGGAAGTAATGGATACGGCTGAGGGCGAAATCAGGAGATACGCAACCTTCGCACTCAAGAAGATAGGGGACCCCCGTGTCACAGATCACTTCATAGAGGCCCTCAGTGATGAGGACTGGGGCGTAAGGAAGGTTGCTGCAAGGTCCCTGGGTGAACTGGGGGATCTGAGCGCAGTTGAACCCCTGATAGAGGCCCTCAGTGATGAGGACTGGGGTGTTAAACTTGCAGCTGTAAGGTCACTGGGGGACCTTGGGGATGAGAGGGCAATAGAGCCAATCAAGAAGGCCAGAAGGAAGGGTGATAAGGACTTCAAGAAGGCTGCAAACAAATCCCTTAAAAAGATCCAGTCCGGGACCTGATTCAGTTTAACAGTGGCTTAACCATTAACTCGTAAACATTTAATGGGGATTTAAAAATCCAAATCCTTTTTTTTAATCTTACATATGAATGAAATACCATTTTTAATGAAGTTTTTATATCTGTTTCAACATAATTATTTTTAGATTATGACGGTGGTCTTATGAACATGGTTATCGTGGGAGCTGGATTCGGGGGAATATCTGCTGCAGCACTCCTTGCAAAGAATGGGGTGGAAGTAACTGTTATTGAGAAAAATGAGGGTCCGGGGGGACGTGCAAGTGTCTACAGTGAGGGCGGATTCACCTTTGACATGGGACCATCATGGTACCTCATGCCAGACGTTTTTGAAAACTTCTTTGCAGAGTTCAATGCTAAGCCAGAAGATTTCTACAGGCTTAAAAAACTTGAACCAGCCTACCGTGTCTTCTTTGATGATAGAGGATTCGTTGACGTATCATCTGATATTAAGAAGAACTATGAACTCTTTGACAGTTTTGAGGAAAATGGTGGTGAGAAACTCAGGGAATACCTTGAATCAGCAGGTAAACTCTATGAATCAGTGGTTAAGGAAATGCTCTACAGGGACTACAGATCAGTCCTGGACTTCCTTAATGGAAAGCTCCTGCTACAGGGATTGAGGCTTAACATACTTGAATCTCTTGAACACTTCGTCAACAAGCGATTCAAGAGTGACGAGGCCCGCAAGATACTTCAGTACTCAATGGGGTTCCTTGGAAGCGCACCACAGGACACGCCCTCAATGTATCATATAATGTCCCACATCGACATGACCCTTGGAGTCTTCTACCCGGAGGGTGGCATAAGGAGGGTCGCACAATCAATATATGAACTCGCACTTGAACATGGGGCCAGATTCCACTTCAACGAGGAGGTTAAAAGGATAGAGGTACGCGATGGTCTTGCAACATCCGTCATAACCGACAGGAACATCTATGAAGCCGACGCAGTCCTGGTGAATGCTGATTACCCCCACAGTGAACTGGAACTCCTTGATGAACCCCAAAGGACCTATGATGAGGCGTACTGGGATTCCAGGGTAATGGCACCATCAGCCTTTGTAGCCTACCTGGGGGTTGACCGCGTTATCGATGCCCTTGACCACCACAACCTGTTCCTTGAGAGGGACTGGGCTGATAAATTCCAGGAGGTATTTGATCCCCAGAGGGCAAGGTGGCCAGAGAAACCATCCTACTATGTGAATGTACCCTCACGGACGGATACGACTGCCGCCCCTCAAGGATCAGACACCCTCTTCATACTGGTCCCCCTCGCCCCTGGCATGGATGATAATGAGGAACTGCGGGAGGGCCTCTACAGAAGGGTGATGGATGACCTTGAGAAGAAGGTGGGTGAAAATATACGGGACCATGTTGTTGTAAAGAGGATATTCGCCATAAATGATTTCAGGGACCGTTACAATGCATACAAGGGCACAGCCCTGGGGCTTTCCCATACACTAAGACAGACAGCCCTATGGAGACCATCACATAAGAGCAAGAAGGTTAAGAACCTCTATTACACAGGCCATTACACACACCCGGGTATAGGAGTCCCAATGACACTTGTCTCATCACAGATAGTCTGCAATGAGATAATGGAGGATACCGGAAAGTGAAGTTGCTTTATTGACCGCAACTTCGTAACATTTACCTAAGATTTAATGGGTGATATGCCTTTGATTGACGAGAAAATTTACTCAATATTTAAGAGGGGAAGTAAAACATACTTTTACAGCACGCTCTTCTTCCCAAAGAAAGTCAGGAGAGACGTTTTTATACTTTACAGCTTCCTTCGAAAGGCCGATGACTACGTTGACCGGGTACCACAGGATATTGATGGCTTCTATGGATTCGTGGAAAGGTACAGGAGAGCATACTCCGGTGAAATCACAGGGGACGTGGTGGTTGACTCCTTCGTGGAACTTTCAAGGAGGAAGAAATTTGAGGATGACTGGACAGAGGCCTTCCTGAGGTCCATGGAGATGGATTTAAGTGTTTCATCCTACAGTACAATGTCGGACCTGGATGAGTACCTCCTTGGCTCATCAGAGGTTGTGGGGCTCTTCATGGCGTCCATAATGGGCCTTGACACGGATTCATACCCCTATGCAAGGTACCTTGGAAGGGCCATGCAGTACGTGAACTTCATAAGGGACATTGCAGAGGACATTGAGCTCGGCAGGCTCTACTTTCCCCTGGATGAACTTGAAAGGTTTGGACTCGAATCCCTTGATCCTCATGAGATAAGGGGCAGGGAGGATAATTTCAGGTCATTTCTGAGGGCTCAGATAGACATCTACAGGGAATGGCAGAGGACAGCTGAGAAGGGATACAGCTACATCCCCTACCGTTACCTCGTACCAATAAAGACAGCGGCTGACATGTACATGTGGACATCAAGGATCATTGAAAGGGACCCCATGATAGTCTACAGTAGAAAGGTTAAGCCATCAAGGGGTCGTGTCGTCTCAGGGGCGGTATTTAACATATTCCGCCTCATGGGTTCCATAAGGGTAAGCAGAGGCCCATGATCGTCGGGGCAGTGTTCAGATGAAGGCTATTCTGGGATATGTGGGGTTTCTCTTCAGAATATCCAGACCCAGGTTCTGGATCTACACAGGAGGAACCTATGTTATAGGATACACCCTGGGTGCCTCAGGATTCTCAGATTTCATGTCCCCTGCCTACTACATCTACCTCCTATACTTCTTCTTCCCGGCCAATATCTTCATATACGGGGTTAATGACTGGTGGGATGAGGATACTGATATTCTGAACCCCAAGAAGGGCTCCAGAGAACACATGCTGGTTCATGATGAGAGGAAAAGATTGAAGGGATCCATAATACTGGTAACCGCCATTAGCTTTCTCCTGATGCTCTCACAGACATTGACAGAGACCCTGATATTTCTCGGCTTTCTTTTTTTATCATACTTCTACAGTGCGCCTCCACTTCGCTTCAAGGAGAAGCCCTTCCTGGATTTCTCATCCAACTACCTCTATATAATGCCGGGTCTCTTTGGATATAACCTTGCATCAGGTTCCCTACCGGATCCCATGATCCTCTTTGCCGGGTACTGCCATATTGCAGCAATGCACATCTTCTCGGCTGTACCAGACACCGACTATGACAGCATGGCAGGTATAAACACCACACCGGTTTTCATTGGCAGAAGGCCGGCCCTTGCACTTTCAGCATTCTTCTGGTTGCTCCTGTCCATTATAACAGTTTACCTCACAGGGTTCCATCCGCTGAGCTTCCTGGTGTTCATATACCCGGCATTCCCCCTTTCAGTGCTTCTGATAAGGAAAATAAGAATAGAGGAGATATACTGGTATCTGCCCCATGTTAACACCGCCCTTGGAGGGCTCCTGTTCATTGCACTTGTAAACCACAGGGTGTTTCACTGGATATAGCCCATCAGCGGGATACTTCACCATAATTTAAACTTGGATGTTCTTAATATGAGTGCAATCAGTGTTAGACCCACAATGAAGGGCATTTCAAGCCCCCGGAAGAGGCAGACACCTGTCCAGAAACACATTATCAGGTAAAGGCTTGATACAGTACCATTACCCATCTCCTGCAGGGAGTCACCGGCCACCAGCAGTGAGATCATTGCAGCCCCAAGGCCAGATAGAATCCAGCCCGCGAAGTTCTGTAGTGGAACCCCATAGAAGATCCCTGGATTCTCCCAGACCCAAAACCTGAGGTTAACTGCAGCCGGGTCAATAACAACGTCGGTTAATACAGCAATCAGGGTTGCAAGGACCATAAACTTAGCTCTGCCCTCAACAGACTCCTTTGCAAGGTAGGCTGATCCAAGGAAGAGGGGCAGCCATGCGAAGGGGACCGTGAAGGGTGTGTAGCCCAGTATCTTCAGGCCGATCATGTCCCCATAGTGGAATTCAGAGTAGGGAAAACCGGTTATTATGGCAAGGGTTTCAATCGAAATTGCATAGATGCCAAGGAGAAGTATCAGTAAAAAGCCACGGGACTTAAGGCTCCCCATGGTTGATATGAATGATGGAACCGCCATTGAAATTATGAATATAACTGACAGGATCCAGTAACCCTCTATCCTCACCCCGCTAACAAAGTATGAGCTCACAGCCAGCAGGATACCAGTGAGAAGTATCACAATTGAGGTTCTTCCAGCCCTATCAGACATACTCAACACCTTTATGGACAATTATCATTCAAGGCACCAAATCTCCACCTGTAAACATCTGGCCTCCTGTTTCTCAGGAGTGGAAGCTCTCTGCGGATTCTCTCAACGGTTTCCATGTCAATATCGGCTGTGACCACAGAGGGGGATGCGCCGGCATCACAGACAACAGAACCCCATGGATCAGCGACCATGGAGTGGCCATAGGCAACATAGGATGCAGATGGATTCCTTGCAGGTGATACAGCAGCACAGTAGCACTGGTTATCCAGGGCCCTTGACCTTACAAGGAGTTTCCAGTGGGCCGGACCGGTTGTCATGTTGAATGCCCCTGGAAATATGAGGATCTCCGCACCCCTCAGTGCCATCATCCGTGAAAGTTCAGGGAAACGCATATCATAGCATATACCCACACCCAAAACCCCGTGGGGAGTTTCTATAACAGTTACAGAGTCGCCGGCTATGAGGCTTTCTGATTCCCTGAAGGTTATCTCCCCGGGCATGCGGATGTCGAAGAGGTGGACCTTACGGTGTCTCCCGATGATGTTTCCCCTATCATCTATCACAAAGGAGGTGTTGTAGATACCCTCTGCTGTCTTCTCGGGGATGGAACCTGCAACCAGGTGGACCCCCAGTTTCCTTGCAGCTGACCTCAGTGTTCTTATGGAATCTCCATCCTCCTCCTCTGCATACTCCTGAAAGAGGTTTACATCGTAGGGGCATGTGAACATTTCAGGGAGAACAATGAGCTGGGCGCCTCTTTCAGAGGCCTCCACAATCATCTTCACTGCAGTATCAACATTCTCCCCTTTATCCTCAGTTACCATCATCTGACATATTCCAAGCCTCATGGGGACACTTCCATGTGATTCAGGTGTATGAAATATTTTGAAGTATTTTAAGGCTGATGTGGGATAGTTCAATGTGATTCAGGTGAGCGGAACATTTTCCAGGAGGATCTTGATGCCTATTAGGATTATAACCACACCACCAAGGGCCTCAAGGCGGTTTTCAAATATGTGGCCTATCCTCTCCCCCAGGTAGCTACCGGCAAGTGACAGTATGAATGTGATCAGGCCTATGACGATTACAGGGAGCAATATGGATATGTCAAGGAGGGCGAAGCTTACACCCACTGCAAAGGCATCGATGCTGGTTGCAATTGAGAGTAGAAGGAGTTCACGGTAACTGAAGATGAATTCATCCTCCTCCATGATCAGGCTTTCGTAGATCATTTTAAGGCCTATTATGAGGAGCAGAAGGAATGCTGCCCATGGTGCAAGGGCTGATACGAGCCTCTGGATCTCAAGGCCGGATACCCATCCAAGGACAGGCATAACAGCCTGGAATGTCCCGAAGGATAATGCAGATAGCAGGGCGTAGTTTGTCTCTGATTCATGTAGTGTAAGGCCACGGCTCACAGATATGCTGAAGGCATCCATTGCAAGGCCAACTCCTATGAGCACCATTGATAGAAGATCCACTTTCATACACCTGTGGGGGTTTGATGACAATATTTTCTGTCCTCCCATATTTAAAGCCAGTCCTCCAGGAAAAGTTTATATACAAAAAATTTTAATAACTAAATTTAACTAAAAACTGCCAAGCCCGAAAAACATTCAAAAAGTTTTAAAAAGGACTTAAAAAATTGTTTTAAGTATAGGGAAATGATTAAGTCAGAATATAAAAATAATAGAACTGAATTAACCGAAATGGAAGCTGAAGAGCAGGATTTAATGGATGCCTACTCAGAGGCTGTTACGGGGGCAGCCGATAGAGTGAGCCCTTCAGTCGTAAGGGTAACAACGGTGTCCAGGACAGAAAAAAGGACACTGGGGGGAGGTTCAGGCCTCATATACACTGAAAATGGCCACATAATCACAAACAGTCATGTTGTGCATGGAGCAGAGAGAATTGACGTAACACTCAACACAGGAGAAGAGTACAGGGCCACTGTTGTTGGTGATGACCCCCACACCGACATCGCGGTTCTGAAAATAGAACCTCAGGATGAACTCAGGACACCTGAATTTGCAGACTCCAGCAGGGTGAGGGTTGGACAGCTTGCCCTTGCAATAGGCAACCCCTTCGGGTTCCAGTTCACAGTAACAGCAGGGGTGGTGAGTGCAACCGGCAGATCCCTGAGGACCATGACAGGCAGACTCGTTGATGGGGTTATACAGACAGATGCGGCACTTAACCCTGGAAACTCAGGCGGGCCACTGGTTGATTTTCGTGGAAGGGTCCTTGGA
This sequence comes from Methanothermobacter thermautotrophicus, assembly GCF_014889545.1. Lineage (NCBI taxonomy): Archaea > Methanobacteriati > Methanobacteriota > Methanobacteria > Methanobacteriales > Methanobacteriaceae > Methanothermobacter > Methanothermobacter thermautotrophicus. Next base: position 62,739 of record NZ_QKOF01000007.1, on the reverse strand, counting down.
ATAAACACTGCCCTTATAAGGCCTGCTCAGGGTCTTTGCTTTGCAATACCATCAAATACAGTCAGGGAAGTCGCAGATAAACTCATAGAGGATGGTAAAATAAGGAGAGCACACCTGGGAGTGGCCTGCCAGAACATGGTGCTCAAGCCAGACACGGTTGAGAAGCTGAAACTGGATTCAGACAGGGGAGTTATGGTGGTATCACTCTCAGGCGGCCCTGCAGGAGATGCTGGAGTCATGAGGGGTGATATAATAGTATCACTGGACTCAGAACCCGTTGAAACAGTTGATGACCTTCACAGGATCCTAAATGAAGAAAAAATTGGCAGGGAATGTGAGCTGCATATCATAAGAGGATCTGAGATATGCAAAATCCGGGTGAAACCCTCAGAACTCCAATGAACATGTCTAAAATTTTATTAGGAGAGAATGGCAGAGTAATTCTGGCAATTCCGTGGCCGTGGTCTGAATGAATATAAAAGAAAAGCTGGATAAAATCGACAAATCACTCAGAAATGTGGGATACATCCCGGGCAGGGATATCATCATAACCCTTTTTCTCTCATCAGAACTGAAAAAACCTGTTCTGGTGGAAGGCCCGCCAGGGACCGGTAAAACACTTCTCGCTAAGAAAACTGCAGAGGCCATGGGGAGGGAGTTCTTCAGGATACAGTGCTATGAGGGTATAACCTTCGAGCAGATAGTCGGAGAATGGAACTACCAGAAACAGCTTCTGAGTCTTGAAAGGTCAAGGATCCATGGATCCGATGAGGATGTCTTCAGAGAGGATTACTTCATAAAAAGACCCCTTCTATCTGCATTTATAAATGAGAAACCATCACTGCTCCTGATAGATGAGATAGACAAGGCAGATGAGGAGGTCGAGAGCTTCCTCCTCCAGGCCCTCGGCGAGAAGCAGATAACAGTCAATGACCTGGGAACCTTTGACCTGAGGAATGATATAATGGTTTTCCTCACATCCAACTCCCAGAGGAACCTTCTGGATGAGACAAGGGACAGGTGCCTCTACCTCCACATAGATTACCCTGACCCCCAACGTGAGATGGAGATCGTGAGGGCCCACATCCCATCAGCACCAGAGGACCTCATCAGGGAAACTGTAATGCTCATAAACAGGATAAGGGGACTGGGCATCATCAAGAAGCCATCCATAAGGGCCACGGTGGACTGGATCAGAACCATCATGGCACTTGGAAGGGATAGACTGGACTCTGAGACGCTTAAGGAAACCCTTGGAGTTGTTATAAAGAACAGGGCAGATGAAGCAAAGGTCCTTGACCTTGTGGAATCGGTTGATGGGAAAGATGAAGAGGATCATTCATCTCTCAAACATATTAAGGGATAGGGGCGTCCCGGTAAGTGTAAGGGGCACCCTGGACGCATCTGAGGCCTACCGAATATTTAAGGGGAGGCCTGAACTCAGGGATGCCCTTTTCTCTATTTACGTTAAGGACATGAGACACGCGGATGCATTCAGGGAGGCCTATGATGAGGTCTTCGGAGTTCCAGTGGAAAATGAATCAGAGGGATCTGGGGAAGCTGAAGGGCTAAATCATTTCAGGGTTTCAGAAAATTTTTCAGGTAATTCAGAGGTTGAGATTGGAATTGAGGATATTGCACAGCTCAAACCTGAGATCGAGGAATTCACTGACCCTTCAATGGATTATGCTGCAGTCATGGACAGGGACATGTCCACCATCAATTCATTCGACCCCGAGATATTTGAACTATGCCGCAGACTTGGAATAAAAATCGCAAATAGGCGTTCAAGGAGGCTACGCCAGTCCAGGAGAATGAGGCCTGATATAAGGCGGAGCATAAGGAAGAACATTAAACATGGGGGCACAGTGCTTGAACTTATACGGTCAGAACCAAGGGAGAGGAAGAGCCAGCACATATTCCTCAGTGATGTGAGCGGGTCATGTGACTGGATAAGCAACTGGTTCTTCTGCATAATCTACGCTGCACAGCGCACCTTCTACCGTTCACGTTTCTTCGACTTCGACAGCCGTATAGTTGAGACAACACACCTCCTGGATGAGGACGATCTCTACGATGCATTCAGGAATCTCAGGGAGTCAAGGATACGTAATTTAATGATCCACGGAACTTCAAACATGTACACAGCGTTCAGGGACTTTATTGAAGGTGTAAACTTCACGGGGAAATCCTACATAGTTATCCTCTCAGACTGCAGGGACTGGGCAGGTCCAAGGCGGGATGGTATCCCTGAGAGTGTTGAACTGGTAGCTGAGATGTCAGAGAGGGCCCGGAAGGTCATGATACTTAACCCGGAACCTGAAAAGAAGTGGGACGTCGTGGATAGCTGTGTTTCACTTTACAGGGATGCCGGGGCAAGCGTGATGGAGGTCAGGACACTCAGACAGCTTGCAGAGGTTATAGAGGGTCTCTAAATGAAATTGTCCAGTGTAACGCCCCTGTTTGATCTCAGCTCCCTTGGAGGTTCGATCTCCCTGAACTCAAGGCCCTCCTCCTCAAGCATCTCCCGGGCGTCATGTGTTATTGAGGGGGCCACCAGAACACCACGTACACCGACCCTGTCATCCATGAACTCATCCACGTACCTTTTTAGCTGTTTAACTGCACTCACACCAGCTTTTCTGCTTTTAAGTTCAATTATCATGAGGGAACCATTCTCGTCCTTTCCAAGGATGTCAATGAAGCCTGAACCGACGGCATACTCCCTTGCAACGGGCCTGAAGCCCTTCTCGATGAGGTGGGGGTTCATGATGATCATGTTACCCATATCGTTTTCATGACCTGCAACCACGAGATCATGGATGTCCCTTGCAAGGTAATAGGATACAAGGTGGGCCTCATGGATCTCGACCTCAAGGCGCTCCTCGGGGTCCCTCCTGATGCTCTCAAGGTACAGGCGGCCCCTCTTGATGTAGACCCTTGACCTTGATTTCGGTGGCTGCCAGTTAACAGGGTCCACCTTACGGTCCTGGTGCACCATGAAGGTCCCATCGGGTTTTATGACGATCAGCCTCTCACCGGCATCAAGCCTGCTTCTCGCACGACCCTCATAGGATGCGCTGCAGCAGGCAAGTATAACCACAAGGGCTCTTTTCCTTATACCATCCTCTATTAAACGGTAGGCCTCCTTTATCGACGGATTTTCAGATACCTTGCACTTCATGCAATTCACATTCAGAATTTATTGACGCTGGAAGTTCAGTCAGCTAACGGCACGGGATTCCTCAAGTGTGATGTCAGTCCAGACGGGGGCAGTCCTTTTTAACGGCCCATATAGTCCATAAATTTTACCTTCACTGTGATTTAACTCCACTAACCTGGCAACTAACTCTACCGCTCAGTGTAAATATTAATATCGACATTGATATAACTTATACTCTATGAGAGTTTTGTGTCTAGCAGTGGATATTTTATGAGCTGGAGAAAGTTGGGTGTCCATGATAAAGGAATTTTTCATAGGAACTGAGATATCGCCTGCATATTACGGGGAGCTACTTGATTTCATTCACCGTTACTACCTAATCCCCGGAGAATTCACTGACATCCGGAAAGAGGGCCTTAAGATATCATTCCGGGCTTTAAGGAATGATGGGGTGATCTACGGGGAGATTATCGGGGGTGAGGACTTTAAACTGGTCCTGGAGTACCCTCAGAATCTTGAGGAATGGGCCCACTCCATATATGAGGATATATTCACATCCATCCAGGTCTTTGAGGATGCCCTCAGGCAGCACACAGTATACTTTGCATGGGTTGAGGGGGAGGAAATAATCCCTGAAAAACCACCCACAAGGAGGGGAATGGCATCCAGGGGTATATTCGGAAGCAGCATGCTCCTGGTCTATGTCCTGTTCTTCGGGGTGAACATAATCCTCTTCATAATCCTCGGCTTCTATGCTGTTATCGCAATCCTCCTCATGCAGCTTGGAATAATCATGCTATCTGACAGGATATATGCACGGATGGGGGAGTGGGTCATCACAGAGGATAATCCAAACGTACACATAGTCCAGTTCCAGCTCCCAGAGGACGAATTCAGGTTCTTTATAAAAACAATGGGTGAAGATGCGATTGTCAGGATAAAAAGGGAGATATATGACGTTTCACTTGCAAATAAAAGGCCCCCAACATGTGATGACGCCAGGAGAGTCCTGGAAAGGCATGGATTCAGATGCAACCCCCTTTATGAGAGGTCAAGGACTGTGAACCTCTACAGAATAGTAGAAAGAGCTGCATTAGCATTCGGGATACCTGTACCAGAGGTTGTGCTTGCAAATACCATGATAGCAAACGCTGCAGCCACGGGTCCAAGTCCGGGAAGGGGCCTGGTACTTGTAACCACGGGCCTGCTTGTTCAGCTCGATGATGATGAGATCCTTGCAGTCATAGGACATGAGATGGGCCACCTTGTTGGACGGGACCCCATCATACTCTTCAGCATAGTCTCTGCCGAGTTCATACTGAGACTGACGGTACTCCTACCAGTGGTTATCATTTCACCCATCCTTTACATAATCGTTGCAATGGGCATAATATTCTTCGTGGCGAAGTTCTTTGAGGCCCGGGCTGACCTGCTATCTGCAATGACCCTAGGTAAACCTGAAGTACTGGCCAGGGCCCTCAGGAAGATAGGTTACCAGAAACTTGCCCTGGAGAAAAGGGGTTCACAGAGGATAACTGGCTGGACAGCATGGGATCCCCATCCACCCATATATTTCAGGATAAATCGTCTCGAAAACCTCAGGGATTACAGGAACATTAAGAGTCCACTTCTTCAATCTGCAGGGGATGTTATAAGGGGACTGAAGGAGGCCCTCCTCAGCATGTTCTCATGAATCCACAGGTGGTGGGCAGTGCCGGGGTTCATACCCTTGACAGGACACATTCAATGTCCTCAAGTTTTATGCCCTCAGGGCCACGGATTCCATACCTCATACATTTATACTCCAGTGCTTCACGGTTCACGATGGAGTCAAAGGGGTCACTGCACTCCTCAAGGCTGTAGCTGTCCCTTCTGATTAAATCTTCAAGCTCGACTATGGCGTCCCTGATGAGATCATCGGCATCCATTTCAATGAGCCTGTCAAGGAAGTCGTTATCCAGGGATTTATCCTTCCCGAAAAATTTTTCGAAGGATCTCCTCTGCTGCATACCCTTGTAGATTATTATGAGCTTGTCCTGAAGTTCCAGTGCATCCATAATTCTCATGTAATCATCCCTATGATCCATCATCAACTATTTTTAGCAACACACCCATATTTAATATGTGAGTCAGGTTTAGGGTGACATCATGTACAGACTTGAACTGGATAGGACAATGTGCATATCATGCGGAAACTGCATCGACAGCTGCCCAGATCTATTTGAATTCGCGGATGATGGAATGTCATCCATTAAAGGGGTTGAAGTTTCTGATATCCAGGCACTTGAACTTGAGGATCCATCCTGCAGTGAAAAGGCTGCAGGTAACTGCCCGGTAATGTGCATAAAGCTTTACAGGGATGGGGAGGAGGTCATCTAACATCAGTGTCAGGGGAGGACGTATTCATGGATGAGGTCCAACCATCATACTTCAAAATCAGAGAATTCCAGTTTGATTCAGGAGAAAAAATCAGGGATGCCCCAGTTGAGTACAGAACAACAGTTAAACCATCCAGTGAGGATATGGATAATGCTGTCATATACATACATGGCTGGAGCGGGGACTGTTCATCGGTTAGGAGGATAGCCGCCCTCACAGGACCCGGAGGGGCCCTTGAGGACTTCCCCATAATCTCCATAAGCTCACTCGGATCACCCGGCTCAGCATCACCATCCACAACATCCATGGGGAAGGATTTCCCGGAGTACACCATCCTTGACATGGTCAACTTCCAGAGGCAGTTCCTGAATGAAAGATTCGGGATAAGGAGGGTTAAGGGTGTTATAGGCACATCCATGGGCGGCTTTCAGGCCCTCCAGTGGGCGGTGGAGTATCCTGATGAAATGGAGTTCCTCATGCCCCTTGTAACATCATGGCGGGTGCGGGGTATAAACTATGCACTCTTCAGCTACATGAACCACCTCATCGAGGAGGACCCTGAACTGAGGGCCAGCAGAAGGCCGGAGAGGGCCCTTTCCCTGGCATCGATGCTAATGTACCTACACGGACTCTCAAGGGAATACTATCATGGCCTTGATAACGCTGAACTGGAGTCATCAATGATGGATATGGGTTCTGAGGGGTCCCTCATGGACCCCTATGATGTTATCTGGAGAAACAGGGCCGCCATGAAACATGACCTCAGCGGAAAACTTGAGAGGATCAGGGCACGCACCCTCATATTCGGGGTGAACCAGGATCGTTACTTCCCACCTGAACTTGACGTAATCCCAATGGCTCAGCTAATACCTGGAGCAGAGCTTGTTCTCTTTGATTCAGAGTGCGGACACCTTGGGGTGAATGAGATAGGAAAATACAATGAGCTTGTAGCGTCCTTTATCGGCGGTGATTGAGGTGATGATATGGTCAGAAATCAGTTCAGGTTTATTTGGGGAGCTCATTGATACCATTGATAGCTCCATATAAATGATGGGTGGTGTTTTATTTGAAGGTTAAGGTTGAAGATTTTGGCTTCAGTGAAGATAAGGGCCTGAACTATGTACGTTACAGGGTATCCGGCCTTGATGAGGAACTCACCGAGAAGCTGATTGAGAGGCTTGAGGAGGACACTGAAAGGGATGATGGGGACCTCATCATAACGGTGTTCTATGAAAGGGAGTACTTCCCCTTTGGATCCGAGGAGTCAAAGCTTAGAATGGAGGACTTCATTGCAAGGGAGGAGATCGAGATGATGGTCTTCCTTTCCGGTGTCCTTGAGGACTGACAGCATAGATGTTCATGTCCCGTAACTGAACTGAATCATGCCGGCAAAGGTGGAAGATGGTTCTTGTAGCTGTTGATGAACTCAGAAAATCCCCTGAAGGATGGAACATCAGACTTAAGCTGATGGTCCCCGAGGAAATTAGGGAGAGGGCTGTTGATGCCCTTGCAGATAAATTCAGGGACTACTATTTCTCTTCTGGTCCCTATGGAGTGGATGTCCTTGTTTCATTCGGGATAACTGAACCATGGGAGGATGAAACGGTTCATGAGGTTGTTGAAACAGTAGTGGCTGAACTCTCATTGTTTATAGATGAAATGGGAGAATTTGGTGTCTTTGAGGAATACGATTTTGGGGAGTACCTCTATGAGGGGGACCACTGGATTGTTTTCTTGGCACCCAACCAGAGCAACCTTGGCACATGTGTTGTTGCCCTTAAGAGGAATGAGAAATTCCTGGGGAACCTGAGGAAGGATGAATGGGAGGAAATGCTTCTCATAATATCTGAACTTGAGAATGCCGTGAAAAGGGAGTTCGGAGCAACCATGTTCAACTGGGGGGTCCTCCTAAACTCATTCTACCGGGATAACACCCCTCCACCCCATCTGCACTGGCATTTCATACCGAGGTACAGGGGGAAGGTCACAGTCAACGGTGAAACCTTCGATGACCCCTTCTTCGGCTACATGAGGCCCCGTCCACCAAAGAGGATATCCGGGGAAACCCTCCTTGAAATAGGTAGGAAGATCCTCAGATGGATAAAGATATGAGTGCCCTGGTCTAAGGGGGCCTATTTAGGAAATTGAGGGGTCTGATTACAGTCGCTCTATACGCTCCCTGAACTCCTTTCTGTGCCTCTTCTCCTCATCAACAATGTGTCTTAAAACACCGACAACCTCCTCATCATCTATTATCTTAATCTGCCTCTCATACTCTTCAATGCCCTCTGTTTCCTTCTGGATCTGCCTCTCAAGGCCCTCCTTTATATCTTCACCAACATACTCCACCTCACCAAGCTCCATGGATGGCCTACCTCCCCTCTTTGTTATGAGGTCAGCCAGCCACCACATGTGCCTCATCTCATCGGCTGCAATGGCCTCGGTCAGGCGGCTTATATCGCAGTCCTCGATGACAAAGGAATTATAGGTGTACATCATCGTGGCCTCGAGTTCATGCCTGAAATCAATGTTGAGGAGTTCCACTATTTCTTTTCTGTCCACCAGAATCACCAAAGTAATTTATGTTTTTTATTTATTTATCAGTTATCCTATGCGTCTCCATCAGGAAAATCCATGCTGAAGACTCATTTACACCAGAGATCTTCTGAAGTCCCTCTGAGCTCATTTTCTGAAATTAAAAAGTAATTTATAAAAAAAGGGGTGATTAAAGTCTTCGGGCGGATGTTAAGCCTCCAAGAACCAGAAGAATGGATATTATGATCCCTGCAACTGGTGAACCCGTTGTCTCCATCCCAACGACGGTGGTGGTGTTTGTTCTGTTAGCAGGACCTGGATATCCCCGGATAGTTACAGTGGTTTGAACGAGCTGGTAGTCTGAGGCGGTTACTGTGGCAGTACCGGGACCTTCATCAGCCCTTAAAACCGTAATGGCCATACCGTTGGTCCAGGGGACTGTTATGGATTTACTACCCAGGTTCCCCAGGCTGGTTGTGAAGGTCACCCTTGGGCCGCTGAAGAAGAGTGCGGCATCCTTACTGTGATCACCACCAGCCACATCATGGTAGACAGTGGCGGTAAGGGTTGACTTTCCACCCTGGCTTATTATGGATGGAGTGGCGTCGATGTTCAGAACCAGCCAGGGATAATAATTCAGGGTTCCATTGCCAGGGAAGAATTTAGCGGTATCTGGACTGTTGGTGCCATACCAGTTGTAGCAGGCACTGGTGTTACTGTTTTCCAGCTGATGAAAGAGTCTGTCCAGGTCGTCCCTTATGGGCTTCAGGATGGGCTCCAGTTCTGGATGCTTTTTAATGGCATCATCAAGGGGTTTAAGCATTTCATCGATGCTGGGCCCGAAGTTGGAAAATAAAAAGTTCTGGATGTAATATTCGTAACTGGCGATGCGGTTGTAGTTTATGGTTCCGCTGGGTGAGCAGATGACAATACCTATCCCTTCACCGTCCCCTTCTATGTTGTTACCGGTAACCCTCGTGGTGTTAAAGCCAGCAGCCACCAGGGAAACGTCACGGGTTCCATTTACTCCATTTACCATGTTATGGATCATTTCAAGATGTGCAAGGGCAACACCCACAATACCTGCAGCCACACCCGGGGAGGTGATATCTGAAGCAATGTTATTTTTCAGGGTCGCATTATTTAAAAGGCCCAGACCTAACATGGCCACCGATGCGCTGGCTTCGCTGATACCTGAGACAAGGTTACCCTCCAGTTTCAGGTCACCCATGGCAACGATCACCATACCAACTGCCTGTTGCCCCGCCACTATATGGGATATTATATTCCTGGAGATCTCAACGGTACCGTTTCCCACTATGGCAGCTTCGAGTGCATAGACTGAACTGCTGGCAGAACCATGTAGATTAGAGATATCATTAGCGGATATGAGGGCATTGGCGCTGTCACTGACTATTTCAATCCCCATAATGGCACTGAAGGCGGTTAAACCATCGATGATGTTCCCGGTAACCACCAGATTAACCACATTGGCCAGTTCGGGGTTTCCACCTGCACCCTTACTTTTTCCAAGCTGTAATCCGAATATGGCACCATCAGAGGTACTTATATTTGACAGTGTGTTCCCACTGAGATTAAAACTGTCTAAGGTCCCGTTCGTTGAAACAGTAACCCCACAGAGGATTCCATCACCATCCATATTCAATATTCGGTTCCCTGAAACCGTGAAGAAACCCTGGGAAATGTTAGCAAATATGCCATTCTCATGGGGACCAGAAATAACGTTATTTAGGATTGTTGTGTTGCATCCCGAAACAGCAATCCCTGTTTTACCACCATTAATCCGGTTATTTTCAATTTTACAGTTATCTGCACTTATATTAACCCCAACACCATGGGGAGGACTGTTTATTATGAACCCCCTTATGGTGCTTCCGCTGCCATCACCAGTACCCTCGTTTACCAGGGCGAATGCTGTGTTAGCCGGGTTTATTTCCACATGATCGCCGTTATTAGCCTGGATTATGAGTTTTTTGTTCACGGTAACATCCTCATGATAGGTTCCACCGTGCACATTTATGACGTCACCGTCCAGGGTACTGGAATTATCAATTGCTGCCTGGATTGAGGTGTAGATCTGCCCTGAACCCACATCCCACTGGGTTGCCGATGCATTACCTGCACAGAAAAGACAAATAGCAACCAGAAAAAGTCCTCTATAAAATTTAGAACTGGTTTTATTCAAATTCTCCACCTTCTAGGTGTAAATATGTCAATGGATTACATTTAATACTTTGCACTGCATTCTTGTCTCACTTTCTTTGAAGTGCTCTGAAAGGGTCTTCAGTGGGAGTAGATGTGGTTATATATTGTTTTGAAGATATCTCTTACAGGAGGGATGTTCTGTGGCATCTAAGGTTTACTTTGCAGACCTTAGGGCGAGGTCTGCTGATGAGAATAAGGGGAGTAAAATAAGGAAGCTCTTTGAGAGGGTATGTGGGAATATCTTCTCAGAGGATGATGTGGTGGCCGTGAAGGTCCACTTTGGGGAAAGGGGGAATGATTCTTTTATAAGTCCCGTTCTTTTAAGGCACATTGTCGATAGGGTTAAAGACAGATCAGGGAAGGTTTTTTTAACAGATACAAATACACTGTATCATGGTTCGAGGCATGATTCAGTTGATCACCTTGTTACCGCAGTAATGAATGGTTTTGACTATTCCGTTGTCGGGGCTCCACTTATAATCGCGGATGGACTCCATGGGGGGAATGAGAGGCTCGTGGAGGTGAATCAGAAGCATTTTGATACTGTGAAGATAGCTGGTGACATCTATGAATCCTCCGGGATGGTTGTGGTGTCCCATTTTAAGGGTCACGGGATGAGCGGTTTTGGAGGCGCCCTTAAAAACCTTGCGATGGGATGTGCAACGATCCACGGGAAAATGGAACAGCATGAGTGCGCAAAACCCGTAATAATAGGTGACTGTAACCTTTGCGGCGTCTGTGTGGAGGCGTGTCCGGTGGAGGCCATCAACCTCACCGGGGATGGTGCCAGGATAGACTATGATGGGTGCATAGCATGTATGAACTGCATGGACAGCTGCCCAAATGAGGTCTATGATCTTAACTGGGAGGATGATATACCGATCTTCATTGAGAGAATGATGGAATATTCACTTGGAGCCATTAAAGGTAAGGAGGGCAAGGTTGCATACTTCAATTTCCTTACAAACATAACACCTGACTGTGACTGCGTGGCCTGGAGTGATTATCCCATCGTACCGGATATAGGGATACTGGCCTCGAATGATCCCGTTGCAATGGATGCTGCAAGTTACGATCTTGTGAACCAGCAGGCGGGCCTCATGGGATCCATGCTTGAGAAGAATTTTGAGGAGGGAGCCGATAAGTTCAGGGGGGTCTGGGCCAAGGTTGATTCAGGTTACCAGCTGGTTTATGCCGAAGAGATTGGCCTTGGATCACGAAGGTACCATCTTGTGAGGGTATGACTCCATTTTGATAGTTTGATCATATATCAGTACAGAATGTGGCCAGCGGATATGATCTCTATTTTGATACTTCGATCATCCTCTCAACAGCCCTCCTGGCCCTTCTGGCGATTTCATCAGGAACCGTAACAACAAATTCCTCATTTATCAGGGAATTTTTAACCTTCTCTAGTGTGTGGAGTTTCATGTTCTCACATATGGCCTCTTCAAGGAGGGGTATAGTCCTCTTGTCCGATTCAAGGCTGATGCGGGTGCTCATGTCAACCTCTGTACCGATTATGAAACTCTCACCATCTGATTCAAGGACCCTGCGGAGCATTCCCCCGGTGCTCAGAATGTGATCAGCAAGTTCCTGGACCTCCGGGTCACATTCAGGGTGTATGAGGAGCTCGGCTTCGGGATACTTTTCCCTTGCAGCCATAACATCCCCGGCCGTGAACATCTTGTGGACATAGCAGTGTCCCTCCTCGGGTATGGGTATCACGGTTTTGTCTGTGTGCTGCTGGACGTACCATGCAAGGTTCCTGTCGGGTCCGAAGAGAACCAGGTCTTCATCCAGGCTTTCAACGACCCTGACGGCATTGGCTGATGTACAGAGGATATCAGCCTCGGCCTTCGCCTCTGCAAGTGTGTTAACATAGAGGACAACGGCGGCATCAGGGTACCTCTTCCTGGCCATCCTAACGTCCTCGGCACTGAGCATGTGTGCCATGGGACACTCAGCGCCCCTGTCAGGTATCAGGATCTTCTTATCAGGGTTAAGTATGTAGGCTGTCTCGGCCATGAAGTCTACTCCACAGAAGACGACAATATCCTTCCCCTCTATCCTGGATGCCTCAACACAGAGCTCAAGAGAATCCCCTTTAAAATCTGCAATCTCCTGTATCTCTCTCCTCTGATAATTATGGGCGAGTATAATTGCATTTTTCTCCTTCTTCAACCTTAGAATATCTCTTTGCAGCTGATTTAACATAAGCGTCCCTACTGAGAGTTATCATAAGTAAAAATTAAGAATCAATGCATTTATTTAATAGTATTTCATGTTTTATAAAGCTTTCCATGGGGGCTGGGCTCTGGGCGGGTTTTATTGTCGGTGTTGCCCTTTATAAAGTTTTTAATCTGGGCTTCCGGGGAAGGGAATCATTCCTCCCAGATCTTCCTCAGCTCAGGGTGAATGGTCCCTGTTATTCCAAGTTCATCCATGGCAGCACTGTAGGCCCGGTGGATCCTCTTGAATTCTGGCCTTATCATCCCCCTGAATGCATCATATCCCATAACACGACCATAATTTTCTGTTATGGACGCGATTATCCTCTCGAAGTCCTCTTTAATCTTCTCGAGGCTGTGACCCGAGGCTTCAATGTTCTCTCTCAGCCTCCTGAAGTTCAGGGACGCGCTTCCAAGCACATTCACGTCCCGCAGTGTTTCAGGACATTCGCTGTATGGAAGGGACTTTCTGAGCATCCCACCTGCCGGGGCAACTCCCATTATCTTGCTGGCCCCTATTGACATTGCAAGGAGTACGTGCTCGTAGATGGTGAGGGCGACTTCAATCTGTCCCTCCGGGTCATCCGGGACATCAAGGGGTCTCAGTTCAGGTAGTGAGAGTGGAGGTTTGACCTCAGGTATTCCGGGTGATTCCAGGGGTTCACGGTCACCCTCAGGGACCCTGGCGACCATCCCATCTTCATCATCCATGGCCTCAGATTCAGCTGAATCTGCCGGAGCATCAGATAGGAGCGTCTCAGATACATCTGAATCTTCAACCTCGCTGATTTCGGACCTTACTCTAACAGCAGTGTATTCCGGTTGTGCAACTGTAGCCTCATCCCTATCAGGGGCAATGGCCGTCTTCAGGGAAGCCAGTTCACTGGCCATGCCAGGTTCTGAGAGCCTGCTCATGGTCTTCCTTGCAAGAAGGATGATTCTCCCAAGATTGGATCTCCTATCAGCCATTACAAGTAGCTGGTGGCTGTCGTTCAGGAGCACCATCTTCCCGCCAGGGAACTCCATCACAGCAGACCGGTATTCCCCCTGACCTGCCCGGTTTATGAGTTTACCTGAGGCCTCGGCCATCACCTGGGCCATTGACCCCACCTCCCTGCTGAAGGATCCAGCACCGTAGATGATCTGGCCTGACCCATCTATTAGGATAACCCCCTCAACGCCATCAATTTCCAGGATTTCACCAATTATATCTTCAATTATTCTAAAACCCCCGCTTAGATGTTCTCCTTCTTTACAAGTTTGCAGTGTGTTATCCACGCAGCCTTCTTCTGACCTGGGGGATAACATGTTATGAGCATTAGCCTGGCATCCCCGCCCTGGGAAAACCTCACAGGGTTCGTTTTGTAATCCCACCTTATATCATCACCATTGGATGTCACTGTGTAGATGTAGCGGATGGAGGATGATGCATCCTCTATTATCACCTGGTCACCCTTCCTCAGCATTCCAATCCTTCTGAAGGGCCCTGAGTAGGTTGTCCTGTGCCCGAGGATTCCGCACTCCCCGCTGGATCCTGGCATAACGCTTTCGGGATAGTGATACACTGATTCATAGGCGTTGACGGTGTCCTCCCTTATCCAGCAACTGACCCCTATGCGGGGTATGATGAGCTTTCCAATGACCGGGCCCCTGGAACCTGCGCTGCTGCTGGGCGCAGGGTCAAAGAGTTCCCTTGGGGCGTTCTTGTAATTCTCAAGGTGGGCCCTCGATCTTTCAAGGGCCTTGTAGTCCTCCAATCCCTTTATTATTATACCCGAACTTAACATGATGAAAAAAAGGCATATGAGAGATGCGTAGAGTCCTGTTTTTTTCATTCATGACCCTTCTCTGTGTTTCCTCAGGATTTTTTTCACATGAGCAGCAAGCACGGACCTGTATCTTGTCACCCTGTCAGGATCAGGTATCCAGGCAGTTACCTTGGCGCTGATGCCTGTATCAGTGAATTCCAGTATGATCAGTCCGGGTTCAGGGTCCTTCAGTATGCCGGGAACCCTCATGAGGACGTCCTTCACATCGGATTCAAATCTCTCCAGGTCGATGTCATAGTCAAGGTTGACCCTCAGTTCAACCCTCCTCCGGTCCTCAGCGCTGTAATTCACATAGGCTGTTTTTGAGAAGGTGGAGTTTGGAACCGTCACTAACCCTGCCTCTGGAGTTTCTATAGTCGTTGTCCTGAATCCAACTTTCCTGACCCTTCCGCGCTGGCCGGCAACCTCTATGGTGTCACCCACCCTGAAACTCTTATCTGCAAGGATGAACATCCCCGATATGAAGTTGGATATTATGTCCCTTGATGCAAAACCCACTGAAACACCGGCTATTCCCAGGCTGACGGTTATTGCAGTTATATCGATGCCGAGTTCCCGAAGGACTATACTTGCTGCGATGAAATAAACACTGTACTTTATTATGTCATTGATGACCTGTATGAGTGTTAGGTCCAGTTCCCATTTTCTGGCGGATTTCCTCAGGAAGTAGGACGTCCACTTAACAAGGAGGACAGCCGCCATCACGGTTACAGTTATTATTAGAATGCTTTCAACTGTCGGGAGAGGAGTCATCAGCCTTCACCTCCACCGTCATAAGGTCATCAGCAACCTCGGTCATGGGGAATACCTCCCTGGCAGCTTCCAGGATAACCTCAGTGCGCTTGTAGCGCGTGCTGAGGTGTGTGAGTATCAGTCTCTTCACTCCTGCTGATTTTGCAACCTCTGCAGCTTCTCTGGCGGTTGAGTGCCCGCTTTCAGCGGCCTTATCCTCACTACCCGCCTCCAGTGTTGATTCATGTATAAGGAGGTCCGCACCCTCTGCAAGTTTTATAACAGACTCACAGGGGCGAGTGTCCCCCGAGTAACATACCTTCACACCCTTCCTGGGGCTTCCTAGAACCTCATCAGGCATTATAACCCGATCACCGACCCTTACAGGCATGCCTCTGTGTAGCTTCCCAAAGGCTGGGCCTGGTTTGAGTCCCAGTGCAATGGCCTTTTCCCTGAGGAACCTGGGCCTCTTCTTCTCTTCGAAGCAGTATGCGAGGTTGAAGACTGAGTGGGAGGCCGGGGCTGAGGTGACACGGTAATCCTCCTCCTCAATAACGTTACCGCCCCTGACCTCATGGACGTTGATATCGAAGTCGAGGGTGAAGTAGCCCATCTTCATTATGCACTCATGCAACTCATGGATACCGGGGGGGCCATAGATGTCAAGGGCTTCTTCACGCCCCCTGAAGCCCATGGACTGTATCATTCCAGGTATTCCGAGTATGTGGTCCCCGTGGAGGTGTGTTATGAATATCCTTGTAACCTTCATGGGACTGATCCCTGCAAGGGCCATCTGCCTCTGGGTCCCCTCACCGCAGTCAAAGAGGAATACTTCACCGGGTATGCGGAGGGCTATGGAGGTGTGGTTCCTGTTTTTCGATGGAACCGCTGATGATGTGCCAAGGAATGTCACTTCCATCCTATCCCTCTTTCATAAATGCTCTTCTTTTCCAGATCTCCCTGCTGGACATAAGATTTATAATTCTTCCCTTTATATTAATTTAGGGGATCTTTATGATTGATATTATCAGGGAGATGATCAGGGCCGATGTTGGATTTGAGGATATAACAACGGAGGCACTCATTGAAAGGGGAACAGAGGTGGTCGCTGATGTCGTTTCCAGGGAAGATGGAGTTGTTGCGGGTGTTGATGTTGCGGAGATGATGGCCCGGGAGTTCTCCATATCCCTGATCCGGTGGAAGGATGATGGTGATACCATAAAGGCCGGTGAGCGCCTTCTAACCCTTGAGGGGGATGCCATGGATATCCTTATGGTTGAGAGGACCATGCTGAACCTCATGATGAAGATGAGCGGTATAGCGACCCTTACACGGAAAATGCTTCAGAGGGCCAGGGCGGTGAATGGGGGTATAAGGATAGCGGCCACAAGGAAAACGACGCCTGGTCTTCAGTGGTTTGAGAAACAGGCTGTCAGGATTGGTGGAGGAGACACCCACCGATTCCGGCTTGATGACTGTGCAATGATCAAGGATAATCACATAGCCATTGTGGGCAGCATTGAGGATGCGGTTAGGCGTGTGAGGGACCATGTGAGTTTCACAAAGAAGGTTGAGGTGGAGGTTGAGAGTTCGGATGATGCTGTGAGGGCGGCTGAGGCCGGAGCTGACATAATACTCCTTGATAACATGTCACCTGATACAATCAGGAATACCCTGGAGGAACTTGAAGGGCGCGGACTCAGGGGTGATGTTATAGTTGAGGCATCAGGGGGCATTAAACCTGATAATATTGAAGATTACGCATCCACTGGTGTCGAAGTTATATCAATGGGCTTTATAACCTCTTCAGCCTGTCCAGTTGACCTCAGCCTTGAAATAAGGGAACTAAAATGAATTTTGATTCTGGTGATTGAAACCATCAATTTAATTAATCCGAACCCTCCACTTAATAATTATAATTGATGGTTTCTTCAAGGATATGGAATAGATTTATATACCTTGACCCAGATATAGTTCATTGGAGGTTGAAATTATGGAAAATGAAGAGTTTCAGAATAATAATGCTGATATCACTGAAACTGAAGAGGAAACTGAGGAATTACCCTTTGCAAAGGCAGAGGTTGTCAGGCTGATGAAGCAGCACCTTGACAGCGATAAGATGATACGTGAGAGGGTCAAGGTTGAAATGAACAAGTTCCTCGGTGAGATCCTTGAAAGGGTCTGCACCCAGCTGAACCAGTACCCCTATGCAACAGTGGAATATGAAATGCTCAAGGAGTGCATATACCCCTACAAGAACATTGAAAGGATCAACCATGAGAAGGAACGTCTCCTGGCCCACCTTGAGGCAATAAAGGCTGACTGTGATGCCATGGCCATGGACATCCAGCGCACGCTTAAACTCCGGGACATCGATGAGGATTAATCCTCATCATCATTCTCTTCTGATTCAAAGACAAGGAATCCAGTCTTAAGGGATTTTATTTCATCCTCTGAAAGTTTTTCCTTCACAGCCCTGGGATGGCCCACAAAGCTCTGGCCGAAGGGATCCTCGATTATCACTGTAACCTTTCTGGAACCTCCGCGAACTTCCTGTAGCATCTCTAAAATCTTTGAGGTTTTTTCCTTTGATTCTTCTTCTTCAAATAGGTTGAGAGCGGTTTTAAGGGCGTTTTCAAATCTCTCAACAACACCCTCTATGTTGGAGATGTAACCGGCTGACCTGGGGCCTGGCTCGACCTTCAGTCCCAGTTCAGGTATCCTGATGGTTGCTGACTGTGACTTAACCACCCTTGCGTTGAGTGTATCCTCATCTGCCTCGATTATGTACCTGGAGGGTTCCTTCTGTTCGAGGCATATTATATCGGTGCTCCTGTAGCTACATCTCTCACAGATCAGTACTGACTCCATTATCTCTCCAAAGTAGGGAATCCTTTCAACCCTTGTTATTGCAGTCATGCATCGTTCTCCACCGCAGACCGGACAGTCAATTTTCATATCCTGCTGATTCACACTGCCACCCCTTGATGTTTCTGGATTTAATTTCAGTCGCCATTCTCTTCAGTGTAGACCAGTCCACTCTCTTCCAGTTCCCTGAGTATTTCCTGAAGAGTTTCAGGATCTGGAGCACATATTTTATGACTGTGAACATTATTTGAAAGTGTATATAACCTTTCAAGATCTCTTTTCCTTTTGGGACTCTCATTTAATCTTTTAAGAAATCTTTCAGCTTCAGCTGGGTCGTATACGTTCACTTCACGTTTAAGCGGCTGTGAGAATCCAGGTATTGGGTAGGAGACGTCAACGATCCTGCCGCCATGTCTCTTTATGATTATTTCAATGACATCACCCAGCCTTTCAACGGGGTGCTGGAGGGTCACCTCGGCGCAGTTCTCCCTTATGAAGGAGAGCATCCTCCTGATTGTACAGTTTATATCATCATTGTTGATGACAGGGACTCCATGTTCCCTGGCACTCTTAACAAGGTGATCATGTATTATACGGTTCTCCCGGAAGTATTCAAGGTGTTTACCGCCCCTTTTAATCTCCATGGCCCTCTTGACGAAACGTTCCTTGTGAACATTCTCCTCAGCCGAGAGAACAAAAAAATGAATTGAGGCATTTTCACCGAACTTTTTCGTGTTTATGAATCCGGGGAGGAGATGTACGCCCTCTATTACAACGTCATCGGAATCTGCAACAGCCCTTTCTATGACCTTCTCGATGGCGGGAATTACGAAGGAGGCATGCTCCTCAAAACCGGCACATATCAGTGCCTCCATGCCATCTCCCTTGAAACGTTCCTTGTCCCTGAGTGCTGTGTAGGCATCGAAGGAGGACCTGTGAAGTGTTGGAGCATAATCTGGCCCGATTATACCCCTCACTATCTCCCTTATAAAATCCGTTTCTATCAGGTGCTTTATGTTGAGTTCCCTTGCAAGCTCAGATGCCACCGTTGACTTCCCTATACCAGAGGCACTTCCAATAAGTATAACGTAGGGCTTTTTCAATTTACACTCCCCAAAACTAAAATGAAGATTATGTCAGGAGATCCTTAATGCGCTCAGCGCTTCTCCTCATCTCTATACGTATAAGTCCAAGATTTATATCAACATCGGTTATAAGTACAAGTATTCCCTCCCCAGCATCTATCATGAGAGTTTTCCCTCTGGTACCCTCAATCATGACCTGTTCAAGGGGCTCGTGCTTTATCTCCTCAGCTGACCTCTCGGCGGTACCGAACACTGCTGAAGCCATTGCAGCAACCAGTTCCCCATCGATATCAGATGGCACCTCGCTCTCAATTACCAGACCATCCTTACCGACAACAAGGGAACCGTTTACCCCATTGATCCTACCTAAATCTTTAAGTATTCTTGCTATCATACTATGCCTCCATAAACAGAGTATTCCACCTAAAATATATATGCTTTGAGTATTTATTAATTAAATGGGTATGACTAAGTCAGTTTCTATTTGATTCCAGCAAGTATTAAAGGAGTGATTATTTGCACACATTATCTTCTGTGGAGGAACTCAGGGAGCTGAATCCATTCATAATAATAGGCTGTGGTGGCGGAGGAGAAAAATTCGCAAACTTTGAGGGTGTTGAGGCTGTTGGATTCGTTGATGACGACCCAAAAAAACATGGGACTGATTTTTGCGGTTTTAAGGTGTCATCAAGCCTCCTTGACTTAATAGAGGAGACAGACGCCCGTAGTGTTGCCATCATGCTCCCCATAGGTGCCGAGGGCACAGCCCTCAAGTACGCTGTCCAGGCAATAAATGAGGGCAAGAACGTTGTCACATCCTTCAGATCACTCCCACTATCCGAGAACACATCACTCATCAAATTCGCTGAAAGGATGAATGTGAAGATAAAGGAGATAAGCCCCAGACTCGATAACATAAGGAGAATATTTGGAGTAGCCCCTCCACGCTGCACCGAGATACTCCCCAAGATAAATTACAGGCATAAGGCGCCTCTCGTATTTGTAGGTGGAACCTCACAGGAATGCGGTAAGCGCACAACCACAAGGCTGCTGGGGAAGGAGGCCATTGAGAGGGGTCTTGAGGTGGGCGTGATATCAACCGATGAGATGGGCCTTGAACAGCCAGTGGACATAAACTTCCGTGCGGGCAGTCTTTCGGTGATGGATGTTGCAGCTGCCCTCATGGGGTCAGTCAGGTACATTGAGGAGGAGAAGAACCCTGACATCATATTCATAGAGGGCCAGTCCAGTCTGACTGAAATGGGGAACCCCCATCCCAGGGGTTTGTCGGCCTCGATACTCATAGGGGCAATGCCAGATGTCACGGTACTCTGCCACAGACCAAACCATCCCTACAGAAAACCTCGAGGAATAAAAGAGGAGATAAGGGCCATAGAGGCACTCGAGCCAACAAGGGTTATAGCTATTTCCTTAAATTTAAGAAACATTAATGACAGATCCATAATGGAGGAATATGAAAACCGCTTCGGACTTCCTGTTGTTGATGTTAAAAATGGGGGGGCATCACGGTTGATGGACGTCATCATGGATTACATAGGGGAGATTTAGTTGAGGGATATCCTGGAAATGCTGAAAAAAAGTGTCGGGCTGGATGAGGAAGTGAGGGAATCTGAGGAGACAGAGACGATAATAGTGCCGGAACATTCATTCTATGAGATAATTCTCCTTAAGGCAGGATCCCTGGGGGATGTGGAGGACGCCCTTTCTCAGGTGACCGAAGAGAAAAATCCGGTTATACTTGACTTAACCGAAATTCAGAGGGACAGTCCCGAGGACTTCAAAGCCGTCGGTGAACGTATAAAGGATCTGAGGGAGAACCACGGCGCTGAAGCCATACTGCTCTGCAATAAGGAGAAGAACGTTGTTATAATAACTCCAAGGGAAATCAAACTCATCAGGAAGGGGTAGTGAAATTAATGGAGCTTCCGATCACCAAACCATCAAAGATATCCTACGGTGATGAAATAGACTTCACGGAACTTCTTGAAAAACTTGCCAGAGATGAATACAATGGATTCATAAGGGTTACACATGCATCGGATGAGGGTTACATCCTCTTCAGGGATGGATCACATGTTGCAGCATCCTATGGACGCTTCATGAAGGGGGAGGCTCTTGATAGGATAATGGAGGTGGCTGATAAAACAGACACCCTCATAGAACTGTTTGACCTTAAAAGGTCACAGCTGGACTATCTCATTGATATAAACAAGATCTACAGAATCGAAGAGGCTGTTGATGAGATAACTGAAGTTGAAGTGCCAGAGGTTGAGGAGGAGTCCTACTTCAACCCCAGGGAGGCAAGCTACAGGCAGCCATTAAACCCCCCGGAAGCGGAAGCTGAAAAGGAGGGACATGGTGAGGTCGAGGTTCGTGAGGGGGCTCTGAATTCAGCAACAGATGTTCAGGTAGAGGTTAAACAGGATGCGAATTCAGATTCTGACGTTTCTGTAGGGACTGATGTTAATGCGGGTGCTTCTGATTTAACAGACGATACTAACATGGAGGAAGCACCATTAACAGAATCCTCTGAGGTTTCACAGGGTCCAGAAGTATCTTCAGAGGAGATTGAAACTCCGGAAGAGTCTGAAGAGCCCAGAAAACCCCTCAGCAGGGACGAGTTAATGAAAAAGTATGGCCTCAGGGATATTGCTGAAGAGGAAGTTGAAAGGGTCCTTGAGACATATAAGGGGGGCGCAATCACAGATATAGATCCCGAGAGGGTTGAACTCACCCTGATGAATAAGATAAAGATGTCAATACTTGGAATACCCAGGATAAAGGGTGCTGAGGTCATAGTATTCCTTGACAACGCCTATGACCTCCGTGGAAAGATAAAGATAATGGTTGAACATGAGGGTAAGGGACTGTTCTCAAGGATAATGGGAGACTCCGGTGAGGAGGACAAACTCAAGTTCCACATCATGGACATAGTCGAGATGGAGCTCAGGAAGACCTTCAGGGATTTCCCTGAGATTGTGGATAACTTTGAGGTGAGTATTGAGATACGCTGATGGTCGAAGACCAGAGGTTAACCGATTCGGGTACCCATCCAGATTGGAATTGTGTCCTATCTGGATATAACCACTTTACATGAACTCCTGAATGTCAGATTAGGGTAATGAAAAGGACGATGCGTGTAACAATATTTATACTGGAATGACCGACTATTATCTGGAGGTATTGGAATGACAAGAGTGATTACAGTCGCATCAGGTAAGGGAGGTGTGGGGAAGACAACCATCACTGCAAACCTTGGTGTTGCGCTCTCAACCTACGGTGAAAGAGTTGTCGTTCTTGACGCTGATATAGCAATGGCGAACCTTGAACTGATCCTTGGGATGGAGGGGAAATCAGTTACCCTCCATGATGTTCTTGCAGGTAATGCTTCAATCGAGGACGCTGTTTATGAGGGACCAAACGGTGTGAGGGTTGTCCCGGCGGGTATATCCCTTGAGGGTCTGAGGAATGTTAAGCTTGACCGCCTGGAGGACGCCCTGGCCTACCTCATAGAGGATACCGACATACTCCTCATAGATGCCCCTGCGGGACTTAAAAAGGACGCTGTAGCAGCCCTTGCAGCTGCAGATGAACTTCTCCTTGTCACAACACCTGAGGTACCATCAATAAGTGACGCCCTTAAGACAAAGATCGTCGCAAGTAAACTGGATATAAATATAATAGGTGTTGTTATAAACCGTGAACAGTACGATAAGACCTTCCTGAGTGTTGATGAGGTTGAAACAATACTGGAGGTCCCTGTAATTGCGGTGATACCGGATGACCCTGAGGTAAGCCGTGCAGCGGCCTTTGGTGAGCCGATAGTCATTAAGAATCCAAAGTCCCCTGCAAGTAACGCCCTCATGAAGCTTGCAGCAGACCTCATTGGCGAGGAATACCAGCCAATTGAGCCTAACAAGCAGGGGGTTATTGCAAAACTCATAAGCGGTTTAATGGGGCGGAGATGATCACCCCCCCTGGTGATTTATTTTGATGCATGTTGTCAGTGTCGGGACCTGCAACATGGACTTCATCTTCAGGGTGCCGGAGTTTGTTGAACCAGACTCTGAGATGTACATAGACGACATCCACATCATCCCAGGGGGTTCCGCACTTAACTTTGCTGTCTGGCTCTCAGCCCTTGGTTTCAGTTCAGGTATAGTGGCTGTCACGGGCAGAGACGTGTACGGGGAAATAATAAGGTCAAGACTGGAATCAGAGGGCGTATCCACAAGTTGTCTCTCTGTGGTTGAGAGGCCTACAGGCATGGCCTTCATATCGGTTGATGGTGCTGGTAGGAGGTCAATCTATTCATACATGGGGGCCAATGCAGAACTTGAGATCGGAACACTTGAGGAAAGGTGTATCAGGGCCGCGGATGCTGTTCACATCAGCGGATGCTACGTTGAAGTTGCACATACTGTTGCCAAAATCAGGGAGCTCTCATTCAGTCCAGGCGGCCTTCTGGCATCCTATGGCCTTGATGTCCTTGAACCTGTCCTCAGGAGGACAGAGGTCCTATTTCTGAATGATGATGAACTTGAGGTTCTTACTGGCTCCCGTAAATCCGGGATTTCCAGGTTGCTGGATCTCGGTGTCGATAACGTTGTTGTAACCCATGGACCGGGTGGTGCATCCTTCTTCTCAGCAGACCACTCCCTTGAAATGAAGGTTGAGGATGCTGGGGCCATCGACACAACCGGTGCAGGTGATGCCTTTGCAGCGGGTTTCATGTCAGAATGGCTCAGGGGATCTGAACCATCACAATGTCTCAGGGGAGGCCACAGAGTAGCCCTTAATGTGATTTCGAGGTTCGGGGCCCTTTAGTGGTTCTCAGCATAGTTTTCAGGAGGTTAAATCTTCAGGATATCTTTGATATTCTCCCGGGACACCCTCCTTATCTCTCTCCTCCCGAAGCCCTCCATCCTCATCCGGTGAACTGTCCTCGGAACAGAAAGGGGGTCCGATGGTGCTGAGCTCATGTCACTGTTCAGTACGAATCTTTCGGTCCCATATTCCCTGAGAATATCCACGGCTTCGCTGGGAGTGAGCTTTTCAGGCTGCACGGTGAGGCCGAGTATGCATTCAGTTTCAATCAGATCGGGGAGCACATCCATGTTGACATGCTCAACCACAGCCCTATCCTCATCAATGTTCTCTCCTATCAGATCTACTATCCGGGGGGTCACCTCTGGCTTCCCGGTGCGGGGGGTGTGCACAATAACAGGGAATCCCAGTTCATCTGCCATCTGCAGCTGCTCTACGAACACCCTTTTTTCAATTTCTGACCCTGAATCAAGACCTATCTCACCCACAGCAACCACAGATGGATTTTTAAGGAGGCCAGGAAGTTCTTCAAGGACCCTCCCATGGTCCGGGGGTATGGCCCGCGGGTGTATCCCCAGCGCCACGTGGAGTTTGAGGCCTCTGGAGGACGCCCTTCCGGGCTCGACCATGAGAAGCCTCCTGAGGTGTGCAAGGATAACATCTGATGATAGGGCCTCAAGGGGGTCATGGGCGCATGTTACGGCTTCCTCAACACCACTCACAGCCATCAAATCAAAATCCTCAATGGGTCTTGTATCTGCATGTATATGACTGTCTATCAGCTCAACTCCTCCCGTTCAGTTCTATCAAAAATATTTAACTCTGGAGGATATAACTGTAGTGAGAGGAGTGATGCATGCATGGATGGTGAGATACTCACGGATGTATATGAATATCTTTATGATGACATTCAGTTCATCCTGAAATCAACGGTAAGGTTCAGGATAATAGCATCCCTACTTGAATCACCGAAAACCTTTGATGAGATAAGGGGGGAAGTTAATGTAAGCTTGCCAGCACTCTACAGTAACATTAGACTTCTTATTGATGAGGGTTCAGTGAGGTTGAGGGGGGAGAGGTACAGTCTCACCCCTGAGATGAAACTCATGGGACTCTCTGCAATGAAACTAATTGATTCTGTGAGGGTCATAAATGGCCTTGAGGATATATGGCTTGACCATGATATAAGCGGGATCCCCCGGGACCTCCTCGAGGATATTGACTGGCTCATCAATTCAGAACTAATAATGGCATCACCTTCAGATATATACCGGCCCCATAACACATACAGGGAACTCATAAGGGGATCCAGTGAGATATACGGTGTTTCACCCATATCCCACAGGGACCTCATAGACATATATGAAGGATTCCTTGAGGAGGGTGTACCCATTGAACTTGTTTTAAGTGACGGTGTTATAAGGGAAATGGTTTTAAATGCGAGCTTCAGCCTCCTAAAGACAGCCATTAAAAACAGAAACCTCAAGGTAAGACGTTTTGCCGGTGATCTGAAGGTTGCTTTCACGGTAACCGATAAGTTTCTCTCACTGGGCCTATTTGATAGGAACGGTTTTTATGACCAGAACAGGGATATCATGAGCACGGACAGGAGGGCCATTGAGTGGGGCCATCGTCTTTATGAACATTATCGTGAACGATCAGAGAAGCTTGGCCTAAGGAATATTACCGGGATAATGCTTTCCATATAAAATTATGAATTTCAGTGTGCTGGTGGATTCAAGGAAATCAAACTTCAAGGATAATGCTTTCCATATAAAATTATGAATTTCAGGGAGATCTTTCGGGTAAGCTGACTTACGGTGGAGGGATGGAATGAAATTTAAACATGATGAGCTATCGTCAAGTTATGAATATGATCTTCAGGATCTGGCTGAAATCAAGTTTCTCACTGGCTCACGTGTGAGGTCAAGGATAATATTCTCCCTTATGGATGGTGAAAAATCTATTTCTGATATCAGGGGGAGTATGATGGCTCCAGATTCAACCATAACCCATTCCTTAATGGAACTGGAATCAAAAAGAGTGGTTGAGAGGAGTCAGGATGCCTGCAGATTGACGTCGAAGGGGAAACTTATGGGTGCAATCCTTTCAAGGTTCATAGCCTCAATGGACGCAGTCAGGCTTCACAGGGACTTCTGGAATGAACACTCAATAGTTGGCATACCAATGGAATTTCTAATGAGGATAAATGTATTCAGGGACGCCTACACTGTCGAAGCCACCCTAAGTAACCTTGAGGAGCCATATGCAACCTATCTGGAGATGCTGGATAACTCCACCCACCTCAGGTCAATGCTTTCCATTTGTCTTCCCCGGCACACCGATGCTATAGGCAGTTTCCTTGAGAGTGGAGGGGCAGCTGAACTCATACTCACACATGAAAGCTACCCTGTATTCATCAGGGAATCAGCCGGCATGAACATTAAGGAGGCCATGGATTCTGGTCTTCTAAGGATAGGAATCCTTGAGGAGAAACAGGAAATATCATATATGGTCTCCGACACCTTTTTTTCAATGAGTCTGATGAGGGAGGATGGACATGACCCCGCAGGAACAAGGGTCATAATTGGCCACGCTGATGAACTCCTGCGGTGGGGTAACGACCTCTTTGATTATCACTGGGGCCTCTCTGCAGCTCTGGACAGTGAGATGCTGGGTGTTAACCTGGATGAGGTGGTCCCTGCAGAGGAATGATTTATCCCCTGAGTTTTTCAAGTGTTGGGACCAGTTCCTCGATCTTCACACGCACCTGACTGCAGTCATCACGCTTCCGGAGGGTCACTGTACCATCCTCAAGGGTCTCATGGTCCACTGTAACTGCAAATGGAACCCCTATCTCATCTGCACGGGCATATCTCCTCCCTATTGTTCCCGATGAATCAAATTCAGCGATAAAACCTGATCTTCTGAGGTTTCTCTTTATATTAAGGGCTTTTCTCACCATCTCCTCCCGGTTCACCAGGGGAAGAACGGTCACCTCAACTGGTGCGACGTGGGCAGGGAGACGGAAGTAGGTCCTCTCCCCATCATCCACAAGTGAGTGCAGGAGGAGGGTGTAGATTATACGGTCAATACCAAAGGAGGGTTCTATGACATGGGGATACACCTTCCTTCCCGTCACAACTTCCTCAACATCCTCAAAGGTGACATCACCGGGGAGTATTTCGAATTCACCCTCAAGGATGAACCTTCCCTCCTCCTCAAGGGCCCTCTCCATTTCCTCCACATCAACCTCACTGAGGGCGCTGGCTATCCTGGCGGCATCCTTACGGAACCTTGGCCCAAGTCTACCCATGTCCGGCCTGACAGCACGTTTCTTAATCCTCCTGGGTTCATCATATTCTATGAAGACCCTGAGGTCCTCTCCGCTGTGCTGGCTGTGGGACCTGAGATCATAGTCGGTCCTGTCAGCAATCCCGATGATCTCTATCCACCCATAGGAATCTGTAAACGCCTCAACGTCCCAGCAGTCAATTGCATAGTGGGCCATTTCAGATGGAAGGTGCTGTCTGAACCTGAGGGCCTCCTCAGGGATGCCTATATCTGTCAGGAATCTTTTTGCAAGGCATAGATGGTATGTGAGGACTTCACTCGAAATTACACCATCTTCAAGGGCCTCCAAGGCCGTCATATCCACGGGCCCGGAATCTTCAATCTGTCTTTCGGCAGGGTACAGCCGGAGGGTGTCATTCTTAACCTCCTCAAAGTCGGGGTGTGTCTTGTCCTCAGGGTCCACGAATATCTCTGCCTCTGCCTGTGTGAATTCACGGAGCCTTATAACTCCCTGTCTGGGGGATATCTCGTTACGGTATGATTTACCAAGCTGGACAACGCCAAAGGGCAGACGGTTCCTGAAGAACCTCAGGAGCCTCTTGAAGGGTATGAATATGCCCTGAGCTGTTTCAGGCCTGAGGTACCCTGTCTTCTTACCCCTGGCCCCTATGAGGGTCTGGAACATGAGGTTGTAGCTCCAGACATGGGTCAGGTGTCCTCCACACCTCGGGCACCTTATGCCCTCCTCTGATATGATCTCTGTGAGTTCCTGGTTCTCAAGACCCTCAACGTCGCGTCCGGTGGCATCCTCAATGATATGATCGGCACGGTAAACATCCATACATTCCTTGCACTGGGTCATGGGGTCATTGAAGTGGTCTACGTGCCCAGATGCCTTGAGGGCCTCCTCTGGCATTATTGTGGGGGACTCTATCTCATAGAAGCCCTCCCTGACAACATAGAATTCACGCCATCGGTTCATTATCTTGTTCTTGAGTATCGCACCCAGTGGACCGTAGTCCACAAAACCCGCGACACCTGAGTAAATTTCAAATGAAGACCACAGGAAACCTCTTTTCCTTGCAACTGTCATGGTTTTTTCATGGTTCACATTAATCACTCCCTAAAGTCTGGAGTTTTTTATCTCATAGTCATCCTTTATTCTGCTTGTCTGGGGCCTTGTCTGGCCGATGTACTTGCTGTCACGTGAGGGGTGCCCGTAGGGTCTCTCTGCTGGAGACGTCATTGTCTCGAATACTATCTGGCACACCCTCTGTCTGGGGTAAAGCGCAACGGGCATCTTACCTATATTGGATATTTCAAGGGTTATCCTTCCATGGAAACCAGGGTCTATGTACCCTGCTGTTACATGCATGGTTATACCCAGCCTCCCGATGGATGAACGGCCCTCAACCCTCGCAACAAGGTCATCAGGGAGACCTATATATTCGTGGGTCGTTGCAAGGGCGAACTCACCCGGATGTATTATGAAGGGACCGTCCTCAACATGGAATGTCTCCATATATGACTCTATATCTGAGGGATCCTTCGGATCAATGCAGGGTTTCCTTATAACCCTGAATCCCTTAAATTCATTACCTATCCTGAGATCAATCGATGAGGGCTGTATCTGTCTTTCAGGGTCATCAAGGGGGTCTATGGTGATGAGACCATCCTCGATGTACCTCTTTATGTCACGGTCACTGAGTATCGCCATTAAAACATCTCCTATCTATTCTCTGCTGTTATCCTCCTTCTTAACCCGGATTTCACCGGGGTTTTCTACGGAATCAGGGATGCCGCTGCTGTTACCGACACCCACAATGAGGATGGATTCTGCATCCGATTCAGATAGTATTCCCCTTATCTGGTCAAGGGCAGCCTCACAGCCCTTCAGGACGTCCTCTGTCATCTGAACCATCGCCTCCTCAGGTGACATCTTTATTATGATGGAGTGGGTCCTCTTTTCCAGCGCCATGTTCTCTATGAACCACTTCTCAACACCTGAGCCGCCGATGGCCACACCCATCCCGCAGGCCACAGCCCCGGTCTTCTCACCCTCAAGCTTTGCAGCGGCATCGACCATTATTATCTCATCAAATTCATCCCTGGCAAGGACATCCTCCAGGGCCTTTATTATCATTCCGAGCCTTGAACCGGTGCCCATGGGCCTCAAGATGCCAACATCCTTCCCCATAAACCTCTTTTTAACGTAGACCATTTCATGGAGGTACTCCCTGGGGTCACGGTCATCTATCAGCATCCCGGCTGTGAGGGGACCTGCACCATCACCGATGGGAAGGGAGGAGGATATGGCCCTGCAGCCGTCCATGTAGGCCCTAGCGGTTCTCATGATCAGTCCAAGGTTCATCTGGAGCGCCACAAGGACCTGGAGGTTCCCGGTTTTCCTTGCAACTTCAAGGTTGTGCCTGAGGAATTTGAGTATCCCCCTCATTCCTGCAGCAACCCTGATGCACATAATGATGTTAGCCCTCCTTTCAGTATCAGCGGCGGGCGGAAATTTTTCAACAAGTTCCCGGAGCCTCATATCACCCATCTCGAGGAGCCTCCGGTATTTATCTGCCAGTCCTGATGGGTCTATATCCGATGGGGGGATTATGAAGAATTCAAGGTAACCATCAAGGCTAGTGACGTCTTCAGCACCTGTTAGTTCTGCCAGTATCTTCAGGGCCTTCTCATCCATATCCTCCAGCTCGGTTATGGCCCCCTCAATGGCTGAGAAGATCCTCATCCTGACGATGGCAGGGAGCAGTATGATTAGGAGGATAAATAAAGCCATACCAAGGATATCAAGCATGCTGAAGGGCATAGAGAACCACCATCAACCTTTGATGCTATTCTTTATTCTCCTGAGCACTCCCTTAAGTGTGTGGGCCTCCCTTGCGGTTATGAAGGCCCTTCCGGTGATGTTCCTGAATACCCTCGAGGCAACCCTCCGCTTATGTTCCGGGATGTCAATCAGTGAGAGTATATCATCCATTTCATCCAGGAGAAGACCCTTCTCAAGGCCAGAAGCCTCTTCAAGGCCCTCACATCTGAATTTCCTGTTCCTGAACAGTTCATAGAATATTATGGCTGCGGCATGTGTTATGTTCATTATGGGGTACTCCTCTGAGGTAGGTACACTCACAACCATGTCGCACATGCCTATCTCTTCATTGGAAAGGCCGTCACCCTCGCGTCCGAATAGTATGAAGGTCCTTGAGGAGGGCCTGATGGCATCTGCAAGCTGGGAGGGTCTGAGGGGGATCCTGTCCACATTGTAACTGCCACCCGGCACACCGGTGGTCCCCACAAGGAAGTCAGGCTCAAGGGAAGTCATCATCTCAGGCAGGTCCCGGTAAATAAGGGCGCCCTCCACGATGTCCCTTGCATGCATCGCTTGGTAGTAGGCTTCATCCTCAAGTTCACATGGGTTTATGAGAATCAGGGTCCTGAGACCAAAATTCTTCATGGCCCTTGCAAGGAAACCGATGTTTCCAGGGGTTTCAGGTTCGACGAAGACAACGCTGATGTTTTCTGCCAGCAGTTCAGTGGCTTCCATGTATCTCTCCACCCTTCAATCAGAATAGGCGAGGTCCAGCAGTTCAAGTATGTTCATGACCCTGACATCACCCAGACCCGCCAGTTCAAGGGAGTCCCTTATATGTAGCTGACAGAAGGGGCATATCGTCACAACAGCGTCGACGTCGAGGTCGCGTATCATATCAGCCTTCTTCCTGCCGAGGGCCTCTGCCACCTCTGGTTTACCAGACTTCACACCTCCACCTGATCCACAGCACTGGTCGGGCTTTTCCATTTCAACGAATTCCAGACCAGGTATCTTCCTCAGGATCTCCCTGGGTTCCAGTTCCACTCCCTGTCCCCGCTTGAGGTGGCATGGGTCATGGTAGGTCACCCTCATATTGACTGGCTTCATTTTGAGGGTGTCGATCCTGTCTGCAAGGAATTCGCTTATATCGAGGACGTTCAGTTTAACACCGTAGCGTGGATAGTCCTTCTTAAGGGTGGCTCCGCAGCCAGCACAGACGGTTATTATGGTATCATAGTCCTGCAGGGCCCTCCTGTTCTTCTCAACGAGGTCCTCAACGATGTCAACCTGCCCTGTCCTTATCATGGGGGATCCGCAGCAGACCTGCCCCTCCGGGACGTCAACATCAAAGCCGTGTTCCCTGAGAACCCGGAGGAGTGCCATTCCCACCTCCGGCATCCGGTAATCCACGAGGCAGCCGGTGAAGAAACCTATCCTTGACCCAGGGGTTTCACCGACTGATTCAATGAAGCCGTCCTTTATCCTGTCAACGGATCTTCCTGTTTCTGATATGAGTTTCCTGATCCTTCTGTGGGCATCGAGGGGTCCGGCACCCTCTCTGCATGCCATAGCCCTCAGTTTCTCAATGGCATCACCTGGCACATTGAGTTCCTTGGGGCAGACCTCTGCACATTTACCGCAGGTTGTACAGCAGTAGAGCCCTTCATCCACACCCTCCCGTGCCCTGTCAGCGGTGTCACGGGGGTCGAAGGCGAACTTGGAGAGGTACCTCATAAAGTAGGGCCCCGCGTACTCTGCACTCTCCTTTATAACCGGGCATGAGCTTATGCAGGAGAAGCATTCAATACATCCCCTCAGCTTTTTGGAGTCCAGGTAATCCTCTGGTTTGATCCTCTGGATTCCCTCAGATGATGACTGGAGGTATAACTGCATTGACCTGACCTTCTCCTCTATTTCTCCACGGTCGACCATAAGGTCCTTTATAACTGGGAGGTCGATGGGTTCTATGATGGCACCATCTTCCACCTCAGCGCGGCATGCCAGCACAACTTCCCCATTCATCTTAACAGCGCATGAACCGCACTGCCCTGCCCTGCAGGAGCTCCTGAATGCAATATTGGCTCCATGAATTTTATTTATGAGTTGAAGGGCGTCAAGGACCTTCATGTTCTCCTTTGAGGGTATTTCATAACTTTCAAGGTGTGGTTCCTCATCCACGCCTGGCTCAAATCTTAAAACCCTGATATTTATCATTTCCATCTCCATGCTGACTCATATGAAAAACTTCAGAAGGAACTGAATTTTAATTGTTGATTAACACATATTAAGGTTTGTGCCTTCAACTGATAAACTTTTAAACAGTACAGACAGATGTATTCTGGAAGTCCCTGCTAAATCTCTGAATGTGCCATCCCGGCTCCAGGCTTCATGGATACTGAACATGATATGGGTATCGGCCCCATGCCACCACTGAAGAACTGTTCAGAGATTATCAGATCAGGGCGGGAAGATCACTGTTCATCAAACTAACCGGATTCAGTATGTGAAGATCCACATGAAAAAGGTGATTTAATGGAACTGGAGGATATCCTTAACGCCAGAAGGGGCGATAAACTCTTCTTACTTGGTAACGAGGCTGCTGTGAGGGCAGCGATAGAGTCTGGGGTGGGGGTTGCAAGCACCTACCCTGGAACACCATCATCTGAGATAGGTAATGTACTCTCAGGGATTGCGAAGAGGGCGGGCATGTACTTTGAATTCTCTGTGAATGAAAAGGTGGCCATGGAGGTGGCTGCAGCTGCAGCAGCCTCAGGTGTGCGATCATTCACCTTCATGAAACATGTGGGCCTTAACGTGGCCTCTGACTCCTTCATGAGCACAGCCTACACAGGTGTGAGGGGCGGCATGGTGGTTCTCACAGCCGATGACCCCTCCATGTTCTCATCCCAGAACGAACAGGACAACAGACACTACGCCCGACTTGCATGTGTACCCCTCCTGGAACCATCAAACCCCCAGGAGGTGCTTGAATTCATGAACCACGCCTTTGAACTCTCAGAGGATTATGGTCTCCCGGTCCTCCTGAGGACAACAACCAGGGTATCCCACATGAGGGGAGTGGTTGAGGTGGGCAGCAGGATGCATGAACCATCAGAGGGGTTCTTCAGTAAGGAACCGGAACGATTTGTACCGGTACCGGCCACTGCCAGGGTGATGCACAGGAAACTTGTTGATAAGATGAGGGAACTGAGGATACGTGCCGATGAATCAGAACTCAACCGAGTATTCAATGGGGGCAGTGACTCAGACCTCGGGGTGGTGGCATCAGGGGGGGCCTTCAACTATGTATACGATGCCCTTGACTCCCTTGGCCTTGAATTACCCATACTCAAACTCGGATTCACCTATCCATTCCCAGCAGGGCTGGTGGAGGAGTTCCTGTCAGGCCTTGAAGGGGTCCTGGTTGTGGAGGAGGTTGACCCGGTAATGGAGAGGGAGGTCCTTGCAGTGGTGGGATCCGCCCGCCTGGACGTGGATGTCCATGGAAAACTTGACGGCACACTCCCTGAGATATATGAGTACAACGAGGACATACTCCGAAAAGCAATATCAGAGCTTACAGGCGCACCTTCAGCTGAAAAGGAATCTTATGTTCCTGAAATACCTGAAAGACCCCCCTCACTATGCCCTGGATGTCCTCACAGGGCGGTCTACTATGCAGTTAGGAGGGCTGCTGATGAATTGGGCCTACCAGAGGATGAAATCGTATTCCCTACAGATATAGGGTGCTACACCCTTGGAATAGAGCCACCATACTCTGCAGCCGATTACCTCCTGAGCATGGGCTCGAGCATAGGAACCTCCTGCGGATTCTCGGCTGCAACCAGCCAGAGGATAGTCTCATTCATAGGGGACTCCACCTTCTTCCATGCAGGCATACCTCCCCTTATAAATGCGGTGCACAACAAGCATAGATTTGTGCTGGTCGTCCTCGATAACAGGACAACAGCCATGACTGGTGGCCAGCCACATCCGGGTCTACCCGTTGATGGGATGGGCAATGAGGCCCCTGAGATCTCCATTGAACAGATAGTGAGGGCATCTGGAGTGGAGTTTGTGGAGACAGTGAACCCCATGAACATAAAGAGAACATCAGAAACAGTTAGACGCGCCCTGGAGCATGAATCAGTGGCTGTGGTGATCTCAAAGTATCCATGCATGCTCTCATCTGGAGCTGTCCGTGGAAGGGCAATGGCTGTTGATGAGGAGAAATGTGACCTTTGCCTGGAATGCATAATGGACCTTGCCTGCCCGGCAATGGTGACCCTTGATGGGAAGGTCTTCATAGACCCCCTCAAGTGTAGGGGATGCAGTGTATGTCTCCAGATATGTCCAGCAGGAGCCATAAAACCGGAGGGAAAAGGATGAACTACAATATCTACGTCTGTGGTGTGGGCGGCCAGGGCATAATAAAGACCTCTGTCATAATCGGTGAGGCCGCCATGAAAGGGGACATCAACGTCGTTATGAGTGAAATACATGGCATGGCCCAGAGGGGAGGGTCGGTCTCAACTGAGATAAGGATGGGTGAAGTTCATGGATCCATCATCCCTGATGGAGAAGCAGACCTTGTGCTGGCCTTCGAACCACTTGAGGCCATGAGGGCCCTTCCAAAGATGTCTGAAGAATCAGCGGTCATTATGAACACATCAATTATACCTCCCTTTAACCTCATGAGGAGCCAGCACCCCTATCCCCCACTGGATGAGATAATCTCAACCCTTGAGGATAGGGTGGGGAGTGTGAGGGGATTCAATGCAGAGGAAATTGCACTGAGGGCGGGTCACATACTATCCCTCAACATGGTGATGCTTGGAGCTGCAGCAGCCACCCCCGGATTCCCCCTCGAATCTGAGGCACTGATCAGCTCCATGAGGGATAACCTGCCACCAAGGCTGATTGACGTGAATTTGAAGGCTTTCAGGGAAGGATTCAAGGCCGCAGCTGAGGTCTGAGTGCTGTGCGGCTGGTATCCGGGAAGGGATTTAGAGGATGAGGATGTCCTCTGATGAGAGCACAGGTATGCCTGCATCCTCAAGGGCCCTTATGCCCTCATCCACATCCTCTGTCCTTATGACCACAACGGCCTTCTCACCCTTCTTCTCAACGAAGGCATAGATGTATTCAACATTTATGTCATGGTCTGTGAGGACTCCAAGTATTCCATCAAGGCCGCCTGGTTCATCCGGGACCTCCACGGCTATCACATCGTTGACCCTCACAACGAAGTTTCTCTCCTCAAGGGCCCTCCTGGCCAGGTCAGGGTCTGAGACTATCATCCTGAGTATTCCGAACTCGGATGTGTCTGCAATTGAAAGTGCCCTGATGTTGATGCCCGCCTCCGAGAGGGCGTGGATGGCATTCTTCAATCTTCCCTTCCTGTTTTCAAGGAATACAGATATCTGTTTCAGTTTCATTCAAAACACCTCTTTGAGCCTCTCTCACTTCATGGTTTTCAGTCAAATTTCCTCTTATCTATGACCCTGATGGCCTTACCCTCACTCCTGGGAAGACTTCCCGGCTCCACAAGTGTCACGTTAACCCTGAGGCCGATCTCACTGTGTATATGTTTCTCTATCATCCTCTTAGCCTCTTCAACATGTTTAACCTCATCTGAGAAGAGATCAGGGGATGCCTCCACCTGTACCTCAAGTTCATCAAGGAACTCGGGCCTTGTTACAACTATCTGGTAATGGGGTTCCAGTCCCTTTATCTTGAGGAGGGCCCTCTCTATCTGTGACGGGAACACTATAACACCGCGGAT
Organism: Methanothermobacter thermautotrophicus; assembly: GCF_014889545.1. NCBI lineage: Archaea > Methanobacteriati > Methanobacteriota > Methanobacteria > Methanobacteriales > Methanobacteriaceae > Methanothermobacter > Methanothermobacter thermautotrophicus. The sequence continues at coordinate 26,931 of NZ_QKOF01000007.1, read as the reverse complement.
CTTGAGCATATCATCGCTTCTACCAGTTATCCTGTCCATCCTTACAAGGGTGCGGCCGCATCCACATTCACCGCCTCTGAGGGCCGTTATATCCTTGGTCCTGAACCTGAGGACTGGCATGCCCTCCCTTGTGAGTGTTGTAAGCACTAGTTCACCCTTTGTCCCATGGGGGAGCTTCTCCCCGGTTTTTGGGTCTATTATCTCAGGGTAGAAATGGTCCTCTGCAATGTGGAGACCCCTCTTCTCGGTACACTCCATTGCGACACCGGGACCTATTATCTCTGTGAGGCCATAGATGTTAAGGGCTGTGAGGCCCAGCCTTTCCTCTATGGTTTTCCTCATCTCCTCGGTCCACATCTCTGCACCGAATATCCCTGATTTCAGGTTCAGTTCACTGATATCCACACCCTCCTTCTCAAGGACCTCTGCAAGGTAGAGTGCATAGGATGGAGTGCATGTTATCACTGTGGTGCCAAAGTCCTGCATGATCTCAATCTGGCGCTTGGTGTTACCCGCTGAGATGGGGATCACCGTGGCCCCGATCTTCTGGGCGCCGTAGTGAACACCCAGACCTCCGGTGAATAGCCCGTAGCCGTAGCAGTTCTGTATACGGTCCTTCCTTGTGGCCATCCCCATTGTCAGGGCCCTCGCCATAACCTCAGACCATATTTCAAGGTCCCTGCTGGTGTAACCTGATACAACGGGTTTACCTGTTGTCCCTGATGAGGTGTGAACCTCCACTATCTCCTCATCGGGTACTGCGAACATGCCGAAGGGGTAGGCCTCCCTGAGATCATTTTTGGTGGTGAAGGGGAGCTTCTCTATGTCATCAAGGGTTTCTATATCCTCCGGAAATACTCCTGCCTCGTTCAGACGCTTATTGTAGTAGGGCACGTTTTCGTAGGCTCTTTCAACTGTATTCTGGAGCCTCCTGAGCTGCAATTCCTGTTTTTCTTCCTGACTCATACATTCGGCTTCAGGGTTCCATATCATTTCGATCTCCTTCGATGAGCTTTCTTGTTTTTTCTGTCTCTAAAGACTTATATGTTAACTGTCATTATCATTAATTATAATTTGATGGATTATAAAGGAGGATGTTGAATGGATCTTTTAATACTAGGTATCGTTGTTCTCATCTACTTCCTTCTTGTGGGCTACGTCGGATACGTGGCATGGAGAAGGACAGAGACCTCGGAGGACTACATGGTGGCCGGTAGAAGGACCCATCCCTACATCATGGCCATGAGCTATGGCGCAACCTTCATAAGCACGGCTGCCATCGTCGGCTTCGGCGGCATGGCAGGTGTCTTCGGGATGGGTATACTCTGGCTGGTGTTCCTCAACATACTTGTCGGTATATTCATTGCATTTGTGTTCTTTGGTAAGCGCACAAGGAAGATGGGCCATAACATGCTGGCCCTCACATTCCCGGAATTCCTGGGGAGAAGATTTAACAGCAGATTCCTTCAGTACTTTGGCGGGACCATAATCTTTCTTGGGATGCCCCTCTACGCATCCGTTGTCCTGATAGGTGCTGCGAGGTTCATTGAAACAACCCTCGGCCTGGACTTCAACATCGCCCTCATACTGATGGCATTAATAGTTGCTGTTTATGTTGTCCTTGGAGGTATAAGGGGTGTAATGTACACTGACGCCCTCCAGGGGACCATAATGTTCCTTGGAATGATCTTCCTCGTTGTGTCGACCTACTACATTCTTGGCGGTGTTGTGGACGCTCATCAGGCACTCACAAACATTTCACACCTCATACCTGCCAAGGCAAGGGCCTTAGGGGCAACCGGGTGGACCAGCATGCCTGTATATGGGAGTCCATACTGGTGGACGCTCCTATCAACCATAATCCTGGGTGTTGGTGTTGGTGTACTTGCACAGCCCCAGCTAATAGTGAGGTTCATGACGGTGAAGTCCAACAGGGAACTCAACAGGGGAGTCCTGATAGGCGCACTCTTCATATTTGTGATGACCTGGAGCGCCTACGTCGTCGGGGCACTGTCAAATGTCTACTTCTTCAGGAAGATGGGTATTATAGCGGTGCAGGCTGCTGGTGGAAACGCAGATAAGATAATACCCTTTTTCATAAAGTCTGCCATGCCCGAGTGGTTCTCATATATCTTCATGCTGACCCTCCTCTCAGCGGCCATGTCGACACTCAGTGCACAGTTCCATGTACAGGGGACAGCCATAGGAAGGGACGTCTATGAGACAATAAGAAGGAAGAAGGGTGATAGGTCAGTCCTCATCACAAGGGGAGGTATAATAATAGCGGTACTCATAGCGGTTGTCCTTGGTTACCTCCTCCCTGGAAGCATAGTTGCACAGGGCACAGCCCTTTTCTTCGGTATATGTGCAGCATCATTCCTTTCGGTCTACACTGCTGCCCTGTTCTGGAAGAGGGCCACAAGGGAGGGTGCAATAGCCGGGATGGTTTCAGGGGCCATTGTAAGCCTCTTCTGGTTACTCTTTGAATACAAAAAGACCGCAGAGGCCCTTGGAATCGCCAAGGCACTCTTAGGGGGGCCTGTTATAGCATCGATGCCATGGCCAGTGGTCGACCCGATACTGGTGGGGGTGCCTGTCTCAGCCATCTTCATGGTGGCTGTCAGCCTTCTTACTGAACCCCCATCTGATGAGCACATCCAGAAATGTTTTAACGGAGTCTAGTGGAGGTCAAGCATGGTACTTGGAATACCTGACCCATGGGTATGGAGTGCATATATCCTCTGCATCCTGATAACGGTCTTCTGCGTTATATACGGCCTGGTGAACTGGAACCAGGGCGATGAGGATGAGGAAGAACAGATAATGGAAGAACTCAGGTGGGAGGAAGAAGAGAAAAGAATGGAAGAGGATGAACTTGGTCTTTAAGACCACTCCTCACTTTTTTCATCTAAAACTCTTTTCGTGCAGCCAGTCGATGATTAAAGGCCTTACACTGGATTAAAACAATCTGGCAGATCTATGAGAGATCATTGAACTTTTTTTGATAGTGAGTTTTACAGTAGTCTCTATGGCGGGCTACAGTCTCTTGTAAGGTTTACAGTAATCACAGCTATTAGGGAACACATTTCATTTTCATGGATTAATGATTGACAGTTCTGTGGATGACATCAGATTCATGCAGAGAATCAGCTGATTGAGCTGCAAAAAATAAAAAAATTAGGGATTTATCAGAAAAGACCGCTTTCTTCCAGTTTGCTTTCCATCCAGTGGGCCCTCTTATCCATTTTCTCCTTGACGAGAACCGTGATGATGAAGGTTACCACGGGAAAGAGGCTGAGAAGTGCGATGTTCGTCCAGTAGATGCTCCAGATCACACCACCAACAACCTCCCTCAGCGCCCCGACAGCGTAGGTGAGGGGGAGGTATGGGTGTATAGCCTGGAAGAAGGGTGGTAGCAGTTCCACAGGGAATATGCCCCCGGTACCGGTAATCTGGAGTACAAGAATTATTATTGAGAGCGCCTTACCGGCATTTCCCAGGGCGGAGGTCAGTGAATAAATTATCAGCATCGAGCATATGCTCACATAGGTGGATGTGAGCAGAAGTAGCATAGCTCCCGTGGTCTGCACCCTCAGAAGCAGCGCACCCGCCACAACGATGAGCGCCTGGAATACTGCTATTATTATGAAGAGACCCATCCTCCCGAAATATACCTGGATGCTGCTGTATTCACCATACTTCACCCTCATGCTTATCATTGCAACGGCAATTATACCGCCTATCCACAGGGATATGGGTATGTAGAATGGTGCCAGGGCAGATCCATAGTTCTTCACAGGGTATATGTGCTGTTTCTCCATCTTCACAGGGCTCCTGAAGTACTCCCTCACAGCGTGTGGGTCAATGTCAGCCAGCTTCACGAGGTTGTTGAGGTCATCCTCGCTGATCATGTTCAGCTTTCTGCTGGCATCCTGGATGGCTGACCTCATGGTAGGCCATCTGGCGTTTGCCATGCCCAGTTTTGATGAAGCATCCTGCATTGCAGCATCTATCTCGTCCCTGCTCTCCATGAGTTTGTTGAGGGCGCTGTCCATCCTGTCGAGGGATGCCTTAAGCTTCACAAGCCGGTCAGTGGTGCCCTTTGTTTTGAGATCGGATTCAATTGCCTGCAGTATCCCGAGAACCGAGCTGGCCTTCTCTATATTTGTGTCGATCTGGTCAATGGCTGTCTTCAGTTTTGGATCCCCTGTGGCTGAGTAAAGGCTGGCAAGGACTGCCCTGAGATATTTCATTGAGGTTATTGCCTCTGATAGGTGTGACTCCATGTTCTGGACCGTTGAAAGGGCCTTTGCAGGGTCTTTACCAATGTAACCCTCAAGGAGGCTGTATTTCTCCTTCACGAAGTTGGCGTTGTCCCTGATTTCTGGCAGATCTGCTTTAAGTGATGACCATAGATTCTGTCCCTTTTCAAGGTCTGAATTGGCACTGCTGAGGGTTTCATCGATTTTACCGAGGTTTCCATTAAGTTCATTGATGAATCTCTTTGTCCTCAGTATATCATCCCTGTTTGCCCTTGCAAGTTCACCTGCTTCACTTATCTTACCGAACACTATTCCATCAACTGTTTTAACGACTTCACTGTTTATCTTTGCCTGGAGGGCATCTGCTCCAGCGTTTGTTATCCTGGGTGCAACAGGGTTTAACTTGTCATTCACTATGTACTGTATACTTGCCTGTCTCGGGGTCCCGTTCTTTATTGACAGGAGGTCAGAGCTGAAGTTTCCAGGTATTATGAGAACAGCGTAATATTTCCCCTTCCTGAGGCCATCCATTGCATCGGATCGGTCGACGAACTGCCAGTCGAAGTTCCTGTTCTTCCTGAGTTCACTGACAAATTCTGCTCCTATATTCATGTGTGTGCCATTGAAATTTGCTCCCCGGTCCTCGTTGACAACTGCAACCTCTATACTGGAGGTCCTTGAGTATGGATCGAGGGTTGCCTGGATGTTGAATACAGCGTAGAGAGCCGGGATGCAGATTATAACTGCGATTACGAAGAGTACAACTGGACTGTTTTTAACGGTCTTCATGTCCTTCCAGAATATTTCCAGGGCCTTTCTCATGGGTTTTATGCCTCCAAAAATAAAATATATTTTTGTAAGAAAAACAACTTAATGGATATCATAATATAAAAGTCTTTCGGTGAACGGTATTTAAAATTATAAATACCAATAGGACCAATAATAAATACAGTGATTAAATGGTGGTATCATGAGAATAGTTGAGGAAATGGTTGGTAAAGAGGTTCTTGACAGCTCTGCAAAGGTCATAGGGAAGGTAAAGGACGTGGAAGTCGACATAGAATCACAGACAATAGAATCACTTGTTCTCGGGAAGGGAGGAATATCCGAGGGCCTTGGACTATCAAAGGGCGAAACAATAGTTCCCTATGAAATGGTCAAGAAGATAGGCGACAAGATACTCCTCAGGGGCCCCGAAGAATAGACCCTAGGGGCCGGTGGAGAAGTTGGAGCTCAGGGGAATCTGCAGCATCTGTGGACAGGCAGGTTTTCTTCACACATGTAGACTCTGCGGGGCGCAGGTATGCTCAGAGTGCTACATTCCAGATCTGGGAGTCTGTAGAATATGCAGGTCGAAGATACAGAGGAAATCAGAAGGAAGCTTATAGAACTTCTATCTGAAAGGGATGTCGTTAGGAGGGGTAAATTCATCCTCTCATCAGGTAAGGAAAGCGATTACTATGTTGATATAAAGAGGGCAATCACGGATCCATCTGTCCTTGACGTTATAGCGAGGCTCATAGCGGTGGAGGCTGGTGACGTGGACAGGGTAGCAGGCCCAGCCCTGGGGGCGGTCCCCATAGCCACTGCAGTGTCACTGTACTCCAGAAAACCTCTACTGATGATAAGAAAGGAGAAAAAGGGATATGGAACCTCGAAACTCATTGAGGGGGATCTGCAGAAGGGTGACAGGGTTGCAGTGGTTGAGGACGTTACAACAACCGGCGGATCTCTCCTTAAGGCTGTGAGGGCAATCCAGGAGAACGGCGGGATCGTTGAAAAGGCATTTGTTGTCGTTGACCGTGAGGAAGGGGCTGTCGACGAATTTAAAAGGGAGGGCATAACCCTCATACCCCTTCTTTCGGTATCTGACTTCAACCATTCCTGAACATTCTCTTTATATTTCTGGCTATTCCCGCAGGTGTTTAACAAGATGGCCGATCTCACTGGCCACAATTTCGATTCCAAGTTTAACGGCGTTGGGTGATCCTGGAAGTGCAAATATCAAGGTCCCCCTGTAAACGCCTGCAGTTGCCCTGCTGAGTATTGCCCCGGCTCCAAGCTCCTTGAATGAGAGATACCTGAATATCTCACCGAAACCATCAAGTTCCTTTTCAAAGATTTCCCTGAGTGTCTCAACGGTTATATCACGGCTCCCGATGCCGGTGCCGCCTGTGGTGAATATGACTGACACCCCCTCATCGATCATCTCATGAATTGCAGACATCAGCATCTTCCCATCATCGGGTATCACAGTATATTCTGAAACAGTGTAATCACGGGAGAGTGCATCAACAAGGAGTCTGCCAGAGATGTCACTTTCCGGTATTTCACCGGTCTCCTGGAATTCCCTGTACTTGGAATCACTGAGGGTGATGACACCACATGTGATATCCACTGGGGCTGAGGTTCTGTGCTCCTCCATACTCTGACTTTTCATATTCATCAACCACCTGTTAATACAGAATGATGCGCGTAACACTTTATTTATGTAGGCGCGATTTATAAGTCTTCTGGTTTCTGGATTACCGAAAATGATTATAATCCCCTTTCTGACAAGGAGAGAAAAGTAATAAAAATTTATGACGATTTGATTGGGGTAGGGTTTGATATTGGATTGGAGGCGGTTTCAATTCCAATTTAAAAGACCAGAATAAGTTTTAAAAGTCCTGGACCCTACCCGTTTACTATATATTGACAGCACTATTTATAAAGTTTTCGTTGAGTTATTTAAATCAGCATATGGGGGTCATAATCATGTTTAAGGACTTTAAAACCATTTAAATCCAAAAAAACGAGTTTTTAAAAGTTTTATTAAATTCTGATGTAATACTTTTTAATAGCTTGCCGGTTACCACTCCCAACCCTGGGGTCTTTTAAGGACCATGACCATGTAAATCCTTTGCTGGAGTCTTTCTGGGTCTTCGCTCCTTATTTCTATTCTCTCTTCATCACCTCAACTACATTTATTAGGATGATCCCTCAAAGCTGAAGAAAGGGAACAGTATGGTTTCACATGGATAATGTGATTTTTATGAAGAAGGTTCTTGATGCATCCGCCTTCATAAATGGATACGTGCCAGAGGGAAGGGAAAATTACACTGTAAGGTCTGTCACAGATGAGATCAGGGATTTCAGGTCAATGATGATACTGGAGGATGCACTGAGGGAAGGCAGACTCAAAATAACAGAACCCGACCCTGAAAGCATGAAGGTGGTGGATGATGCCATCAGCCAGTCAGGAGACATACTGAGGCTTTCCCCCACGGACATGGAGGTAATAGGCCTTGCGTTATCACTGAAGGGGGATGATGAAGTTCTTGTTATAACAGACGACTACACAATACAGAACACACTGAAAATCCTGGGTATAGGGTTCAGGAGTGTCCTAACATCAGGCATAAGGGACACCTACCTCTGGAGGCGGGTATGTACCGGGTGCCGGAAGGTGTATCCCCCTGACTATGAATTTGAGGAATGTGAGATATGCGGTTCAAGGATAGTCCGCAAGAGGCACAGAAACTGAAACTTCAGGTGATTTCATGAGGATAGGAGTGGTTGTTCACGGGCCACACATTGTTGATTCTGGCTATGCAGCAAAGCTCATAGAATTTCTTGGAAAATACGGCCATGTGAAGGCAAGACTGGGAGGCACCATGGGAAGAACAGCTGTCTATGACGCCCACCTTGAGGATGTCATAGACATCTCAGAGAAGAGACTTCCAAGTGAATCGGTTGATCTCTTTGCAGAGGAGGGCCATGACCTTGTCGTGCTCATGAACTATGGAAAATCCCGTATAACCGGCCACGGATTCGGCTACAAGGTCTTCCAGAGGTCGGAGAGGAAACCGCCCATGGTACAGATAGAAAGGCCTGGGGAGCCAGATGGTAGCGTTGTCCCCTGGAGGGAGGAGGTCCTCCCCTTTGCTGAAGAGATTGCAGAGGAGCTCGGCCTTGAACTGGTGGACCCCCAGGAGATATGCCGTGAAATATTCCATGGAGAGCCCTGTAACCAACAGGAACCTGACACCAGGGAATACCGCAGACTCGTGGGTGTCTCAGCGAACGAGAACATCTTTGTCAATGGTATAGTGGTGGGGACCTCAACCTCAGATGACGTCACACTTGTTGCAGAGGACGGGATGATCACAGATATAATTGGGGGGCGAATAAAGAAACACGGTGTCGAGAAACTTGGAAGGGTCAACCTTAAGGACGCTGTGGTGAAGACAGGACTCCTCAGACGATCTGATGTAAAACCCAGAAAGGTGAAGCTGAGAGAAAATATTAAGGAGATGTACAGGGTTTCATTCCTCAACCACGCAGCAGAGGACATCTACAGCCTCCATGACGCGGACCTGGTCGTCACCGTGGGAGACGACACAACCCTTGTGGCAGCAGACATACTCTACAGGTTCGATGTTCCCATCATCGGCATCACCGACGGCGACATTGACAGGGTTGTCAGGAATGGTTTCAAATGCTCTGGCTCCATAATAATAGAATTTGAGGGAGGATGGGATGACATAGTGGGTGAAAGGATCCACAGGGAACTGTTCAGGGGCAGGGACACCATTGAAATAGAGGACTTGGAAAGCTTTAAAAAGGATCTGCTACAGATTATAGATAATATAGGTGCAGAATACACTGTGAGATACACCTAAACCGATACAAAGAGGTGTGGAATTGGATTTAGATCATATCATCCATTCCCTTAAAAATTTTGAGGGTGTAACAAGAAAAAGACCAATAAAGAATATTGTTTCTATTCTGAATGATGCATACAATGTTTCAGGGAACACCTACCTGGGATACGGCGACGACGCATCAGCAATAAGGATCGGGGATGGTAAACTTCTTTTACTGGCAGCAGACGGCATATGGGGCCGTCTGATGGACGCCGATCCCTACTGGGCAGGGTACTGTTCTGTCCTTGTTAACGTTAATGATATCGCTGCCATGGGCGGTAAACCTGTGGGCATGGTCAATGTACTGTCAATAAACTCCAGTGAAACATGTTACCGTGTCATGGAGGGCATAAGGGATGGTGCAGAGAAATTCGGCGTCCCAATGGTGGGGGGCCACGTTCACCCCGACACCCCCTACGATGCCCTCGATGTTTCAATTGCCGGGGTAGCCTCCGAGGATGCCCTCATAACAAGCTGTGACGCCAGGCCAGGGGACCGTGTCATTGTTGGGATAGACCTCGATGGGAGGCCACACCCATCATTTCCCCTGAACTGGGATACAACCACCCATAAGAGCCCCGAGGATGTGCAGGCACAGATAGATATCATGGCAGAACTCGCAGAGAGGCGCCTTGTAACAGCAGGGAAGGACATAAGTAACCCCGGCACACTCGGAACACTTGGAATGCTCCTTGAAGCTTCAGATGTGGGGGCAAGGATTGAAATGGAGTCCATCCCAAGGAACAGATCCGTTGACTGGGACAGCTGGCTTAAGATGTATCCAGGATCAGGATTCGTTTTAACAGCAGCCCCTGAAAATGTGGATGAATGTATCGAACTGCTGGAATCCGTTGGGATAACAGCATCAGATGTCGGAGAAATAATAGTCGATCAGAGGCTTTATCTGCGGTTTGATGATGATGAGGGGGTCCTCTTTGACCTTGAAAGTGATATAATAACCGGAGTGACCGAGGAGAAGTCTTGAAGAACCATATTATGGGGATATTCTATGTTTGGGGAAAAAAGATTGAGTGAAGAAATTCTATGAGGGAGAAATCATGTTTGTTAAGGTCAACGGGGTGGAAGTCGAACTTCCGGATGGCTCCACGGTGAGGGATGCCCTTGAGGCAACAGGCGCCCCATATGTGGAGGGAACACTGATTTGCCTCATAAGCGGTACAAGGGAACTTGAGAGGACAATAGACACCTACCGCATCAGGACCACAGCAGGTAGCATACTCCTGGAACTCCTGCCCGATGATGCACCGGGCATAGTCGAGGAGTGGAGGAGGATCTACACCGGTCTTGAGAACATGCGCATCAGGTGGACCACTCCATCTGAGGTCTCAATGGGGCCCCTCAGGACAGAACTTGAACCCTCAGGGGATGAATTCACCTACGATGAAGATGAAGTTATAATGAGCCTATCAGGTTTCAGCCCTGACTCAACACATATAATAATATCCAGGGAACCCCACTCAGCAGTATATGGGGTTCCAGGGGAGAACAGGGGAGTATTTGCAAGGATAACCGGCGGAAAAAGGACGGTTGAGAGTTTAACCCAGGATGACATGGTGAAATCGGTTGAACCCGTGGTTGAAAGGAAGAGCATTGTTGAAAGCGCCGCTGTAACAGACCTCAACACAGAACTTGAGGAGGGCAACCAGCTCTTCACCTACGTGAAGGTTAAACCCTCCCCTGAATCACCACAGTCAGTGGAACACTTCTTCTCGATGCTGGAGGACGGGAAACTCAGGGTTGACTATGAGGCAAATTCCTTCATAGGCTTTTACTCGCTCCAGGGGATAAAAAAGGACCCTGAAAAAATTGACAAGAGAAACCGTGGGACAGTGACACTCAGAAACACAGGAAGGGGCGCTGGAAGGGTCTACATCTACAGGGAGGACAGGGTTTCAACCCCCTCCCACAGCATCATAGGCCATGTTACAGAGGGCATGGAACTGGTTGACATAGCAGGTGAGGGAGACCAGATAACGGTTGAATGCGAACCTGGAAGGATAATGACAGTGGCCATGACCCAGAAGGAGGCCGAGGAGTATCTCAGGGGATATGGTATAGAACAGGTGCGTGAGGGTATACTTGACGATGATGCCATCGTCGTGGTCCAGGACCCACCCTACACCATGGACATCCTGAGGGAGGGGAAGGTCAGGACCATTGGCATTGATCCGGATAAGATCCTTGAGATAGAACTTGACCCGGATGCCCCCAGATCCTCCTGGTACTTCCGCAGGCTCACAGGCCTCATAGACACACCGATAGGATCCCTAAAGGTACACTTTGCCTTCCCTGGAATGAAGGTGGTCATGTTTGAAGGGGATAAATCACTGGCAAAGGGCCTCATACCTGAAAATACGCCTGAGAGATGCGTTAAGAAGGGAAACATAGGCATAACCAACATGTCACGGCGCCACATAGGTATGGTGGGTGTGAGGCTTGAGGACAATGATGAATATGGCCCCACCGGGGAACCATTCAACGGCACCAACATGATAGGTAAGATCACAGGTGGAATTGAGAATGTTGAAAAACTGAAAGAGGGGGATACGGTATATGTCCGGGAAAGAAAAAGAGGGTGAAAAGGCAACCAGGATGATAATACTGGGCCCATCGGCGAGGCTGAGTTCATCGGAACTCGTCCAGAAACTCCACCTCCTTGGCCTTCCCCTCACAATAAAGTCAACATGCTATGGAGCACTTATCCATGGAGATGAGGAGGTGGTGATGGAGGCCGTGAAAAGGATAAGGAGCCTTGACCCCACCAACATATTCACAAAGGAGAGGGGCTTTCCACCGGGGGACCCCAGGAGATGCAGAGGACAGAGGGGGGCCGCACGGGAGGGATACCATCAGCTTGAGAAGGAATTCAAACTCCTGGGATACGTATGTGAGGCACTTGAAAAACCACAGGAGGTCACACCCGAAAGAAAGGAGAAGATATCTGTTGATGAATTCCGCAGGATAGCTGAAGAAGCTCAAAAATCAAAACAAAAAACATAGGGCTGGTTAAAATGAAAATAACATCATCATCAACTGGAGAGGAACTGAGGGAACTTGGTATCTGCATACATGAACTTGTAAGTCGTCTGCCCCTCACAATAAGGAGCAGGGAATCACCCGGTCTCAGGATAGAGGACGGAAGGGTGGTGGATGATAACTACACAGGACCCGTTCTTGAGAAGGTCCTTGAGTCAGGGGAAATAGCCAGGGAGACACCTGAGAGGGGACCCTACAGGGGGATTCCCGTCGTTGTCGTACCCCTCATGGAGGAGGGCGAGGTTATATGTGCTGTGGGCATCGTTGACGCGACAAAGGGGCTCTTCACAGACATGGTTGAGATAGCAAGAAGACCCCAGGACACAGATAAGGGGGAATTCTATTGAAGATAGCCATATTTCCACCGAACTCACTGATACTGGCTGATCTTGTTGAGAGAAGGGGACATGAGCCACTTGTAATCCAGAAGGAAATAAAAAAGAAGGTCACAGACCCTGAAATAGACTCGCCTCCCTTCAATATAACCGAGGAGGACCCCATCAAGGGACTGAAGTACGCTGCAATAGAGGTCCCATCAGGTGTCAGGGGCAGAATGTCAATCTTCGGTCCGCTCATAGAGGAGGCAGACGCAGCCATAATAATGGAGGAGGCGCCCTTCGGCTTCGGATGCATAGGCTGCGCAAGGACCAATGAGCTCTGTGTCTTCCATCTCAGGAAGAGGGGGATACCCACCCTTGAACTGAAGTATCCCCGCACACGTGAGGAGACAATAGAGGTTGTAAATAAGATAAACAATTTCTTAGATGAACTGGAGGCTCAAAATGGTTAAAATAGCCCAGATTTCATGCGGAACCGACTACAGCGGTGTCCAGAAGGAAATTGAAAAGGCCGCCGAAACCTTCGGGGCAGAGATAGTTATTCCAGAGGCAGACCTTGACTACATAGAGGAGGCCTATGAAAAGTTCGGTTTCAACTGTGCCAGTTCAAGCATAAGACTGATGATAGCAAGGGCAATGTCCCTCGTTGAGGGTAAAACAGATGCAGATGCAGTCTTCATAGCAACGTGCTTCCGGTGTGCCGAGGGCGCCCTTGTGAGGAATGAGCTCAGGAGGTTCATCCAGCAGAATACCCGGCTGCCGGTTGTAACCTACTCCTTTACAGAGAGGACCAAGGCGGATGAACTCTTCATACGTATGGAGGCCCTATCCACTATCGTCGCAAGGAAGAGCATACTGGCAAGGGAGAAACAGGAGGGTCTGACCCTTGGTATCGACTCAGGATCAACCACAACCAAGGTCGTCCTCATGGAGGATAATGAGGTCATAGGTACCGGTTGGCTGCCCACAACTGATGTCATAGGCTCAGCAGAGAAGGGCATAGAGGAGGCACTCTCAGGGACCGGCTACAAACTTGAGGATATTGATGGGATGGGTGTTACAGGATACGGCAGGCTCACAATAGGAAAGCACTATGGGGCGGACCTTATCCAGGAGGAACTGAGCGTCAACTCCAAGGGCGCAGTGTTCCTGGCAGACCACCAGAGGGGAGAGGCAACGGTCCTGGACATAGGTGGTATGGACAACAAGGTCATCACGGTCAACGATGGCATACCAGACAACTTCACCATGGGGGGTATCTGTGCCGGTGCTTCCGGCCGATTCCTTGAGATAACCGCCAGGAGACTTGGGGTGGAGATAGATGAACTTGGAAGCCTCGCCCTCAGGGGAGACTACAGGAAGGCCCTTCTGAACAGCTACTGCATAGTATTCGGTATACAGGACCTTGTCACAGCCCTGGCAGCGGGAACCTCCAGGGAGGATGCAGCAGCGGCAGCATGTCACTCTGTGGCCGAACAGGTCTACGAGCAGCAGCTTCAGGAGATAGATGTCAGGGAGCCCCTCATACAGGTAGGAGGAACATCACTCATAGAGGGCCTTGTCCAGGCAGTCAGCGACATCCTGGGAGGTATAGATGTCATAGTGCCACCATACTCACAGCACATCGGTGCAGTTGGGGCTGCGCTCCTTGTTTCAGGAATGAAGAAGGCCGGTGAGGATTAATATGGGAATACAGATTGAATGCTATGACCCCCGCGGGGCCGCGGTGTACGACATAATCACCAGGCAGATTCTCCAGGACCTGCAACTTTCAAGGGCCATAGATGACCTGAGGATATGGGTTGATCCAAGGGAACCGGTCTTCATAATAGCTGTTAAGACACAGAGGACATCTGAACCCGTTCACCTGGAGGACATGGCTGAAATGGAGGTTGATAAGGCCACAGGTTCCATTCATCTAAGGATAAAGGATGAGACCTACCTCCCACAGCTACTTGAAAGGCTATGGGAGACACAGGGAAGGGGCAGGATCCGCCAGCCCTCCAGGTTTGAGGTGATAATCGAGGATCCGGTCTCGGATATCACCGGAATGACGGTCCATGATCCCTCACTCAACCTCAAGAAGAGGGTATACGATGCAATCTTCCGTATAATACCAGAGGGATTCCGGGTTATAAGGGACCTGTCAGAGGATAACATAATCGCCCTCGTATGCACCGATGAGTTACTCAGGGATGAATGGATCCTCAAGGCGAGGGAGATAATTGATGGGATGAGGTGAAGAAATGTCAGATCAGAGACAGACAAGATTTGCACACATAACAAAGGTCCACCCATGCTTCAACGAGAAACTGCATGACAGGGTGGGAAGGGTGCATGTTCCAATAGCACCCCGCTGCAACATTCACTGCAAGTTCTGCACCAGGGACATAAACGAATGTGAAAGACGTCCCGGTGTGACAGGAAGGCTCATGACAGCCGATGACGCCATAAAACATGTGGAGAAGGTTAAGGAAGAGATGCCGATAAGTGTAATTGGCGTGGCAGGCCCCGGAGATGCTCTGGCCAATGAGGAGACATTCGAGTTCTTCAAGAAGGCCAGCAAGAAATTCCCGGACCTCCTTAAATGTATGAGCACCAACGGCCTCCTTCTACCTGACAAGGCAGATGAAATTGCAGAACTCGGGGTTAACACAGTCACAGTAACCGTGAACGCAGTGGACCCTGAGATAGGGGAGAAGATATACTCCTTCGTCGTCTACAGGGATAAGGTATACCATGGAAGGGAGGCCTTTGAGGTTCTCTCAAGGAACCAGCTGGAGGGCATTGAGAAGCTCGCCGAGAGGGGGATCATTGTAAAGGTCAACAGCGTCCTCATACCTGGACTCAACGATGAACATATAGTTGACATTGCAAGGGAGGTTAAAAAGAGGGGCGCGTCCCTCATGAACATAATACCCCTCATACCCATGGGCGAGATGAAGGACTACCCGAGACCCACATGTGAACAGATCGAAAGGGTCCGCAACGAAGTTGAAAAGATAATACCTGTATTCAGGGCATGCACACAGTGCAGGGCAGACGCCTACGGGATCCCTGGGAAGAGGGGAGCCGATAAGCACCTTGACATGACACCAGCGAGCCACTACTGATAATGGATGGATAACATGAAGACCATCGAATGGAAGGATGGGGAGCTGGTCCTCATAGATCAGCGCAGACTACCGGACTCCCTCGAGTACTTCCACTGCAGGAACTACAGGGACGTCATATATGCCATAAAGAACATGGTTGTCAGGGGGGCCCCGGCCATAGGTGTTACAGCAGCATTCGGTGTTGCAATGGCGGAACTAGCAGGCGAGGATGTTGAGGTGGCAGCAGATGAGATAAGGGCTTCAAGGCCAACAGCAGTGAACCTCTTCTGGGCGGTTGACCGTGTGATGAAATCTGACTCTCCCCTGGATGAGGCCATCAGAATATACAGGGAGGACATGGAGACCAACAGGGCCATAGGAAGACACGGCGCAGGGGTCATAGATGATGGTGACACGGTTTTAACCCACTGCAATGCAGGGGCCCTTGCCTGTGTTGACTACGGGACAGCCCTGGGGGTTATAAGGGCCGCATGGGGTGAGGGAAAACGTTTAACCGTCATATGTGATGAAACAAGGCCAGTTGGTCAGGGTGCAAGGCTCAGTGTTTGGGAGATGCAGCAGGAGGGCATCCCTGTTAAGTTGATAGCGGATGTTGCAGCGGGCTACCTGATGCAGACTGGCATGATCGATAAGGTGATAATAGGCGCCGACCGTATCGCAGAGGGGGGAGTGGCAAACAAGATAGGCTCACTCATGGTTGCCCTCGCAGCAAAACGTTTCAATGTCCCCTTCTATGTTGCAGCACCCATGAGCACATTTGACATGGAAAACTCAATCTATGATATTGAGATAGAGGAGCGGGATCCTGTAGAGGTTCTATATTATGGCGGATGCAGGATAGCACCTCAGGAGACAGAGGCCATTAACCCAGCATTTGATATCGTACCATCAGACCTCATATCAGGAATTATAACTGAGAAAGGCATCCTCGACCCCCTGTAGCGGAGAAACAGAATTCATACAGGAGAGTCCAGCTTTGCAGCGGCCCTAAACAACTTCACCTTTTTTTCCTGATTTAAAGGGTCACCCTTCCTTATTCTGGCGTCGATGCCAATATGCCAGACCCCGGGGCTCCTTGATTTAACCCTCCTTTTATCAAGGATTTCAACAGTAAAGGGCTTCGCAGCCTCCTTCAAACGGTTCGCAGGTGTTCTGAAGTCCCTTGCAAATTCATAGTAGTGTATAACTCCACCGTCCCGCACTGCCCTGATGGCATCATCAAGAAATTCGCAGGCACTTCCAGGGAGGTTCATTATAATATGGTCAGCAAAGCACTCCCTGTCCCTGAGGAACTCCCTAACATCACCTTCAACTGCAACTATAACATCCTCTGCATGGTTCAGTCTGGCATTCTCCTCTATGTAACTGACAGCGGAGGGGTTTATGTCAACGGCATAGATGCGCGAAGCCCTGCCATGCCTTGCAACTGCAATGGCGAAGGGACCGGCACCAGCAAACATATCAAGGACGACCTCACCATCCTTCACCTGAGAAGCGACCCTTTCCCTCTCATTTGCAAGCCTGGGGCTGAAGTACACGTCCTTTACATCCACCTTTATCCGGCTTCCATACTCCCTGTGGATGGTCTCTGACACAGGTGACCCTGCAATCAGTTCAAGCTCCCTTGTCCTGGTAACCCCCTTCACACCACTCCTCTTCATGTAGACAGCCTTTCTGCCTGTGAATTCAAGGGCGGCTTCACCGATGATGAAACGGTAATCATGAAGCTCCAATGGTATCTCAAGTATCACAGTATCCCCTATTATGTCAAAGGATCTCCTGATGGATGCAAGGGCATCTTCAGGGATTTTTGATTTCAGAATCTCAGTAAAGTTTGCAGGGGAGCGCCTGCTCTCCTCGAATTCATGATCAACAAGTTCAGCACCCTCAATCTCAGGGACCACTGCCTCCTCCCTCAGGGGTATGTACACGTATTCATGGTCCCTGCCTATGCGGTAGTCCCTGTTCAGCACTGACCCATCAGCAAGCATCTTTATGATATCATTCGCCATCTTCTTTGGAACCTTCAAACCCTTCATGATTGAAACTTCCCCTATCTTTAGTCACCTATTATATTAGGTCACGTGCATATATACCGTTATTAATCGTTTCTGATACCTGTTATGGAGGGTTAAGATGCTATACATAATTGGACTTGGACTCTATGACGAGGATGACATATCAATCAAGGGCCTGAAGGCCATAGAGGACTGTGACGAGGTTTACGCTGAATTCTACACTGCAATGCTCCAGGGGTCCAGTTTATCGGCAATCGAGAAGAGAATAGGTAGAAGGGTGAAGGTACTGGGGAGGGGAGAAATCGAGGAGGAAAGAATCCCCATTGAAAGGGCCTCAGAGATTGATGTGGCACTACTTGTGGCGGGGGATCCTCTTGTGGCAACAACACACACCGAGCTCCTAATAGACGCCCACAGGAGGGGTGTAGAGACGAGGGTCATCCATTCTTCATCCATAGTATCGGCCGCCCCTGGACTTGCAGGTCTCCAGGCCTACAAGTTTGGAAGGATAATCACTATACCATTCACAACTGATAACTACTTTCCCACATCACCCTACACCAACATAGGGGAGAACCTTGAGGCTGGCTCCCATTCCCTCGTGCTCCTGGATATAGAAGCCCACCGGGACAGGTATATGACTGCCAATGAGGGACTCAGGTACCTCCTGAGGGCATCAGAGAAACTTGATGATGATACAATTACCGGCGAAACCCTTGCAGTTGTCATAGCAAGGGCGGGGTCTGAGGAACCCGTTGTGAGGGCTGATAGAATAGATGCACTGGTTGATGAGGACTTTGGGGATCCACTTCACTGCCTTGTGATTCCTGCCGGCCTTCATTTCATTGAGGCAGAATACCTTGTTGAGATTGCGGGGGCACCCAGGGCTGTGGTGGAGAGGATGATCCTGTAGTTTATCTCAGGAGATACTCGCATTTTTCAACATTCTGGAGGGGGATGATTATCTCTCTTTTCCCGAATTCTCTCTCAGCAAAGCTCACCAGTATGAGGCACTTATCCTTGTCAACCTTTATCATTTCAACCCCAAATTTGCCCCTCTTGAAGTGATGGACAGTCCCGTTTATCATGGTGAGCTCAATCTTTTCTATCATCTAAGGACACCATTAATAATCTGTTAGGGTTTTTATTTATAACTTGGCAGCGATCATGGATTCAGTGTCGTCTTGTCTGGCGGTTCGTCAGTGATTATGGAATGTTCTTGGTTTCTGAGGAGATCATGTGTGGGGGTTGTGAAAGGTATTTTCGTCAGTGATTGGGATGTTCTCAATGTCGTATCCCGAAAGATTATTCATTTTTAGAAGTAGAGTAGTTACCGGGGCATGACATTTTTCTCATAACTGAGGAGGTGTTAGTGTGGGCAGAGTGCATGCAGATGGGGGTAAATCGACACGTGACCTCATAGACGCCAGAAAACTGATTGAACTGCTTCCACTGAAACCTGGAGATACATTTCTCGATGCTGGATGCGGGGATGGCTTCATTTCACTTGAGGCAGTGAAGGCTGTGGGAGATGAGGGGATGGTAATTGCAGTTGACATATACCCACCATCAGTTGAAGCCCTCAGATCAGCTGCTGCAGGAATAAAAAACATCTTAATGCTCCTTGATGATATAACAGGGAGGCTCCCGGTTCCCGATGGGACAGTTGACATTTATTTCATGGCAAACGTGTTCCATGGGATAGTTGCAAACAGGGAGGTTGACCTTCTCCTTGCCGAGGTGAGGAGACTCCTTAGGAATGGTGGTAAACTCGCCATAGTTGATTTTAAGAAAATTCCAGGAACCCCGGGTCCACACCTTGACCTGAGGCTATCTGAGGATGAGGTCATTGGGATACTCAGGGAGAATGGATTTGAGGTCGAGGATGTGGTGGATGCAGGGTCTTTTCATTATCTTGTTGTGGGTTCTCCGTTGTGATCGGTGCCGGGTTTCCATTAGCTGTGGGATTCTAAAAGTGAATCGCGGAATACTGCAAAATTAGTATAGAGGTGTGTATCTCTGGAGGAATTTCTGCTTCTCACGGTCCAGGATCCTAAGTGCTGACATGTTCTGGGGTGATGATGCAGCACGCTCCTCAACAAGGTTCCTGAGGGTACCGTTCCTTATATGCTCCCTGACCTCACTGACGATGAACTCAAGGGTGAGCCTGTTTCTCTCAATGAGATCCCCTCCGCGGGTATCGCAGAGACCGTAGGTGTCCAGGGGATAGGTGTGGCTCTCTGTCAGGAGAATGCTGAGCCTCCCATATAGCTCTGCAGTGGCATCTGAGAAGAGGTCAATACCCATGTAGGTGAGGAGGGGGATGAATGCAGGGTGCGAGAATGTGGAGCAAAGCAGGGTTTCAGGCTTCACAGATTCCCTCAGGGCAGTTAAGATTCTCACAAGGTCCCCTGGCCTCTGAATCAGTTCATCCATATTTGCCACTATTAGTCTCCTGAACCCCATCTCCTCAAGTTCAAGGGCACACCTTATCCTGAGGTCCTGGTAGCTGGATCCATGTATGAAGGCATAATCTGCACCGGAGCCGGAGGCCATCCTCAGGGTTTCATCCACACCCCACTCTGCAATTTCCCTCGGGACACTGTAGGGTATGGTCTCATGGGGGGCTATATCCATCCCTTCATGTTCAAGTAGTAGGGGTGTTTCAGTGTCATCAAGGAGGCCCAGCCTTGCAGGACCGTCATGTAGCTTTATCTGGTATGTGGTCATGTTCATGCACCGTCATAGCTACTTGGAGTAGCATTCTACTTAACCATTTCCAGAATAGTGTAACCTTAAAGGTTACACTCTGTCGAATTTTAGGAATCTTTATATACAGATAAAAATCACAGTCTAATAAGAAAAATCTGAGGTTTGCTAACCAGCGATCTTTCAGGGTGTGAAAACAATGTCAGTTCTAAAACGCCTAAAGGAAATGTTGATGGGTGAGAAGAAGGAAGAGGACAGCAAAACAGAGAAACCAGTGGAAACAGATACTCCAAGCGAGCCCATTAAAGAAACTGAAAAACCTCAACCTGAAGAAAAACCTTCAGATGAACCTTCACCATCTGCAGACGAAAAAGCCCCTGAGGAAACCGTGGAGGTTTCTGAGGCCCCCGAGGCTGAAGAAACTGTTAAGGTTTCTGAAGTCTCAGATGAGAAAACTGCAGATGCTGATGAAGCTGAAACTGAAGAACCAGCCAGAGCCTCCGATGAAAATGAGGAGGCTGTTGAGGATGAAGCCTCTTCGGAGGATTCTGATTCCGACGAGGGGTCAGAGGATGAAGAGGAAAAAAGAGAAAGGAGTGATATAATGACTCTACTGCAGAGAGATGAGAACCTGATAACAAAGGGTGATATTGACAAGGAATTCTCTGAGAAAATAAAAGCAGCCGGAGGAGACAGCCTGGAATACTGTTTCCAGTGCGGTACATGCACTGGATCCTGCCCATCAGGAAGAAGAACCCCCTACAGGGTTAGACAGATCATAAGGAAGGCCAACGTGGGATTAAAGGATGATGTAATCTCAGACCCAACCCTCTGGATGTGTACAACATGCTACTCCTGCCAGGAAAGGTGCCCACGTAAGGTCAAAATCGTGGATGTCGTGAAACTTGCAAGGAACGAAGCAGCCAAGGCAGGATTCATGGCACCAGCCCACAAGGCCGTTGGATCATTCGTTATAAAAACCGGCCACGGTGTGCCAATAAACGATGCAACAATGGCACTCCGAAAGGCGGTCGGCCTCGGAGAACTACCACCAACAACACACCAGTTCCCAGGAGCCCTTGAAGAGGTTCAGAAAATCATCAAGGCAACAGGCTTCGACCAGTTAATAGGATACAACTGGGAAACAGGTGAACTAGAATAGGGAGGCATGCAAATGGAAATCGCATACTTTTTAGGATGTATCATGAACAACAGGTACCCTGGAATTGAAAAGGCAACAAGAGTCCTCTTCGACAAACTCGGAATCGAACTCAAGGACATGGAAGGAGCATCCTGCTGCCCAGCACCAGGGGTCTTCGGTTCATTTGACAAGACAACATGGGCTGCAATAGCAGCAAGGAACATCACCATTGCCGAGGAGATGGGCTCAGACATCATGACAGAATGTAACGGATGCTTCGGTTCACTCTTTGAAACAAACCACCTCCTCAAGGAAGACGAGGAGATGAAGGCAAAAATCAACGAAATCCTCAAGGAGGCAGGAAGGGAATACAAGGGAGAAATCAACGTAAGGCACCTTGCCGAAGTCCTCTACAATGATGTGGGACTTGACAAACTTTCAGAAATCATTGAAAAACCCCTCAACCTCAACGTTGCAGTTCACTATGGATGCCACTTCCTCAAACCAAGCGACGAGATAAACATAGACAACCCTGAAAGGCCAACAATACTGGATGAACTCGTCGAGGTCACCGGAGCAAAATCAGTCGACTACAAGGACAAGATGATGTGCTGCGGTGCCGGTGGTGGAGTAAGATCCAGGGACCTGGATGTTGCACTGGACTTCACAAGGGAAAAACTCACAAACATGAAGGAAGCCGGTGTGGATGCAATAGTCAACGTCTGCCCATTCTGCCACCTGCAGTTTGACGTGGGTCAGATGGAGATCAAGGACAAGTTCGGTGAAGAATTCAACATACCGGTACTCCACCTGGCACAGCTACTGGGACTTGCAATGGGTCTTCCAAAAGAGGACCTTGTGGTTGACGCCCACCAGGTATGTGTGGACGAGTGCCTTGAAAAACTCGAGGAACTCGACCGCCTTGCACCTGGAAGCGGATAAACCCCAAAATATTTATTTTTCAGGGGAGTTACACTCCCATAAATAAACAGAGGTGTTTTTTTGTTTATAGCCACTTTAAAGGGAATATTCACCCTTAAGGATCTTCCAGAAGAATTCAGACCCTTTGTGGACTACAAGGCAGGACTGGAGAAAAAAGAACTCTCAGATGATGAGGAGATAGCCATAATATCCATCAAGGGCACCCAGAGTAACCATGTGCTTTTCCTCAGCTCCTACAACAACATTGATGAGATCCGAAAGGAGCTTGAAGAAGCAGGCGCAAAGATAAACCACACAACCCTAAAAATTCTGGAAGGACACCTATGATACTGCCAGTAGAACAGACATGGTTCGTTCTAGTTGAACTTCTAACAGATCTTAGGAAAAGGGATGTTGATGTCCCCACATCAATCACAGAGGATGTAAGGCTGGTGAGGACATCAATAAACTTCTACAAATCGGACCCTGAAAATCCTGAAATGATGAAGGAGCTCAAGAGGATAAATGACATGCTAAACTCCATCCAGGAGGAACTCCTTGAGCTTGCAGAGACAGTATCAACAGATTACCCTGCAGAATGGATTGAAAAACTTAAAAGGGCGGCCAGGGGAGAGGAGGTCCACAGGCCCCCCGAAACAAGATCAAAATTCATTGTCGGGGCGCCACCCGGATTTGCAGCTGCAAGGGTCCACCTCAGGGAGCCACTTGCAGAGGACAGGGTCCAGGACATCGCCGAAACCCATAGTCTGATAATAGAATTCGAAGAGGATGACCTTATAGCGATTTACGGTGACTCAGAGGACATAAAGAAGGGCCTGAGAGAAATAGGCTCATTTTTCAGGGAATAGGAGCGTGATTTTCGTGAAAATCCTTGCAGTCAGTGACCTCCATGGATCAAACATCCCCGAGCTTCACAGGTACCTGAAGAATAACAGGGTGGACATTATTGTTGTGGCAGGAGACATAACCCACTTCGGCCCCCCTGAACTTGCCGAGGAACTGCTAAATGACCTGGCATCACACAACATACCTGTGCTCGCTGTACCGGGAAACTGTGACCCCCATGGAATCTCATCCAGAATTGAAAATTCCAGGGCCATCAATATCCACGCAAGAACCCTTAATGTTAAGAATTTTGCCTTCTGTGGCCTTGGCGGTTCCAATCCAACACCCTTCAACACACCCCTGGAACTTGAGGAAGATGAGATACACGGCGAACTGGATAAACTCCTTGAGAACCTCCAAGGGAATGATAGGCTTATTCTTGTAACCCATGCACCACCCCATGGAACAGAGGTTGACAGGATTCCCTCAGGGGATAATGTGGGAAGCACAGGTGTAAGGGATGCAATTGAGAAGCACCAACCATGCATCAATATCTGCGGGCACATCCATGAGTCCCCCGGTGTGGACCGTCTCGGCGAAACACTCATAGTAAACCCTGGGCAGCTTTCCGAGGGCAGGGCAGCCCTGATTGAAATTGATGATGACGGATCCATAAGGGCCGAAATCATAAATCTCAAATCCAGTTAAATATATAAAAACTGGATTCCAGATTATCACTGAATTCTTTTTGAGGTGAGATCATGATAATGGTTCAGGGAGAGGTAAGTGGAAAGAAATACACAGAGCCATTCTCCAAGGGTGTTCTGGCACGTTCACTGACCCGGGCAGAGATGGATCCGAACAGGGCATACACATTCGCTTCAAGGATTGAGGCTCACCTTAAAAAGAATGGTGTTGATCTGATAACCATCGAGGAACTCGTTGAAATAGTCTCTGAACATCTCAGGAAGGAGGACCCTGAGATTGCGGAGAAATACATGCTCTGGCGAAAGATAAGACAGTGCAAGGAACCCCTCATAATACTTATAGGTGGCGCTTCAGGCGTGGGAACTTCATCAATCGCCTTTGAAGTTGCAAACCGCCTAGGAATAAGGAACATGATAAGTACTGACATGATAAGGGAGGTCATGCGTAAGATAGTCTCCAGGGAACTTCTTCCATCCATATATGAATCCAGCTACACGGCCTACCAGTCCCTCAGGATACCCCCACCACCGGAACTCGACGAGGTCCTCATAGGATTCAGGGACCACGTTGAAAGTGTGAGCATAGGCGTGGAGGCAGTAATCGAAAGGGCGCTGACAGAGGGGATAAGCATAGTCATTGAGGGCGTGCACATAGTCCCCGGTTTCATAAGGGAGGACCTTGTTAACAAGGAAAACGTTGCAATGTTTGTACTGACAGTCTCCGATGAGAACGTGCATAAGGGGAGATTCTATTCACGCTGCAGGCAGATGTGGGCCAGAAGACCCCTTAAAAGATACATAAGTTACTTCTGGGCCATCAGAAGAATTCACAGATACATAGAGAACCAGGCAAGGAAACACAATGTGCCTGTAATCGAGAACATAGATGTTGTGACAACAATCGACTCGATAATCAAATCATTAACAAAGACCACTGTTAAAGGAGGAGAAAAAGGTGCTGAAAAGACTTAATGAGGTTAAGGTTGAGGATGTAATGACCCGTGATGTTATAACAGTCGAGCCCTCTGAGGACGTCGTATTTGCATTTGAGAAACTGATGAAGCACAGGATAAGCGCGCTTCCCGTACTTGAGGAAGGTAAGCTTGCCGGAATCGTCACAGCATCAGACCTTGGCCACAACCTAATACTGGACAACTATGAACTTGGAACCACGGTCGGTGAGGTTATGGTGAAGGATGTTGCAACCGTATCGCCTGGGGAGACCCTTGCAGATGCCATTGAAAAGATGAATGACTACTCCTCTGATGAGGGAATCATAAACCAGCTTGTTGTGGTGGATGATGGAGATATGGTTGGCATAATTGCCGATGGGGATATTATAAGGGCCCTTAAGAGTCTTTAACCCAAGAATCCGGTGATAATGTATATTGCAGATGATAGGATAATGCATGTGGGTATCGTGACCATCCAGGTATAGGCTATGTGCCCTATAACATCATACTTGACTGTTGATGTCCCATGTGCAATCCCCACACCTATCACTGATCCGATGAGTGTCTGTGTTGGTGATACAGGCATACCATAACCCATGAAAAGGTAAACTATAACTGCAGCTGCCAGCTGGGCTGAAAAGCCCCTGCTTGGTGTCAGGTCTGTTATCCTTCTTCCAATTGTTTCTGTCACACGATTGCCTGCAAGGAGGATTCCAGCAACAAGCCCGATGACCCCGAGGATCCTGATCCAGTTTCCTCCGAAACTTCCCACTGCGAATATAACCCCAACGGCAACAGCTATATCGATGGCACCCAGGTTAAGGGCTGAGAATGAGGAGCTCAGTACCTGTAGATAGGAAAAAATCTTCTCAGCACGGTCCCTTAGCCCCATACCCTGAAGTGGTTTTATTATCATGTTCCTGATAGCATGGTATATCAGGAATCCCGTCAAAAGACCTGCGAGGGGTGAGATGAGCCAGCTTAGAACTATGAATCCAATGACATCCAGGTTCATGTTTTGAATACCCACTGCCGTAATTCCGGCTCCAATAACCGAGCTCACAATTGCATCTGACCCTGAAATGGGTATCTTTCTGATCAGGGTGAATGTTATCCAGATTGAAGCTGTAGCCGTTACCACCAGGGCCATTCTGGGGCTGAAGAGTCCCTGGGGAATTATCCCCTCACTTATTGTTTTTATGACGTTCCCGCCAAGTAATATTGCCCCCAGGGATACAAAAAAGGCTCCTAGGAGGAGAGCCCTCCTCATCTTTATGGAACCACTACCCACGGCTGTCCCCACCGAATTGCCTATGTCATTGGCAGCAATGTTGAATGCCATGTAGAGGCTCAAAATTAGACTTATTACCATCAGTTTGTCCATAGAAATTAATTATTGGACCTTCATCTATTAATTTTTTAGTACCACGGACTTCTTTTTAAGGTCTGAATCATGGCTTCTGAAGATATTTGATAGAAACATTAAAATATCACTTAATATAATCAGTAAAATGGGCTAGACTGGAGGGTTAGGGGTCCTCTGTAAGCGCAAATCCCCTATACGGCGCGGTCGAAGTTCAGGGGGCGGCTGATCGACTGTCTATCGGCCCTGATGGCTGGTGTCGAAGCCTCGTCCCGCAGGATCAGTGGTGATGGGGCCCTGACTGGAGGGTCAGGGTAAACCATCTTAGTCATGGGAACGGGTCAGGCCTGGAAAGGAGCAGCTCTACCATGGACAGCTGATGCTTGCGGATTAACGGGGTGGAGCCAGTTATCAGGATCACCGGTGGATGGAAGATCTGTCAACCCCTGAACGTGCCCACCTCCCAATCAAACTTTCCTGAACGAAAAACTTATAATGCTTGATGCAGATAGTCTATGGTAAGGCCGGGGTGGCCCAGTCTGGTACGGCGTTGGCCTGCTAAGCCAATGATCCTTTGGATCTCGCGGGTTCAAATCCCGTCCCCGGCGTCTTTCATGATTTTATGTTCATTTTTTCTGGATTTTAATGTTTTTTCTGTTTTGTTGAAGCTGGAACCGTGTCTGATTATCTTAACATTTGCAGGATTCAGAATCCCATGGAGCTGAAACAACTTATATGATGACCTTAGCATAAGCAATGCAATTTTTTCGATTTTGTTTGTGTTTGGTGGGTGGCTGTGTATAGGATGTGCC